>DASZPP010000108.1:0-21310 GCA_035549975.1 Opitutus sp.
GAATGAACGCACCGCGCCGATCCAGCCCGAAACCCGGAACCCAAAAACCGAAACCCCGAAAACCGCGCGCCGTGCCGCGCGCGGCGCGCCATGAACCTCTCGACCACCTACCTCGGCCTGCCGCTTCGCAATCCGCTCGTCGTCGGCGCCTCGCCGCTCTCCGACCACCTCGCCTCCGCCGTCCAGCTCGAGCAGGCCGGCGCCGCCGCGATCGTCATGCGCTCGCTCTTCGAGGAGCAGATCGCCCTCGAGCAGCGCGCGCTCGTCTATCACACCGAAGCCTCCGCCGCGAGTCACGCCGAGGCGACCTCCTATTTTCCCGCGTTCGAGGAATACCAGCTCGCGCCCGACCGCTACCTCCACCAGCTCGAACGCCTCAAGGCCACGCTCTCGATCCCCGTCATCGCCTCGCTGAATGGCAACCAGCCCGGCGGCTGGCTCGACTACGCACGCCGCCTTGAGTCCGCCGGCGCCGACGCCCTCGAGCTCAACCTCTACCAACTCGTCACCGACCCCACGCTGCCGCCCGACCTCGTCGAGACGGCACTCATCGAAACCGTGCGCGACATCACCGCGAGCATTCGCATTCCAGTCGCGGTCAAGATCTCTCCGTTCCATTCCGCCCTGCCCTGTTTCGCGCAATCGCTGCAGGATTCCGGCGCCGCCGGCATCGTTCTCTTCAACCGTTTCTACCAGCCCGATTTCAATCTCGACCAGCTCGACGTCCAGCCGTCGCTTCACCTCTCCGACTCGAGCGAACTGCTCCTCCGCCTCCGCTGGCTCGCGATCCTGTCACCGCAGCTCAAGTGCTCGCTTGCCGCCACCGGTGGCGTCCACACCGGCGATGACGTCGTCAAGGCGCTCCTCGCCGGCGCCGCCGCCGTGCAGGTCGTTTCGGTCTTGCTGAAGAACGGTCCCCAGTCCCTCGCGTCCCTGCTCGAGGAACTCCAGTGCTGGATGGCGGAACACGACTACGAAAGCATCGCACAGCTCCGCGGCGCGCTCAACCACCGCCATTGTCCCGACCCCGCCGCCTTCGAGCGCGCGAACTACCTCCGCATTCTCCAAAGCTGGAAAATCTAGCCCGCACGAGCGCGCTGCGTCGCGGCTTCGCATTGGGATGCGACAAGATGCCGCCGGCGACGGGCGCATCCGCGGCTCCGGCTGCAAGCTCACGGCGACAGACAGTTTCTGCGCGGTTTCCGCCAAAATCCGCGCAGGCCGTCGCGGCTTTGCCGCTACAGAGCCCCGCCCGGCAGCCGATTTTCGACCGTGATGACCTCGCTTTCGACCTCCGGCATCCGCCATCCGCTCCACCCAAAAATAACCTTCGGCACGGTGCTACTCGGCTGCGCCCTCGCCTTGCCGCTGCGCGCGGAAACCACGCCGCCCTCCTCGATCGAGGAGCGGGTTGGCAAGCTCGAGGCCCAGTTGCAGAACTTGCAGCAGGAGAATCAGCAATTGCGCCAGCAGCTCGGCGAGGTCGCCTCGCAATCCGTCGCCACCGCGAAGCAAAAGTGGCCCGAGGTCCGCCTCAACGTCCTTGGAAGCGTCGAGTATGCCGTCAACAACGCCCCGGACGAACCCAACAGCGTCACGCTCGGCGATGTCGATCTCGTCACCACGGCGAGGGTCAACGAACAGGCCAGCGCCACTTCGGATTACGTCGTCGCCTCCAACCATGGCGGCTTCGTCTACGAGATCGAGCGGCTGTTTGTGAGCTACAAATTCAACGACGCGTTCAACCTCGACGTCGGCCGTTTCCACACGGCAATGGGTTGGTACAACAATTTCTATCACAACGGCACCTATTTCCAGACCACCCGCGACCGGCCGAACCTGTTCCTCTTCGAGGACAACTTCGGCATTCTGCCGGTCCACAGCACCGGCCTCTCGCTCAACGGCGACATCCCTTCCGGCTCCGCCGGCCTGAGCTACTCGCTCGAAGTCTCGAACGGCCGCAACTACACCTCGAACGAGCACGAGGCCCTCCAGATCGAGGACGACAATAATTTCAAGGCCTTCAATTTCCAGTTGCGCGCCAAGCCCGAGGCCCTCGCCTACTGGCAGTTCGGCGCCGGCGCCTACCACGATACGCTGACCACCGCCCTCGATCCGGCAAACGCGCCCGACCTCACGCGGATCGATCAAGTCATCTTCAGCGGTTTCGCCGTCTACAAAAGCCCGGTCGTCGAGTGGTTCACCGAAGGCGCGCTCGTCGGCGACCAGCCTCGCGACGGGCACCGCCACTGGACGTTTTCCGGTTACACGCAGCTCTCGCGCAAATTCGGCAAGCTCCGCCCTTACGTCCGCCTGCAATGGCAGGACTCCGCCGGCGGCGATCCGGTGCTGCGCCTCATCGGCCAGGATGTCTCGTCGTGGGACGCGCAGGTCGGCCTCCGCTACGACTTCACCAGCATGATGGCGCTCAAGTTCGAATTCGATCACTCCCAGCCTGCCGGCGAGGCCTCGACGGACGAGTTTTCGAACCAGCTCTCGTTCCGCTTCTGAACGGAGGAGGAGAATCCGCCATGTTCCGCTCAATCACGATCCTCGTCATCGCCCTCGCCGGGCTCGCCGGAAACGCGCGCGCCGCCGACCTGGCGGTCGTCGTCAACAAAACCTGCGGCCTGGACGGCGTCGGCGCCGCCGAGCTCACGAAATACTTCAAGGCCGAGAAATCCAAAACCCCCGACGGCACCAAGCTCGTCATCGTCGTGCAGGATGTCGGCCGGCCCGAACGCGCGGCCGCCCTCAAAGGCATCTACAAGATGAGCGAATCCGAGTATTCTGAATATTTTGTCGAGGCCACTTTCACCGGCGCCGTCGCCGCCGCGCCCAAGGCGCTCCCGACCGGCGCCGCCGTCAAAAAATTCGTCGCCGAGACGCCAGGCGGGATCGGCTACATCCGCGACAGCGACGTGGATGACACCGTCAAGGTCGTGAAGATCGACGGCAAGTCGCCCGGCGCCGCCGACTATCCGCTCAAGACCAATTAACCGATCGCCGGCGATCGCCGCGCGCTGAAGCCATGAATCGCACTCAAACCATCGGCCGTCGCATCGGGCTCGGATTTGGCAGTCTGACCCTCATCGCCTGCGCCCTCGGCACCGTCAGCTTCCTCCAGCTCCGCTCGATCCGCTCGCGCGCGACCCAGATCACCGAAGCCTGCCTGCCTGACATCGCGCTCGTGGGCCAGATCGAATATCTCGTGAACGACAACTCCACATTGTTGCTCAAGGACATCATGACCAGGAACGAGGATCTGCAGGCCGACCTCGCGACCAAGCTGCGGGCCAACCTGCAGAAAATGGACGGCCTGGTGAAGGACTACATCCGCATCAACGCGAACAGCGGCGGCGCCGAGGCCGTCGGAAAATTCGCCGGGGTCCACAACGGCTACGCCAAATCCGTCGACGAAATCATCAAACTGGCCGCCGGCGGCGAGAGCCAGCAGGCGATGGAGCTCAAGAAAAACCGGGTCGACCCGTTCCTGACCGCGGTCCACCAGGAGACGACGCAGAACCACGATCAAGGCCTGGCCGCCGGCGCCGGCATCAACGCCGCGGTGACCAGCGCCACCCGCGCCATCTTCATCGGCTTTGCCAGCCTCGTGCTGATCGCGATCGCGCTCTCGTTCGGCATCCAGCATGCCGTGCGGCGCGCGCTCGACGCGATCGCCGACCGCCTCGTCACCGCGTCCCGCCAGGTTTCCACTTCGAGCGAACGCGTTTCTTCCGAGAGCCAGTCGCTCGCCACCGGCTCCAGCGAACAGGCCGCCTCGCTCGAGGAAACGAGCGCCTCGCTCGAGGAGCTCAACAGCATGACCAAGCGCAACGCCGAGAGCGCCCAGCAGGCCAAGCACGCCGCGGGCGAGGCCCGCACCTCCGCCGACACCGGCTCGCAGCACATGCAGGCGATGGGCACGGCCATGAGCGCCATCAACGCTTCCTCCGCCGACATCGCAAAAATCATCAAGACCATCGACGAGATCGCTTTTCAAACCAACATCCTCGCGCTCAACGCCGCGGTCGAAGCCGCCCGCGCCGGCGAGGCCGGCATGGGGTTCGCCGTCGTCGCCGAAGAGGTCCGCGCCCTCGCCCAGCGCTCCGCCACGGCCGCCAAGGAAACGACCGCCAAGATCGAGGACTCGGTCGCCAAGAGCCAGCAGGGCGCGCAGATCAGCACCGACGTCGCCCGCAGCTTCGAGACGATTCAAAACCAGATCCGCCACCTCGACCAACTCGTCGGCGAAATCGCCACCGCGTCCAGCGAGCAGCACGAAGGCATCAGCCAGGTGACGACTGCAGTTGTCCAGATGGACAAAATCACGCAGTCCAACGCCAGCAGCTCCGAACAGACCGCCGCCGCCGCCAGGGAGCTGAACGACCAGGCCGCCATTCTCAGCCAGGCCGTCGCCAGCCTGCAGTCGCTCATGGGCGGAAAAACTTCCGCCGCGACCGCCGGCTCGCCGGCGAAGCCCAGTCCCGCGGCAACGACGACCACCGCTGCCACTCCACCCGCTTCACCCGCGGCGCCCGCCCCGGCACCATCGAAGTCGCGCACGATCCGGCCGCAGCTCAACGGCGAGCTGTCGGTCGAGACCCACGACGACTTCTTTGCCCGTTCCTAAGTCCGCCGCGCTCATACTGCCGGCCGCGTCCGCTCGCGCCGGCGCCACGCGATCCGTTCCATCAACGCGTCGAACCGCCGCCGGTGCAGCGCGCCGTCGAGAAAATCGTAGTGCTGCGGCACCATCCATCGCGGATTCAGCGCCTGCGCCTTTTTCAAGCTCGGCCAGATCAGCTCCGGTGCGCTGTTCAGGATCGGCGGCGGCAACACCCCGCCGCGGAAAAAATAACTCGCGAACAAATCCCCGCTGAACAGCACGTCGTGCCACGCGCTGTAGAATCCACAGTGCCCGAGCGTGTGGCCCGGCAGGTGCACCACGCGCAATCCGCCCCAGAACGGCAGCTCGTCGCCGTCGTCGATCGCCACGTCGATCTTCGCCGGCGCGCCGACGCCGAGCACCTTCCTCCCCGCGCGCTCGAGCCGTCCGCACCACGCGTTCGGTCCGCGATACGGAAACGTTCCGTCGATGTGCATCTGCTCGAGTGGATGCGCGTGGATCGGCGCGCCGGACCACGCCTTCGCCCAGGCGAGATTGCCTGCGTGATCGAGATGCCCGTGCGTCAGCAGGATCGCCTTCACGTTTTCCGGCCCGAGTCCGCGCCGACGCAATTTCCACCGAATCTGCGCCGGCTCGCCGACCAGCCCCGTGTCGAGCATCGCGACGTCGCGCGTTTCGCCTTCGATCAACAGATGGCACACGCCCATCATGCCGCGGATTGTCACGATCTCGTCCCGTCCGCCTGCGGTCTTCGCGCCGATTCTCACGGCTTCACACCTATGCGCAACGAACGCCCGCGCCAGCTTTACCGTCCAGCGGCGCCCCGTCTTGCCGCGCCGCAATCCGCGTTCTCTTGTTGCCGTCATGAAGCCCCGCCTCTTCGCCTTGCTCGCTTTCGCTTCGCTCGGGCTCGCGTTGGCCCGCGCGACGCCCGTGAAACTCGCGGCTCCGCTCGCTGCGCAACCGTTCGACCTCGCCGAGGTTCGTCTTGGCCCCGGTCCGTTTCGCGACGCCATGCAGCGCGACCGCGTCTACCTGCTGAGCCTCGATCCCGAGCGGCTGCTCCACACCTTTCGCCTCAACGTCGACCTGCCGTCCACCGCCGAACCCTACGGCGGCTGGGAATCACCGGGCGTCGAGCTCCGCGGCCATACGCTCGGCCACTATCTGTCCGCCTGCTCGCTGATGTATCGCAGCACGGGCGATGATACCTTCAAACAGCGCGTCACCACCATCGTGGCCGAACTCGCCCGCTGCCAGGCCGCCTCACCGAAGGCGGGATTTCACGAGGGCTATCTCTCCGCCTTTCCCGAGTCGTTCTTCGATCGCGTCGAGACCGGCAAGCCCGTGTGGGCGCCGTGGTATACCCTCCACAAAATCATGGCCGGCCTCGTCGACGCTTATCAGCTCACCGGTGACAAGCAGGCGCTCGACATCCTCAACGGCATGGCCGGCTGGATCAAGTTCCGCGTCGGCCGCCTCACGCACGACCAGATGCAGGCCTCGCTGAAGACCGAGTTCGGCGGCATGAATGAAGTCCTCGCCAATCTCTACGCGATCACCGGCAACCCCGACCACCTCAAGCTCGCCGAGGCGTTCAACCAGTCCGCCGTCTTCGATCCGCTCGCGCAGGGCAAGGACGAGCTCAACGGTCTCCACGCGAACACGCAGATCCCAAAAATGATCGGCGCCGCCCGGCAATTCGAGCTCACCGGCGATCCGCGCCTCCACGAAATCGCCGAGACGTTCTGGGACCGCGTCGCGCTCCACCGCTCCTACGTCATCGGCGGCGACAGCGACAGCGAGCACTTCTTCCCGGTCGACGATTTCGCCGACCACCTCGACGCCGAGACGACCGAGACGTGCAACACCTACAACATGCTCAAGCTCACGCGCCACCTCTTCGAGTGGGACCCGCAGGCCCGCACGATGGATTTCTACGAGCGCGCGCTCTACAACCACATCCTCGCCTCGCAGGATCCCGCCCGCGGCCTGTTCGTCTACCTGATGTCGCTCGCGCCCGGCCATTTCAAAACCTACTCCACGCCCGAGAACTCGTTCTGGTGCTGCGTCGGCACCGGCATGGAAAACCACGCCAAATACGGCGACACGATCTTCTCGCACTCGGCCGACACGCTGTTCGTGAATCTCTTCATCGCCGCCGACCTCGACTGGCGCGAGCGTCACCTGACGGTTCATCAGGAAACGACCTTCCCGGACAGCGACACCACCCGCCTCGTCTTCAATTGCGCCGCGCCGACCGATCTCGCGCTCCGCATCCGCCATCCCGCGTGGGCCGCCCGTCCGCTTGCGATCACCGTCAACGGCCAGCCCGTCAACGTCGCGAGCAAGCCGTCCTCCTACGCCGAGCTCCGCCGCACGTGGCGCGACGGCGACGTCGTCGAAGTTCGTTTCCCGATGACGCTGCACACCGAGGACCTTCCCGGCGACGCTCACATGGTCGCGTTGCTCTACGGCCCGATCGTCCTCGCCGGCAAACTCGGCAGCGTCGACATGCCCAACCCCTACACGCGCGACCAGCTCGATCAGGCCCGCTTCCCGGATCCCGTCCCGCCCGCGTTCGTCACCGATCGCGCCGACTGGCTCCGCCAGGTCGAGATGGTTTCCCGCAGCCCGCTGCTCTTCCGCACGCACGATCTCGCCCAGCCGCACGACGTCCTGCTCGCGCCGTTCTACAAAATCCAGCACGAGCGCTACACGGTTTACTGGCGCCGGCTCACGCCCGCCGCGTGGACTCGCGAGCAGCAGGCGATCGCGACCACCGAAAAACAGTGGACCGAGGCTCGCGCCAGCGCCATCGACTTTGTCTCCGCCGGCGACCCGGTCTCCGAGGCGGCGCATCATTTTACCGGCACCGACACGCAGACCGGCGCCTTGGGCGAGCGCACGTGGCGCGAGGCGCAGAAGAAAGGCTCCTTCAGCTACGAGCTCGACCCGAAGAACGCCCACGCGCTCGCGCTCGTCTGTGCCTTTGGCAGCCGCGACCGTCCGAACAAGTTCGATGTGTTTGTGAACGACACGAAGCTCGCGGGCCCGCCACTCGCGTCGGACGGCCCCGGCGATATTCAGCTCGTCCGCTACCCGATCCCGTCCTCCGTGCCCGGCGGCGGCAAGCCTCTCACGATCCGGTTCCAGGCCGAAAACGAGTGGGGCGCCGTGACCGCCAACGTCTTCGGCTGCGCGCTCATCGCCAGCTCGCCGTAGTCCCCGCCGCCTGGCGTCACTGCCACCGCCAACTTCGTCGTGGCCGCGAGCGTGAACGAACGGACGCCCCCTCACTCACTCACGCCCGCACCCGTGACTCCGCTGCCACCGCTCGCGTCCCGCCATCCGCGACCGACGGCGCCGTTTTTCCGCGCGACCGTTTAGGTCAGCATTTCTCTTTGAATCCGGCGGAAAAGCGCCCATCGTGCGCCGGTCGTCAGGCCCCTTTCCCCTCGGTTCCTAAATCCCCCGGATCCGCACCCCTTTATGAGCACCACCGTAACCGGTGAGACTGCCGCTGCCCCGACAAGCTCACCCGCCCCATCCGCCAACCGACCCAAGTATCCCGGCATTCGCGTCACGTGCAACGGGAACTACCTCGTCACCCAGCACGTCGAGACCCGCATCACCGAGGGTGGCGTGTTTTATCCGATCACGCCTTCGACCGAGGGCGGCGAAATCTACCAGCAGTCGTTCGCGCAGGGTGAGCTCAACGTCTGGGGCCAGCAAAAGGTCGCCGTCGAGACCGAGGGCGAGCACGCCGCCCAGGGCGGGGCCACCGCCTACGCCGTGCAGGGCCGGCGCACGGTTAACTTCACCTCCGGCCAGGGCATCGCCTACGCGATGGAACAGTACTACCACGCGCCGGGCAAACTCTCGACCATGGTCCTCGAGGTCGGCGCCCGCGCTCTGACCAAACACGCGCTCAACGTCCACTGCGGCCACGACGATTTCTACGGCGCGCTCGACACCGGCTGGACAATGCTCATGGCGCGCGACGCCCAGCAGGCCGCCGACCAGGCGATCATCCTCCGCCGCGTCAACGAGCTCTCGCTCAACCCGGGCATGAACATCCAGGACGGCATGCTCACGACGCACTCCGAGCGCATGTATCTTTCGCCCGAGGCCGACTTCCTGCGCGAATACCTCGGCGCGCCCGACGAGCTCATCGACTGCCCCACGCCCGCGCAGCGCGAACTCTTCGGTCCGAAGCGCCGCCGCGTCCCGCAGATGATGGACCTGAAAAATCCCGTCCTCCTCGGCCCGGTGCAGAATCAGGAGCACCACATGAACGGCGTCGTCGCGCGCCGGAACAATTTCAACGAACCCATCCTCGGCCTGCTCGAGCACGCCTACGCCGAATTCGGCCGGCTCACCGGCCGCCACTACGGGCTCATCCACGAATACAAGACAGAGGATGCCGACACCGTCTTCGTCTCGCTCGGCTGCGCCGCCGACAACATCGAGGCCGCCTGCGATTATCTCCGCGAACAGCGCAACGCGAAGGTCGGCTCGATCCACATCAATGTCATCCGCCCATTCCCCGAGGCCGCTGTCATCCGCGCGCTTCGCGGCAAGAAAAATGTCATCATCCTCGAGCGCACCGACGAAGGCATGGCCGGCGACAACCCGCTCGCCCGCGACATCCGCGTCGCCCTCGGCAAAGCCAACGAGATTCACCGCACCGGCGTCGGCGCGCTGCCCGCGCTCGCCCCCGAGGAAACGCCGCGCCTCTTCCGCGGCGCCTACGGCATCGGCTCGCGCGACTTTCGCCCCGAGCACTCGCTCGGCGCCTATGAGTTCGCCACCGGCCAGACCGCGCGCACCGACGGCCGCACTGCCGCCGATGGCGAGACCTACTTCGTCCTCGGCGTCGATCATCCCTCCGCCGTCATCAGCAAGGACACGCCGTCGCTGCTTCCCGAGGGCGCGATCGCCGTCCGCTTCCACTCGATCGGCGGCTGGGGCATGATCACCACCGGCAAGAACCTCGGCTCCATCATCGGCGACTTTGGCCAGTTCATCTCCGAGCAGAACCCGAGCTACGACGCCGACGGCTTCCTCGTCGACAAGCTCTTCGTCATGGCGAACCCGAAATACGGTTCCGAGAAAAAGGGCGCGCCGACAAACTACTACCTCACGGTCGCCCCTTCGCCGATCAAGGTGAACTGCGAGCTCAACCACGTCGACGTCGTCCTCTGCTGCGACCCGAAGGCGTTCACGCATACAAACCCGCTCGAAGGCCTGAAAAAAGGCGGCGCGCTCGTCTGGGAATCCAGCGAGTCGCCCGACGTCGCCTGGCAGCGCGTCCCCGCGAAATACCGCCAGTGGATTCAGGAAAACAACATCCGCATCTACATCCTGCCCGGCTTCGACATCGCCAAGCGCGCCACCAACCAGGTCGAGCTCCAGCTGCGCATGCAGGGAAATTCCTTCCTCGGCGCCTTCTTCCGCGTGTCGCCGTTTCTGCAAACCTTCCGGATCACCGAGGAAAATTTCCAGAAGGTCGTCCACAAGCAATACGTCAAGAAGTTCGGCCGCTTCGGCGACGCCGTCGTCGTGTCGAACATGACGGTGATGAACGAGGGCTTCTCGCTCGTCACCGAGATCAAGTATGGCGCCGCCTCCGATCCCGACCGCTCGTCGATGCGCAATCCGCTCCTCGCGCCGCAGGGCCAGCACCATTTCCCGCCGACCGCCGGATGCGGCTCATCCGGTTGCGGCAGCGTTCCGATGCCCGCCGCCCAGCCCGCCCGCGCGCCGCTCCAGTCGCTAGCGAAATTCGATTCCGAATTCCGCGGCGGCTTCGGCTACCACCAGCCCGCGGGCGCTTTCGCTTCCGTCGGCGTCATGGCCGCCGGCTCCGGCGCCACGCAGTCCAAATACGTCGCCCGCCGCGAGACGCCCGTCTACATCGCCGAGAACTGCACGCAATGCATGGAGTGCATCACCGCGTGCCCCGACACCGCGCTGCCGAACATGGCGCAGGACGTGTCCACCGTCCTCAAGACCGCCGTCAACAATTACGTCACCGACCGCGAGCAACGCCTGAAATTCGGCGCCGAGCTCCCCGGCCTCGAGGCGCGCGCCCGCGCGAAGATGAACGACTCCGTCAAGGCGAAGACCAAGGTGCCGTTCAAGGACATCGTCCGCGACGAGGTCAACGCTCTCGCCACCGTCTCCGATGCGGCCAAGGCCGAGTTCGTCGCCATCATCGCCAAGCTCCCGCTCGCCTACACCGCCGTCCCCGCGATCTTCCGTTCGCTCGAGGCGAAGACGCCCGGCGCCGGCGGGCTGTTCGCGATCTTCGTTTCCGATCTCTGCAAGGGCTGCGGCGAGTGCGTGCAGGTCTGCGGCGACCATGACGCGCTGCGCATGACGCGCGAGACCGAGGACCTCAACGCCGAGCTAACGACCGCGCAGGTTTTCTCGCGGCTGCTGCCCGACACGCCGCAAAAATTCCTTGGCCTCTACACCGACGCCGACGCCGCGAATTCGCGCGAAGCCACGCTCCGCAATCACCTCATGGTCCGTCGCAATTACGAGGCGCTCGTCTCCGGCGACGGCGCCTGCGCCGGCTGCGGCGAAAAGAGCATCCTCCGCTCAGCCGCGTCCGTCACCGAGGCGTTCATGCGGCCGATCTATCACAAGAAAGCCGACCGCCTCCGCACCAAGGCCGCGCGCCTCAAGACCGAGGGTCCGGCCAAACTCGCCGCGCTGAAGGCTCGCGACGAAAAGGAATACGAACTCTTCCGGAAAACGTTCGCGCACGTCATCGTCGGCCTCGGCGGCGAAAACGAGAAGGACACCGCCAGGCGCATCGCCGCCTACGAGGCGAAGCACGGCGCGATCACCGACGAACATCTCGTCGGCGGCCTTGCCGCCGTGCTCGAGCAGGACGCGTTCAACCACAAGGAACTCCAGTCCGTCGACGGCCGCCGCGCGAACGGCATGTCCGTGATGATGATGGGGGCGAGCACCGGCTGTAACACGGTCTACGGCTCCACGCCGCCGTCGAACCCGCATCCCTATCCGTGGATGAACTCGCTCTTCCAGGACGGCGCCACGATCTCGTGGCTGATGGCCGAGTCCGTGATCGTCGACCACGCCCGCCGCTCCGTCGCGCCCGAGCGCATGGCCGACGCGCTGCTCGACCGCGCGGAAAAAGTCGCGAGCGACGCCGACTATTTCACGCTCACCCACCTCGACGATGCGCTGATGAACGAGCAGGAAATCCGCGAACTTCCGAAGGTCTGGGTGATTGGCGGCGACGGCGCGCTCGGCGACATCGGTTTCCAGAACGTCTCGAAGGTGATCCTGCAAAACCGTCCGAACGTGAAGATGATGATGCTCGACACGCAGGTTTACTCGAACACCGGCGGCCAGAACTCCGACTCGTCCACGATGCTCGGCGGCTACGACATGAACCAGTTCGGCGTCGCCTCGCAGGGCAAGCTGATCGAGAAGAAGAACGTCGCCGAGGCGTTCACCAGCGGCCACGGCTCGCCGTTCGTCGCGCAGGTCTCGATGGCCAACGCCGCCAAGCTCTACAAGGCGATCCTCGACGGCCTCGAGTATCGCGGCACCGCGTTCTTCCAGGCCTACACGACCTGCCAGCCCGAACACGGCGTCGCCGACAACATGAGCGCCGACCAGGCGAAGATGGTCCGCGACGCGCGGGGCATGCCCGAGTTCGTCTTCAACCCCCGCCGGGGCGAAACCGCGCAGGAGGCCTTCGACCTCAAGGGCAACCCGAGCGTCGACCGCGACTGGTGGCGCACGAAATTCGCGTCGACCGGCGAGGAATACGCCTATGGCGTCGCGCACTGGGCAATCACCGAGGCGCGCTTCCGCAAGCACGTGAAAGCGATCAAGGAAGAGGACACCGCTGGGCTCACCTTGATGGACGACCAGCTCTGGTTCATCACGCAGGACGACGTCATCCACCGCCGCGTCTTCGATCCGGCGCACCGCAGCTTCGTCAAAAACTTCGGCTGCTACATCAAGGCCGAGGAACACGGAAAACTGAAATACTACGCCGTCTCCCGCCAGATGGTACTCTTCGCCGTCGAGCGCCGCAAAGCCTGGCGCATGCTCCAGAGCAAGGCCGGCGTCGCGAACAAGGATTACGCCGCGCAAAAATCCTTCCTCGCCAAGATCGACAAGGGCGAACTCCCCCTCGCCGACGCCAGATCCAAGGTCCGCGACCTCATCGCCGCCGAGCACGCCGTGTTGAAGTAGCGCGCTGCTTCAGGCCGCGCGACCGCGATCGCTACTTTTTCAACGTCGCGACCGCCGCGATCACGAGCGCCAGTCCCAGCGCCAGCAGGCCGATCGGCCGCCACGTGATCCAGGTCATCCTTCGCCGCACTTCATCCTCGGTCATCTTCTGGTTCTTCTGCGCTTCCTCCAGCTCCCAGCGAAGGCGGTGTTGCCGCACGCCCATCCATAATCCCAGCGCAATGACCAGCATTCCCGCCATCGTTCCGATGTCGGACGAGTCGAAGCTGTAGGAACCCAGGGTGATCGTCACCGCCTTCTTCCGTAGCGAAGCGATCCCTTGTCCTTCAAGTTCTTAATGGCCGCTGGCGTCCGAACCGATCCACGCCATCGCCTTCGCCGCCAGCCGGTCGAACGCCTTCACGCACAACTCCAGGTGCTCCTCGCGCGTGTCCTCGATCTTGTTGTGGCTGATCCCGCGCAGGCTCTGCACGAACATCATCACCGTCGGCACGCCCGCGCCGCACATTTCCGCGGCGTCGTGCAACGGCCCCGACGGCAATCGGTGCGACACGCCACAGCTCTCGCGGATCGCCTCATCGCACATCGCTATCAACTCCGGGTGAAACGGCCGCGGCTCGATCCGCCACAACCGTTCCCACGCCACGCTCACGTTCCCCTCCTTCGCGAATCGCTCGCTCGCCTCCCGCGCCTCGCACAGCATCGTCGCGAGCTTCGCCCCGTCGAGATGCCGCTGGTCGAGCGTGATCCGGCACTCCTCGACGACGCTCGTCACGATCCCCGGCCTGGTCGTGCAGGCGCCGATCGTGCACACGCCGTTCCCGCTGCGCTGCGCGATCGCATAGATCTCCGGGCTCATCCGCGCCGCCGCGAGAAACGCATCCCGCCGCCGGTTCATCGGCGTCGAGCCCGAGTGAGCCGCCTGCCCGCGAAACGTGATCGCGTGCCGCTCCACGCCGAACGTCCCGAGCACCGCGCCCAGTGGCAGATCGAGATCGAGCAGCACCGGCCCCTGCTCGATGTGCAGCTCGAGATAGGCCGCCGCGTTTTTCAATTCCACGCCGCTCTCCTTCACGCGCTCGAACTCGATCCCGACTTCGCGCAAAGCCTCCGGCAGCCGCACGCCCCGCTGGTCGACGAGCCTGCGCGCCTCGTCCATCACGAGCGAACCCGCGCACGCCGACGAACCGAACAGGCTTTTCCCGAACCGCGCGCCTTCTTCGTCGGCCCAATCGACAACCCGCACCGTCACAGGCGGCTTGCCGTGAAACTCCTCCGCGATCCGCCGCAAAATCTCCACGCCCGCGAGCGTGTTCAAACATCCGTCGAGCCACCCGCCGTCGGGCACCGAATCGATGTGTCCGCCGATCAGCAACGCCCGCTTGCTCGCTCCGCGCAGCGTCCCCCACAGATTTCCCGCCGCGTCCGAATGCACCTCCGCGCCGGAAATCGCCGCGAGTTTTTGCCACAGCCACGCGCGCGCCGCCACCCAGGTCGGCGTAAACGCCACCCGCTGCGCGCCGTCCGCATCCGCCGTGAACGCGCGCAACTCTTTCAGTTCCGTGATCGTGCGTCTTGGTTCGAGCGGCATCTTCGCAAGGTGGGCGCGTGGTCCTCGCCGCGCTTTCCCCCGCGGTTTGCAGCTTGGAAATTTCCCGCCGCCGCGCCAGCCTCAAACCGTCGCCTTCGCGGCTGTCGTTTCACCATTGCGCACGGCCCAAGCCGCGTGCGTTTCCATTCACCACGACCATGCCCACTCTCGCCACGACCGTCGACGGACTGAAGCTCCCGAATCCGTTCGTCATCGCCTCCGGCCCGCCCGGCACCAACCTCAGCGTCATCACGCGCGCGTTCCGCGAGGGCTGGGGCGCCGTCATCGCCAAGACCGTCAGCCTCGACGCCTCGAAGGTCATCAACGTCTCCCCGCGCTACGCGAAACTTCACGCCGCCTCCGGCGAGGTCATCGGCTGGGAAAACATCGAGCTCATCTCCGACCGCCCGTTCGCAATCTGGCTCGATGAATTCAAACGGTGCAAGGACCAGCATCCGTCCGGCGTCCTGATTGCGTCGATCATGGAGGAATACCGGAAGGACGCGTGGATCGAAATCGTCGAGCGCTGCCAGGCCGCCGGCGTCGACGCCTTCGAGCTCAACTTTTCCTGCCCGCACGGCCTGCCCGAGCGCAAGATGGGTTCCGCGATGGGCGAGGATCCCGAAATCCTCGCGGAGGTTTGCGGCTGGGTGAAGTCCATCGCGAAAAAGCCGTTCTGGGCAAAAATGACGCCCAACATCACGCGCATCGAGGACCCTGCGCGCGCCGCCCTCCGCGGCGGCGCCACCGGGATCAGCGCGATCAACACCATTCGCTCCGTCATGGGCGTGAACCTCGACACGCTCCGCCCCGAGCCGACCGTCGAGGGCTTCACGACTTCCGGCGGTTACTCCTCCCGCGCCGTGAAACCGATCGCGCTCCGCATGGTGATGGAGGTCGCCCAGCTCATCCGCGCCGAGTTCCCCGGCCGCTCGCTCTCCGGCCTCGGCGGGATCGAGAGCGGACGCGACGCCGCCGAGTTCATCCTTCTCGGCGCCGACACCGTGCAGGTCTGCACCGGTGTGATGAAGGCCGGCTACGAGTGCGTGAAGCCCATGTGCGACGAACTCCTCGCATTCATGGCGCAGCACAAATTCGAAACCCTTGCCGATTTCCGCGGCAGGAGCCTCGATTATTTCACGACGCACGCCGGCCTCGTCCAAAAACAAACCGCCCGCAAAGCCGCCCAGAAAGCCGCCGCCACCACGAAACACGTGAAAAGCGACGCCGAATGGTCCGGCGACGACTTCGCCAAGCAAGCCGATGCACTTTCACGCAACGCTTGAAAATACATCGGAAGCTCCAAGCCCAACATCCAAGCTCCAGTGAAGCTTCAATCGCCAAGATCCAGTCGTGTTACCGCCGGAAAGCCTTCGTCGACTTATCCCGAATCCGACGGCAAATCGTGGCTGTTGAGCGAGGCCCCGCCGAAGGCTCGGCCCGCCTTCGACCTCGAGGAGCGAACGGCCGTTTTCGATGAAGCGATCGTTCGTTTCGTGAAAAAAGTCCCCCGCGGCCCCGAGAACGATCGCTTGATTGACCAGCTCGTCGGCTGTGGCACGAGCATCGGTGCCAATTACTGCGAAGCCAGCGAGGGTGTTTCAAAAAAAAGATTTCCGCCACACCATCGGCCGCTGCTCGAAGGAAGCCAAAGAAACGAAATTCTTTCTGCGTGTAATCGCGGCCAGCGAGCCCGCCCTGACCCCGAAGCACGGAATCTCTTCCGCGAAGCCAAGGAGCTTCACCTGATCTTTTGCAGCATGTATCGCAACGCCGGCTAAGCATTGAGCATTGAAATTTGGAGCTTCTCTGGAGCTTGGACCTTGATGCTTGGAGTTTTCCTCTCCGCCATATGCCGCTTCTAATTAAAAATGGTGAGATCGTCACGCCCTCCACTCGCTTCATCGCCGACATCCTCTGCGAGGGCGAAACGATCACCCGCATCGATCGCAACCTCTCCGCACCGCCCGGCTGCGAAGTGATCGACGCCACGGGCAAGTTCGTCTTCCCGGGTTTCATCGATCCGCACGTGCACATCTACCTGCCGTTCATGGGCACGTTCGCGAAGGATACCTACGAATCCGCCTCGCAGGCCGCGCTCGTCGGCGGCACGACGTCGCTCATCGAGATGTGCTGCCCCGCGCGCAAGGACGACGCGCTCGCCTCCTTCGAGCTCTGGCACTCGAAAGCCGCCGGCAAATCCGCGTGCGATTTCAGCTTCCACATGGGCGTCACGAAATTCGACGCCACGACCGCCGCACAGCTTCGCGAGATCGTCGCGCGCGGCGTCAGCTCGTTTAAAATCTTCCTCGCCTACAAGGGCGCCTTCGGCATCGACGACACGGAGCTCTACCACACGCTCAAGCTCGCGAAGGAACTCGGCGTCGTCGTCACCGCCCACTGCGAAAACGAAACCCTCGTCGCCGAGCGCAGCAAGGAGCTCCTCGCCGCCGGCAAGACCGATCCCGGCCAGCATCACGAGAGCCGCCCGCCCGCCGTCGAGGCCGAGGGCGTGCATCACCTGATGACGTTCGCCGAACTCACCGGCGCCGCGACCTACATCGTCCACCTCTCGTGCCAGGAAGCCCTCGGCGAGGCGATCGCCGCCCGCCGCCGCGGCGTGCGCGTCGGCATCGAGACGCTCATCCAATACCTCACGCTCGACAAAACCTACGCCGAGCGCCCGGACTTCGAGGGCGCGAAATACGTCATGTCGCCCCCGCTCCGCGACGCGCGCAACCAGGAGATCCTCTGGCACGCGCTCCGCGATGGCCTCGTCAACACCGTCGCCACCGATCACGCGCCGTTCGATTTCGCCGGCCGGAAGCAGATGGGCCGCGATGATTTCACGAAAATTCCGAACGGCATCCCGTCGCTCGAGGAACGCATTGTCCTGCTCTACACCCACGGCGTCGCCCGCGGCCGGATCGACCTGCACACGTTCGTGAATGTCGCTTCCACCGCCGTCGCCAAGCAGTTCGACCTCTTCCCGCGCAAGGGTGCGATCCAGCCCGGCGCCGATGCCGACCTCGTCGTCTTCGACCCGAACTACCGCGGCAAAATTTCCGCGAAGACCCAGCACATGAACGTCGACTACTCCGCCTTCGAGGGCTGGCCGATCGAGGGCCGCCCGAGCGTAGTCACCGTCCGCGGCGAAATCGCGGCGCGCGACGGCCAGTTCACCGGCACCCTCGGCCGCGGCGAGTTCCTGAAACGGACCCCAAGCCATTTTTAGCCACGGATTACACGGATGAACACGGATCAAACCCAAGCCATCGATTTCCTGCATCTATCCGTGCCCATCCGTGTAATCCGTGGTCCATCGGTTGGGAAGCGACTATCCTTTATCGCGTGGTCAATCTCACGAGCCTGAATCGATGGGCACCGACAAGATGATTCATCCGGAGTTGAGCGAGGCGATCATCGGCGCCGCGATGAAAGTCCTTAACACACTCAAGCCGGGGCTCGACGAAAAGGCCTACGAAAACGCGCTCGTCATCGAGCTGAGAAAACGCGGCCATCGCGCTGATCAGCAGAAACGCTTCGATGTGCTTTATGAAGGTCAACTCGTCGACGTGCTCGTGCCGGATCTGATCGTTGACGACCTCATTGTGGTAGATCCCAAGGTCGTCGAGGACTTCAACGCCACCCATCTTGCCCAAATGATGGGCTACTTGACCGTCACCAATCTCCGCCTCGCCCTGCTCCTGAACTTCAAGCACGCCGACCTCCGCTGGAAACGCGTCATCCGCTAATCTCATCCGTGCCCATCCGTGTGATCCGTGGTTAAATAAAATGCCCCCGTCCAGCTTCCACAACGCCCCCGACGTCGAACTCGACCTCACGTCCGCGCAGTCGTCGCACCTCTACAACGCCGACCTCGCGCCCGTCACGAGCGACCGCCGCAAATGGGGCGTGCTCAGCTTCGCCGCGCTCTGGATCTCGATGTCCGCGTGCATCCCCACCTACATGCTCGCCTCCTCGCTCATCGGCGGCGGCATGAACTGGTCGCAGGCGATCCTCACGATCTTCCTCGGCAACCTGATCGTCGTCATCCCGATGGTCCTCAACGCCCACGCCGGCACGAAATACGGCATCCCGTTCCCCGTCTTCTGCCGCGCCTCGTTCGGCACCGCCGGCGCCAACCTCCCCGCGCTCCTCCGCGCGCTCGTCGCCTGCGGCTGGTTCGGCATCCAGACGTGGATCGGCGGCAACGCCATCTACAAGATCCTCGCCGTCTTCGAGCCCGCGCTCGCCGCCGGCTCGACCGACAACTTTCTCGGCATCACCGGCGCGCAGTTCGTCTGCTTCCTCTTTTTCTGGGCCGTCAACATGGTCGTGATCTGGCGCGGCATCGATACGATCCGCCTCCTTCTCAACATCAAGGCGCCCCTCCTCATCGCGCTCGGCCTGCTCCTTCTCTGGTGGGCCTACCGCAACGCCGGCGGCTTCGGCCCGATCCTCTCGCAACCATCCGCCTTCGATCCCGGCCAGCCGAAGGCCGGACAGTTCTGGACGTTCTTCTTTCCCGCGCTCACCGGCATGGTCGGCTTCTGGGCCACGCTCTCGCTCAACATCCCCGATTTCTCCCGCTACGCCTACACCCAGCGCGACCAGGTGGTCGGCCAGATCGTCGGGCTCCCGACCACGATGGCGCTCTACTCCTTCATCGGCGTCGCCGTCACCTCCGCCACCACGATCATCTACGGCACGACGATCTGGGACCCCGTCGACGTGCTCACGCGTTTCAAGAATCCCGTCCTCCTCGTCGTCGCGATGCTCGCGCTCTGCCTCGCCACGCTCGCGACCAACATCGCCGCCAACGTCGTCTCGCCCGCCAACGACTTCGCGCACCTCGCGCCGAAAAAAATCTCCTTCCGCATCGGCGGCTTCATCACCGGCGTGATCGGCATCCTCATCATGCCGTGGAAACTCGTCGCCGACCCGAGCGGCTACATCTTCCTCTGGCTCGTCGCCTACAGCGGCCTGCTCGGCCCGATCGGCGGCGTGATGATCGCCGACTACTTCGTCATCCGCCGCCGCCACCTCGACGTGCTCAACCTCTACCTTCCCGATGGCGCCTATCGTTTTTCCAATGGCTTCAGCTGGGTCGCCATCCTCGCCTTCACCCTCGGCGTCCTCCCGAGCCTCCCCGGCTTCCTCGCCACGGTCCACGTGATCGATGGCACGAACATCGCCCCGTTCCTGCTTCACCTCTACGACTACGCCTGGTTCGTCGGCTTCGGAGTGGCCTTCGTCGTCTATCTAATCCTCCGCAAGCTCGCGCCCCGAGTGTAAGTAATACGCGAGGCGTTTCCCGTCTGAGACAAGATGAGCTAAATAAAACGACATTCATTTAAATGGTGCGGCTCAGGATTTCACCGCGTTGGCCGGTGAAGGATATTCGCACCACGACTGCTGCCTGCAGCACGACTCAGCACGGTTTTTTCGTGTGTTTCAGGCGTTTCGCGGTTACGCAACCGGGTCCTCCGACCGACTCCATAGCTCAAATGGATAGAGCAGCCGCCTCCTAAGCGGCCGATCCCGGTTCAATTCCGGGTGGGGTCGCCAGCCCGGAAAATGCGGGTTGACAACCCTCCGCGCGAAACCACCTTCTGCTCCCTTTCGCTCATGAGCACCAACGAACAGCCCCAGCAGCAGCGCAGCCTCACGCCGGCCGAGCTCCCGTTCACCAACCCGCAGGCGATGCGGAATTACGTCACGGACACCGGCAAGATCCTTCCGCGCAAATACACGCACCTTTCCGCCAAGCACCAGCGCGCGATCACCAAGACGCTCAAGCATTCGCGCAACATGCTGCTGGCCCAGTAACGCTTGCGGCTTGCCAGTTTTTCCCGGGCCGGAGTCGATGACTCCGGCCTTTTTCGTTTCCGCCCAATGACGTCCCCCCCAAACGCCCGGCTCTACCGCGGCACGCCTCGCAACCTCGCGCGGCTGGCCCGGGCGCTCCGCCGCGGCGAACTTGTGGCCGTGCCGACCGAAACCGTCTATGGCCTCGGCGCGAACGCGCTCGACGCCCGGGCCTGCCGGAAGATCTTCCGCGCGAAAGGCCGCCCGACAAGCGACCCGCTGATTGTCCACATCCACTCGCTTCGCCAGCTCGCCGCCATCGCCGAGCCGAACGAAGCCGCCCTGAAGCTCGCCCGCACCTTCTGGCCCGGTCCGCTGACCCTCGTGTTGCCGAAACGCGACATCGTTCCCGATGTCGTTTCCGCCGGTTTGCCCAGCGTCGCCGTCCGCATGCCGCGCCATCCGCTCCTGCGCCGACTGCTGAAACTGGCCGACATTCCAGTCGCCGCCCCGAGCGCAAACCCATTCGGCTACGTGAGCCCGACATCGGCTGAACACGTGCAGGCCGGCCTTGGCCGCAAGATCCGGCACATCCTCGACGGCGGTCCGTCGCACATCGGGCTCGAATCGACGATCGTCGACCTGCGTAATCCGCGCATGCCGCAATTGCTGCGGCCCGGCGCGATCACGCGCGCCGACCTGGAACGCGTGCTCGAGGTCCGCGTGCGATCGGGCAAGCCGCCCCAGCGCGACATCCGTCAGGCGCAACTCGCGCCCGGCCAGCTCCCCCGCCATTACAGCCCCCGGACGCCCGTGACGCTGCATGCGCGCATCACCGCGGCGGCCGTCGCACGGAACCGGACGTCGGACGCGTGGATCTTTTTTGCGCGCCCAGCCCGCTTGCGCGGACAAAACATCTTCTGGCTCGACGAGTCCGGCCGGCCGGCGCATGCGGCGCGGCGGCTGTTCGCGGTGCTCCGGCGCGTCGACACCGGCGGATTCGTCCGCATCCATCTCGAACGCGCGCCGGG
>DASZPP010000109.1:0-11432 GCA_035549975.1 Opitutus sp.
GAAGATCGAGCAGCTCAAGAAGCAGAAGGAAGGCGTCGCCTTCGAGAAATTCGCCACCGAGCGCGAGGTCTGACCCCCCGCCCGCCCCGCCGTTCCCGCCCGATGAGTGACTCTCCGTCCGTTCCTCCCCCCGCTCCCTCCAACCCGCCCGGCCGCCTGCTCGACGGCATTCGCGGCCCCTCCGATGTCCAGGCCCTGCCCGTCGCGCAGCTGCCGCAGCTCGCGCAGGAGATTCGCGACGAGCTGATCGCCGTCACCGCCAAAAACGGCGGCCACATCGGTCCCAATCTCGGCGTCGTCGAGCTCACGATCGCCCTGCACCGCTGCTTCCGCACGCCGGAGGACCAGTTCGTCTTCGACGTCGCCCACCAGGGCTACGTCCACAAGCTCCTCACCGGCCGCGGCGGCGATTATTTCAGGAAGCTCCGCCAGACCGACGGCCCGAGCGGTTTTCTCAGCCGCGCCGAAAGTCCGCACGATGCCTTTGGCGCGGGCCACGCCGGCACCGCCCTCTCCGCCGCGCTCGGCATGGCCACGGCCCGCGACCTCCGCGGCGGCAGCGAGCACGTCGTCGCCATCTGCGGCGACGCCGCGTTCACCTGCGGCATCACGCTCGAGGCGCTCAACAACGTCGTCACCTCGACCAAGCGCCTCATCGTCATCCTCAACGACAACGAGTGGTCGATCGCGAAGAACGTCGGCGCGATTTCCCGCTACCTCAACCGGCTCAGCACCAATCCGACCTACAACAAGATCCACCACGACATCGAAAAATTCTTCACGAGTTTTCCGACCGGCGTGGAAATGAACCGCGTTTACCAGAAGTGGAAACGCGAGACGAAGGACTTCTTCGTCGAGTCCTCGCTCTTCGAGAAATTCGGCCTCCGTTACCTCGGCCCGGTCGACGGGCACAATCTCGACGCGCTGCTCAAGAACCTCGATTTCGCGAAACAGTGCGACGTGCCCGTGCTCATCCACGTGCTGACGAAAAAGGGCCAGGGCCTCGGGGCGGCGCTCAACTCGCCGGAAAAATTTCACGGCTCCGGCCCGTTCGACCCCGCGACCGGCGAGAGCCTGAAGCAGCCGCCCGGCCTGCCGCCTACGTATCAGGACGTTTTCGGCCGCGCGCTCGCCCGCTTTGCCCAGGGTGATCCGGCCATCGTCGGCATCACCGGCGCGATGCCGGGCGGCACCGGCCTGTCCCACCTCGCCACCGTCGCGCCGAAGCAATTTTTCGACGTCGGCATCGCCGAGGAACACGCCGTCCTCTTCGCCGCCGGCCTGGCCGCGAAGGGCCTGAAGCCGGTCTGCGCGATCTACTCCACGTTCCTCCAGCGCGCCTACGACCAGATCGTCCACGACGTCGCGCTGCAGAATCTCCCCGTCACGTTCTGCCTCGATCGCGCCGGCCTCTCGGCCAACGACGGCCCCACGCACCACGGCCTCTTCGATCTCGCCTACGTCCGTTGCATCCCGAACACCACGATCATGCAGCCGAAGGACGAGGATGAACTCGTGGACATGCTCCACACCGCGCTGCACCTCGGCGGGCCGGCCTTCGTCCGCTACCCGCGCGGCGCCGCCGCCGGCGTGGCGATCAAGCCCGAGCCGGCGCTCCTGCCCGTCGGCCAGGCCGAGGTCCTGCGCCAGGGCTCGACGATCATGCTGTGGGCGCTCGGCCCGATGGTCGCGGAAGCGCTTGCGATCGCGGAGCGCCTCGCCGCCGAGGAGAACCTTTCGGTCGGCGTCGTCAACGCCCGCTTCGTCAAGCCGCTCGACCGCACGCTGCTCCTCAGCCACGCGGCGTGCATTCCGCTCCTCGTCACGCTCGAGGACCACGTCGTCAGCGGCGGCTTCGGCAGCGCGGTGCTCGAAACGCTCCACGAGGCCGACTGCGTCACGCCGGTCGAACGCATCGGCTGGCCGGACAATTTCGTCGAGCACGGCACCACCGTGGCGATCCTGCGCGCGGCGCACGGGCTCTCGACCGACGACATCGTCCGCCGGATCAAAGATCGCGCCCGCCATCTCGGCCTCGCCCGCGTGCGCGCCGCCGTGTAGCGAGGCAGCGAGCACAGCCGGTCACAAGCCGGGCGCTACCGGGTCGCCGCGCCCGCGCCCTCCTTCCGCAATCCCAGCAGCGCGATCAGCGCCGCGAGCGCGACATAGGCCGCCGTGAACTGCCAGGCGATCGTCCGGCCCACCCCGCTCAGCGTCCACGGCAGATACATGCCGCCGCCGGGATCGACGGAATGAATCACGCCAAACAGCGTCATCGCCGCGCCGGTCAGCAGGCTCACGATCGCCGCGCCCGTGCGCCGGTCCACCAACGCCGCCAGGAACGCCGCCCAGATCATCGACGTGATGATGAACCCGTTCCCCAGCGCCACGATGATGCCGAGCTCGGGCATCCCGCGGTCCGTCGAAGTCAGCAGCCGGTCGAACACGTCGGACGCGACATAGGTCGGATCGCCGAGCTTGATCGCCACCATCCGCGCGATCGCCGGGAAAAAACTGAACACCACCGCCGCCGCGTGCTGCGTCGGCGTCGCCTCGAACGCCTGCGTCGTGATGTCGATCGCCACAAAAACCAGGATCGGCGCGAGCACCGCGAGCGGCAGCAGTTCCACGAGCCCGGACAAATAGCCGAACACCCCGCCGATCCCGACGAACACGCCCGTCAACAACGTGTAGCCCGCCCGCGCGCCCATTTTCTTGTAGGCCGGCTGGCCGATGTAAGGCGTCGTCTGCGCGACCCCGCCACACATGCCGGCGACGAGCGTCGCGACCGCCTCGGTGAGCAACACGTCGCGCGTCGAAAAATCGTCGCCCGCCACCCGCGCGCTTTCGGTGACGTTGATGCCGCCGACGACCACCAGCAGCGCGAACGGCAGCACGAGCGGCAGATACGGCACCACCGAAGGCAGCCCCGTGATGAATCCAAGATTCGGCAACGGCAGCGAGAACCGCCACTGGATCGCCGCTGGCGCGTGGTAGCCCGGCCCCGCGAGGCCGAGCGGGCCGAGCGTGTAATAAAGCAGCGTGCCAAGCGCGACCGCGCCGAGCACGCCAGGAATGTTGCCCGGCAGCTTTCCCTTCGCCACCACCGCGTAAAGGATCACGCCGAGTCCGACCATGCCGACGATCGGCACGCCGAGCACTTCGAGCATCGGAATGAAGCCGATCAGCATCAGCGCGATTCCTGCGATCGACCCGAGCAAGCCCGCCCGCGGCACAATCCGCCCGACCCACGCGCCCGCGAAAGCCAGCCCCAATTTCACGAGGCCCATCACGAACATCGCCGCCATGCCGAGATGCCACGTCGCGATCGCCGCCGCGTGCTCATCGAGGCCGCTCTGCTTGAATTTCGCAAACGCCGGCCCGAGCACGAGCAGCGCCAGTCCGATCGTCGACGGCGTGTCGAGCCCGAGCGGCATCGCCGTCACCGTCTCACGACCCGTCCGCCGCGCCAGCCGCGCCGCCATCCACGTGTAGATCAGGTCCCCCACGAGCACGCCGAACGCCGTGCCGGGAAACATCCGCGTGTAGACGACCTCGGCGGGAAATTTGAACAACCCCACCAGCACCGTCGCGAGAAACGCCATCACCGCGAGGTTGTCGACGACGAGGCCGAAGAATCCGTTGATGTCGCCGGTCACGAACCAGCGGCGGGGGGAGGCGGTTGAAGTCATGGAAAGGATTGGATCCGGCCGCCTCGGATCAAGCGCCGCGGCCGAGTCGTGAAACCGGACAAACGCGAACGGGGAAATCTGAAGTTCTCCGGATTTCCATTTTCACGATGACCGATTTCACGCTTCGCCCTTAGCCGACCGGACCGTAACCATACGCGCGGAATCTGTTCTGCACGTCAACCATCTCGGCATCCGACAGGATCGCCGGCTCGCCCGCCGCCAGCGCCCGCCCGTAGATCGTCGCCAGCGTTTCCGCCTCCGCCGTCAGCGCCAGCGCCTGCTTCAGATCCGCGCCGAGCACGACGAGCCCGTGGTTCGCCATCAACGCCGCGCGCCGCCCCCGCAGCGCATGGAGGACATTCACCGACAGTTCCGGCGTCCCGAACGTCGCATACTCCGCGCAGCGAATGGTGTTTCCCCCGAACAGCGCGACCAGGTAGTGCACCGCCGGAATCTCCTTCCGCAAACACGCGATCGCCGTCGCGTGCGTGCTGTGCGTGTGCACCACCGCCGTCGCGTCCCGTCGTTCGCGCATGATCGCCAGGTGAAACGGCAGCTCGCTCGACGGCCGCCGCAGTCCCGTGCAAACCCCGTCGAGCGACACGTGCACGAGGTCCTCCGGCACCATCTCGTCGTAGGCCAGGCTCGTCGGCGTCAGGAAAAATCCCGCCGCCGGATCCGCCGTGCAGCGCACGCTCACGTTGCCCGACGTGCCCTGGTTGACGCCGAGCGCCTCGAGCCGGCGGCACGTGTCGATGACCTCCTGTCGCAACATTCGCTCGGAATCGTTCATGGTGATTTCGCGTGTTCCGGAAACAGCCGGCGCATGTCCCCGGCACCCGCCGCGACCACGCCGCGTTCGGTGATCAATCCGGTGACCAGCCGCGCCGGCGTCACGTCGAACGCCGGGTTCGCCGCCCCGCTTCCCTCGGGCGTCAACGCGACCGATGCCGTCGATCCGTCGCGCAGCTGGCCGGATATCCGCGTGACCTCCGCGCCCGCGCGCTCCTCGATGGGGATTTCGCGCAGCCCGTCGCAGATCGTCCAGTCGATCGACGGCGACGGCGCGGCGACATAAAACGGCACGCCGTTATCGTGCGCCGCGAGCGCCTTCAGGTAGGTGCCGATCTTGTTGCAGACGTCACCCTGCGCCGTCGTGCGATCGGTCCCGACGATGACAACGTCGACCTCGCCCCGCTGCATCAGGTGCCCGCCCGCGTTGTCCACGATGACCGTGTGGGGCACGCCGTGATTCAGCAGCTCCCACGCCGTCAGGCTCGCGCCCTGGTTTCGCGGCCGCGTCTCGTCCACCCATACGTGCACGCGGATGCCCGCATCGTGCGCGAGGTAAATCGGCGCCGTCGCGGTGCCCCAATCGACCGTCGCGAGCCAGCCGGCGTTGCAATGCGTGAGAATGTTCACCGGTTTTCCCGGCGGCTTCCGCGCCGCGATCTCGCGCAGCAACGGCAGGCCGGCGTCGCCGATCGCGCGGTTGATCGCCACGTCCTCGTCGCAAACCTCCGCGGCGAACTCACGCGCCGCCTCCGCCCGCTCCCCCGGCGCGAGCGGCTGCAGCCGGACGATCGCACGGTCCAGCGCCCAGCGCAGGTTCACCGCGGTCGGCCGCGTGGCGAGCAGCACTTCCCGCGCGCGCCGCAGGCCCGCGTCCGAGTCGTCGTTTCGCAACGCGAGCCAAAGCCCATACGCGGCTGTCGCGCCGATCAGCGGCGCGCCGCGCACCAGCATCGCGCGGATCGCGTGCGCCGCCTCCTCCAGCGTCGCCAGACGGACGGTCGCGAACGCGTGCGGCAGCCGCGTCTGGTCGATGATCCCCACGGCATCGCCATCGCCCTCGAGCCAGATGGTGCGCTGCGGTTGGCCATGAACCTTCATCCTGCGGTGCGTTCACTTGAAGCCCGGCCGCGCCCGGCGCAAAGGTTTTCTCCCGCAAGTGGTGCGCCGAGAGGGAATCGAACCCTCCTCTCAAGCTTGGGAAGCTCACGTTCTACCGATGAACTACCGGCGCAGCGACTCGAACCAGACGCGGCGAACGTTATGGCGGCGGGACGTTTCGACAAGCCCAATTCCGTTCGCGCGCCGCCGGCGAGGTGGATAAGACCGGATGGCGCGTCGATTGCGGTTCGAGCCGGCCGGACCGAAACGCACCAGCGTCAAAATGCAAGGGCGTGCCCCGCTCGCGCGTCACGCATAGTTTCGCCGGGCGTCCAGCGCACTCTTGAGCGTCACCGCATCCGCGTAGAGCACACCGCCTCCGCTCGGCAGCCCGAAGCCGATCCGGGTCACTTTCGGCGTGAGTCCCTGTGCCTTGAGTTGCTCGGTCAGATAATGACACGTCGCCTCGCCTTCGACGTCGTTCGACAACGCGAGGATCAATTCGCCCACGGCGCCGCCTTCACACCGCGCCAACAATCCCGCAAAATTCAAGTCCTCCGGCCCGACGCCGTGCAACGGCGAGAGCTTGCCGTGCAGCACGTGATAGACGCCGCGGTAGGCGCCGCTGCGTTCGAGCGCGACGAGGTCCGGCACCTGCTCGACGACGCACACGACCGACTGGTCGCGCCGCTCCTCGGCGCAAATCGCGCAAAGCTCCCCTTCCGCCAGATTCCCGCAGCGCGCGCACCGCCGCACCGCTTTCGCCGCCTCCTCGAGGCTCGCCACCAAAGCCGGCAGCCGGTCCGGTTTCTCCACGAGCAAATGCAGCGCGATCCGCTCCGCCGACCGGTAGCCCAGGCCTGGAAGCTGTTTCAACTGCTGCTGGAGTTTTTCGTAGGCGGAAGGCATAAATGGCGCAGGCGTCCCGCCTGCTCTGGAAAATCGGCAGGCGGGACGCCTGCGCTAATCACATCAACCCGGGCACCTGGAACGCCGACGTGATCTTTTGCATTTCGGCATCGTTGTAATCCTTGGCCTGCTTCGCCGCCTCCTGCACCGCGGCGAGCACCGTGTCCGCGACGAACTTCGGTTCCTCCTTGAGAAAGTCCGGATCGAGCGCGAGCGAGAGGAACTTTCCCGCGCCGTTGACCTTCACCTTCACCGCGCCGCCGCCGCTGGTGACTTCGATTTCCTTCGCTTCGAGCTGCGACTGCAGCGCCTCGATGCCACGCTGCATTTTCTGGGCTTGTTTCAACATTTTTCCGAGTCCGGCCATGAGTGATCCTTGGTTTTGCTGCGGTGAGCACGTTGTCCTCAACGCGCTTTCAAGCCCGTCGGTTAACTGCTATTTCGCGCCGCCCGCCAACACATTTTCGTAGCCTTCCCGATAGGACGGGTGGCGCGGCGCCCACCCAAGCACGCGCTTGATCCGGTCGTTCGCAATGACCCGGTCCGGCGTCACCGCCGTCCGCCCCGCCGCCGGTTCGCCGGTGAAGACGGGCGCGGGCACGCCCAGCCGCTGCGCCAGCCACAGCGCGACTTCGGATTTTGGTGCCGGCCTGTCGTCCGCCACATTGAACACTTCGTCAGCCACATTCTCCGGTGCGCCAAACGCCGCCCAGATCGCCGCCGCCGCGTCGTCGCGGTGGATGAGATTCAAATGGTGTTTTCCGCGCCCCGCGATCTCGCCCGCGCAGACCTGCTCGATCAGGTGCGTCCGTCCCGGCCCGTAGAGCCCCGCCAGCCTCAGCACGAACCAGCGCGCACAGGCGCCTGCATTTTCCCGCACCAGCCGCTCCGCCTCCCGCAAAACCGTCCGCTTTTCGTACCGCCCGCTTGCGTGTTCCGGTTCGCCTGCCGTCTCCCTTTCACTCTCCTCGGACACACGCACCGCGCCGCCCTGCGAATAAACCGAGGTGCTGCTCGTGTAGACAAACGTCCCCGCCCGCCCGCGTTCGCGCATCCATTGCAGCACCGAACGCATGCCTTCGACGTAGCTCCGCCGATACCCCTCGACCCCGCCGCCGCCCGAGCTCACCGCATTCAGGACGAGATCCGCGCCTCCGGGAATTTCCGCGTGCCAGGCCGCATCCGCCAGATCCGTGACGACGACCCCGATTCCATCCGCCCGCAGTTCGTCCGCCGCGGACTCATTTCGCGTCAGCGCAGTCACACGCATTCCCCGTCGCAATCCTTCACGCGCGACCGCGCCGCCGAGGTCCCCGCAACCGAGGACCACCAGCCGTTTTCCAGAAAAATTTCCGTCGGCAACCGCGCCCATGCCTGTTCAACTCATCGCATGCCCACCGTCCTCGCAATCCTTGCGGAAGGTTTTGAGGAGATTGAGGCGATGACGCCGGTCGATCTCCTTCGCCGGGCCGGAGCCGACGTGACGCTCGCCGCCTTGGGCGACGGCATTCACGTGACCGGCCGCAACGGCCTCACGGTCCACGCCGACACCACGCTGGCGACGGTCGCGACCCGCGACTTCGACTGCGTGTTCCTGCCCGGCGGCCCGGGCACGAAAAACCTTCGCGCCGACTCGCGCGTTCGCACCCTCGTCCTTCGTCAACACGACGCCGGCCGGTGGCTGGCGGCGATTTGCGCGGCCCCAACCGTCCTGCACGACGCCGGCCTGCTCGCCGGCCGTCGTTACACCGCCCACTTTTCGGTCGCCGCTGAATTGCCGGGAATTCTCCCCGAAGAGAGAACCGTGACCGATGGGCATCTCCTCACCTCGCGCGGCGCTGGCACGGCGGTCGATTTCGGGCTTTTGTTGGTCGACCGGCTGTTTTCAGCCGCGACGGCCCGCGAAATTGCCGATTCCATCTGCGCGTGAATCCCGGCGACCACCAACGGGATGCACCGCACCGAGTGTTTGGGTTGACGTTTCTGTCGTAGGGGCTACCCCCTAGAATCGAGCTGGCACCACACCCTTCCGCAGCCTCATCGCAGTTGCTTTCCCCGGAAGCGACGGGGCGAAGCATTGAAATGATATCTCGCCGCTTCCTTTGCGACCCGTTCCAGTCCGTTTCAGCGAGCCCCCAAACCGCCTTTTGCCAGCTGCGATGCCACTAAAATGAGCGCCAACGAAACCGAGATTTTCCCTTCCCGGCCGGAAACGGTTCTCGAAGCCGGCCGGGCGGGCGCCGACTACTGGCGAGAGGTCTGGCGGTATCGGGAGCTGCTTGGGTTTCTCGCGTGGCGCGACATCAAGATTCGCTACAAACAGGCCGTCCTCGGCGCCTCGTGGGCGCTCATCCAGCCGGCGATCACCACCGCGATCTTCACCTTTGTCTTCGGGCGCCTCGCGAAAATGCCGGATGGCGGCGTACCCTATCCGCTGCTCGTGCTCGCGGGCTATATTCCCTGGCAGCTTTTCGCGGGCGCGCTCAACGGCGCCAGCGGCAGCGTGCTCGGCAACTCGCAGCTCGTTTCGAAGGTTTATTTTCCCCGGCTGATCGTTCCGCTCTCCGCGCTCGCCGTCGCCCTCGTGGACTTTGTCATCGTGCTCGGCCTCTTCCTCGTGGCCGCGCTGTGGTTTGGCTTCGTCCCGGATTGGCATTGGATCGCGCTGCCCGTTTTTATTTTCCTCACGCTGCTCGTGGCGCTTGGCGGCGGACTCTGGCTGAGCAGCCTGACGGTGAAATACCGCGATTTCCGCTACATTGTTCCGTTCCTGCTTCAGGTCGGCGTCTTCGTTTCGCCCGTCGGCTATCGCACCGACCTGTTCCCGCGGTGGCGGACCGTGCTCGCGCTGAACCCCCTCACGGGCATCATCAACGGTTTCCGCTGGTGCCTCCTGCGCGGCTCGCAATCCGTCGATCTTGTTCCGATCGGCTACTCGCTTCTTCTCACCGCGATCCTGCTCGCGACCGGCATCTGGTATTTCCGGCGCACCGAGCGGCAGTTCGCGGATATCATCTGACATGGCTGCGCCCGTCATCGAGGTTTCCGGACTGAGCAAGCGCTACGTCATCGAGCACGAGTCGCGCCACGACAACCTGCGCGACATGCTGCATCACACCGCGCGCAAGCTCTGGCGCCGCGTCCGGTGGGGCACCGGCTTCGCCCGCGAGGAATTCTGGGCGCTGCGCGACGTGTCCTTCTCGGTGAACCAGGGCGACGTCGTCGGCATCATCGGCCGCAACGGCGCCGGCAAGTCCACGCTCCTGAAAATCCTCTCGCGCATCACCGAGCCGACGACCGGCCGCGTCCGCCTGCGCGGCCGCGTGGCGTCGCTGCTCGAGGTCGGCACGGGTTTTCACCCCGACCTGACCGGCCGTGAAAACATTTCCCTGAATGGCGCGATCCTCGGCATGAGCCGCGCCGAAATCCGCCGCAAGTTCGACGAGATCGTCGCCTTCGCCGAGGTGGAAAAATTCATCGACACGCCGGTGAAGCGTTACTCGAGCGGCATGTACGTCCGCCTCGCCTTCGCCGTGGCCGCGCACCTCGAACCCGAGATTCTCGTCGTCGACGAGGTGCTCGCCGTCGGCGATACGATGTTCCAGCGGAAATGCCTCGGCAAAATGGAGGAGGTCTCGAAGAGCGAGGGCCGTACCGTGCTCTTCGTCAGCCACAACACCGCCGCCGTCCAGAATCTCTGCCGGCGCGCCCTCCTGCTCGAGTCGGGCCGCCTGAGTTTCCAGGGCGGCACCAGCGACGCCCTCGCGCGCTACGTCAGCTCCGGCGCCACCACGGGCGGCCTCGCCATCGACAAACAGGTCGTTCCCGGCGGCTCGCCCGTTCGATGTACCCGCCTGACCGTGAACGGCGATGCTTCCGACCGCATCGCGGTACCGAACGCGATCGAGCCGCTCGAAATCGTCACCGAGGTCCGGGTGACCGCCCCGGTAAAACTCAGCCTCAACGTTTTTCTCTGCGACCGCTACGGCAACAAGCTCGCGCTCTGCTCGCCGGGCCACGATGACGACGGCACCAGCGTCCACGCCGTGACCCCCGGCCTTTACCGGCTCGCCGCGCGCGTCACACTGCCAAGACTGCTCCGCGGGCAATACCTCCTCGACCTCGCGCTCGTCCAGCCCTACGTCGCGCAATACACGACCTTTCCCTGCGCGATCGAGCTCACCGTGGACAGTTCGGGCCTGAGCTGGGGCCGGATGTTCGAGAATGCCGGCGTGCCGGTCGGTTTCATGGTGGTGCCCGGCCGCATCACCGCCGAGCGGATCGCCGATCTCTGAAATCCGCCCCGCCACCCTTCGCATGAGCCATCGGCTTCGCTGGCAATTTCTTCGTCCGCTCGCGGGCGTCGGCCGCTTCACCGCCCGTCACCTCGAGAATTTCATCGTCCGTCGCGGCGAGACCCTGGTCCTCGCGCCGGCCGGGCGGCCGCGGGGCACGGTCGCCTTCGCGTATCTGACCGACCCGTGGCTCTACCCCAGCGTCATCCGGCAGCACTATCACACCAACCGCTGGGAAGCCTGGCTGTTCGCCGAGACTTTCCGCGAAGCCGGCTATCGCGTCGAGGTCGTCAACTTCGACAACACCGCCTATCGTCCGCCCGCCGACTGCGCGTTCGCCTTCGACCTCGAGCGCAATCTCGATCGCTGGGCGCCGGCGCTGCCGCGCGGCTGCGTCAAGCTGCACCACGCCTCGACCACCCACTGGCTGCATTGGAACCGCGCCGAACTGCGGCGCCTCGACGGGATTCAGCAACGCCGCGACGTGAACCTCGTCCCGCGGCGCCAGATCCCCGCGAACCACTGCATCGAGGCGGCCGATCACATGCTCTACGTCGGCAACGCGTTCACCGCCGACACCTACGCGTTTGCCCGGAAACCGATGCATCGCATCCCGATCTCGACCGTCACCACGAGCGACTGG
>DASZPP010000110.1:0-18367 GCA_035549975.1 Opitutus sp.
GGACATCGCTGAGCGCCGCCTCGAGCACGCCGACAATCGCGTCGGCCGACAATGGCTCGAGCCGGAAAAGATGGCTGCGCGAAAGCAGCGGCGGGTTGACGTAGAAACCGGGATTGTGCGTGGTCGCGCCGATCAGCCGCACATTGCCTTCCTCGACGTCGGGCAGCAGCAGGTCCTGCTGTGATTTGTTGAAGCGGTGCAGCTCGTCGATGAAGAGGATCGTCGCGGCCTCGGGCAGCCGGCGCGCGGTGGCGAGGATGTCGCGCAGCTCGGCGACGTTGGACATGACGGCATTGATGCGGACGAACCGGCTGTGGGTTTCGTTGGCGATCGCCTCCGCGATGCTCGTCTTGCCGCAGCCGGGCGGGCCGTAGAACAGCAGGGAGCCGAAACGGTTTTGCGCGACGAGTCGAGGGAGCAGGCTGCCGGGCCGGAGGATGTGGTCCTGGCCGACGACCTCGCTCAACTTGCGCGGTCGCATGCGGGCCGCGAGCGGCTGGTGCGCGGGCTTGCGCGGCTCCGGCGCGGCCGGGACCGGCTCAGCGAAGAATTCAGGTTGGTCGGCGGACGGCATTGGCTGAACCACTAATGTACACGAACCGATGCGAATCAAAGCCGGGAAAGCGGCGGATGATTCGATGTTGGAGGCGGGACGCCCTCGTCCCGCTGGCGCGACGAGGGTGTCGCACCCCCACATTCGACCGCGCCCTCGCAGAATAGCGTTCATTTGTTTGCATCAATCGCTTGAACTTCGCGCATGCCCAGCCGCAGCCTCGGACACCGCGCCCCGCTGTTGTGGATCGTGCTGCCGCTGATGGCCGGCCTGGCGGCCGGGCGCATGGGTGAATTCGCGCCGGCTTCGTGGCTGCTGGCCGGCGCGCTCGCGGCCGTCGTGATCGCGATCGCCGCCGGCTGGCGCGGGACGCGGTGGTTTGCGCCGGCGATCGGCGCGGCGATGTTTTGCGCGGGCGCAGCCAGTTATCTGCTGCATCGGCCGCGGATCGCAGCGTGGGACGCACTGCCGCCCCGGGAAGCCCGCGTGGTCCTGCGGATCGAGCGGACGTTTCCGCAGATGGACACGAGCCGCGCCAGCGGAATCGCGCGCGTCGTGCGGGCGGAGGAGCGGCTGCAGGAACTCGCGGGGCAGCGCGTGTATTTTTCGCTCGCACTGAAAAAAAGCGCGGCGGCGCCAATCCGTTCGGCGGTCGTGTCGGCGTTCGGCGTGGTTGCATCGCTGCCGCGCGACCCGCCGGCGGACACGTTCGACGGGTATCTCGCGAACAACGGGGTGAACTTCCGGCTGACGCGCGGGCGGATTCTCGCGGAGGAGCAGCCGCCGTCGCGCTACCGGCGGTTTTGCGCGCGGGCGGCGGACAAGCTGAACGACTGGCTCGGCGCCGGCATCGCCACGAAGCGGCCCGATCTCGCCGCCGTTTATCGCGCGATGATGCTCGGACAGAAACACGAGCTCAGCGACGAGCAGGACACGTTGTTCATGCAGAGCGGCACGATGCATCTCTTCGCGATCAACGGGCTGCACATTGGCGTGGTGGCGGTCGCGCTGCACGCGTTGTTGATGGCGCTGCGCTGCCCGCGGCCGCTCGCCGCGGTGCTGATGCTCGCGGTGCTCTGGCTCGACGTCGACACGACCGGGACGAGTCCTTCGGCGGTCCGGGCCTTCGTCCTCGTCGCCTGTTACGAGGCCGCACTCGTGCTCCGGCGGCCGGCGAACGGCCTCGCCGCGCTCGCGACCGCGGCGGCGCTGGTGCTGCTGTTCGACCCGATGGCGCTGTTCGGCGCGAGTTTTCAAATGAGCTACGGCGTCGTGCTCGCGATCCTGTGCTTCGGGCTGCCGCTCGCGGAGCAACTGGCGGCACGGTTTGCGCCGTTCAAGGATCTGCCGGAGGCGGCGCGGAGGTGGTGGCAGCGCGGCGTCGTGTTCGTCTCAAGCTGGTTCTGGCCGGTGCTCGGGATCGGGATCGCCGCGGCGCTCGTGAGCACGATTTGCGGGCCGCAGTTTTTTCACGTGTGGGCGCCGGGCGGGTTGATCGCGAATCTCGTGCTGGTGCCGCTGGCCATGCTCGTGATCGTCGCGGGTTTCGCCTCGGTGGTCGCGGGCCTCGTGGGCGTGACGGCGCTGGGGGCGCTGTTCAATCACGCGGCGCTCGTCCTGCTCGTCGTGATCGACGGCTTGATCCGGGCCGGCGTGCACGCGCCCGCCGTATGGTGGACGGCGGACTGGCGGACGCCGTGGCTCGCGTCGTCCGCGCTGGCGCTCCTCGCCGCGACGCTGCTGGCCGGCTATGCGGCGGGCTGGCGCGGCTGGGCGCGTGGCTATTGGGCGCCGTTTGCGGCGGTGGCGGCGATGTTTTTGTTGGGCGTGAAAATCGGCTGAGCGCGCGCGCCGGAAACGCGGAATTCGCGTGAGCTTCCGTTCGTTCGCGCTTCACCCTGCCCATGGCGGGCAACTGGAAAATGGCTTTCCTCGGGCCGCAGCCGGACTTTAGTTTTGTTCCTCCGGTCATCATGGAAATCAACGAGACCTCGCTCAACGCCACGACCGTCCTCGCCCTTGTCGGGCGCCTCGATGTCACCGCCTGCCCCGGTCTCGACCAGAAGGTCGATGCGCTGATCGGCGCCGGCCGGCACCGGATTGTTTATGACTGCTCGCACCTCGACTATGTGAGCAGCGCCGGGCTTCGCGTTTTTCTCGTATCGGCCAAAAAGCTGAAACCTCTCGGCGGGAAGGCCGCCTTTGCCGCGGTCACGCCCGCGGTGAGGGAAATTCTGGAACTCTCGGGCTTCTCGTCCGTCATGGAAATCCATCCATCCGTCGGCGAACTCGCGTAGCGGCGCCGCCGCCGGTTCGGGTCAGGCCGTCCCCGTTTGCCGGACCACGACCCGAATCGGCTCGCTCGGATGCAGGGTGATGGTCGGCTTGATCGCCACGGGCCGGACGAGTTGAAAACGCCATTTTTTCAACAACGTCGCGAGGACGAGAATGATCTCCGCCCGGGCGAAGTGCTCGCCGATGCAGGTCCTCGCCCCGGCCCCGAAGGGGAAGTAGGTGAAGTCTTCCGTGCGCTTCTTTCGCGCGGTCGGCGAATCCCACCGGTCCATCCGGAAGACTTCGGGTTCGTCCCAGAACCGCGGATCGTGGTGGATCAGATACTGCGAGGCCAGGATCACGGTTCCCGGCTTGATGGCGAGACCGCCGATCTCCACCGCCTCGGTCGCATTGCGCTCCATGAGCCATCCCGACGGATAGACCCGCAGGAGCTCGTTCAGGAACTGGCTTTGCTTGGGCAGCGCGGCGAGGCTGTCCCAGCCGAATTCGGTGAGGTGGTGCGCCTCCGCGCCCAGCTCCTCCTGCAATTCGGGATGCTCGCACAGCACATGGATCGACCAGCCCAGCGCAAGGGCGGTGGTTTCATGCCCGGCGACGAGCAGGGTGAAGGTTTCATTGCGCACCTGCTGGTCGGTGAACCGGCCCACATCGTCCTCCTGGGCCTGGATCAGCATGGTCAGCAGATCATCGCTGGGATATTCCGCCGCGCGGCGTTCCGCGATCATGCGATAAATCAGTTTGTCGAGCCGGCGGTTGGCCTGCTTCTGTCGCGTGGGAAAGAGACGGTAGCTCAGGACCCGGAGCACATTCGGGTAAATGGGAATCGGCATCTCGAGCACCCCGCGGATGGCTGCAAAGATCTCCTTCGAGTTCCGCGCCAGGCTCGCGCCGAAAAGGGAGGTGCCGACCGCCTCGATCGTGACCCGCTCGACGGCCGCGCTCATGTTGACCTCGTCGCCGGACTTCAACGAATCGCTGAGCCGGTTGGCCGCGCGCAGCATGCATTGGGCATACACTTCCAGCCGGTGCGGGTGAAAGACCGGCTGGATCAGACGCCGGCTTTTCCGATGATCCTCCCTTTCGGCGGTAAACACACTCGTGCCGAGGGTCAGTTTCCCGAGTTCCTTCACCAGGGGTCCCTTGTCCAGCGCCTTCTGCTTGCCGACCATCATCTCGCGAACGAGCCGGGGATGATTGAAAAGCACCACCGAGGCCGGCCCGAGCCGGAACGACACGATATCGCCCTTGAGGGCTTGGCGGCGCAAAAACGCGGCCGGGTCATTTTTGAACTTCAGGAGGTTGCTGATGGCTGCGATCATGGAATTTCTCGATTGCGAAAGCCTTCGATGTGCGCGCGATCCAGCTCGGTCCCTTCGTAGGACAGCCCGGCGGCGGTAAATCCGAGTTCGCACAGCCGCTGCCAATGCCGCGCGCTCTCTTCGGGTGAAACCCGGCCGACCGTGGGCGGCAGGCTTTCCTCGCGCGCTGAAAGCAGCGCCGAAAGTATGCACGCGGTGATGCCGTTCGGATTGAGGATGGACGTGACCAGCGTCGGAATGTCGGGGTAGTCCCTCGCCATCACCTCCGGAATGTGCACAATGCGTGGCATCGGCGCCGGCGCGGCCAGGAATCCTCCCTCGGTGAAAAGCAGTTCTCCGCGCCCGAGTCTCCGGAACGCCTCCATCGCCGGCATGCAATGGGGCGAGGAATCGTCCACCACGAGCGTTCCCTCGGCCAGCAGGTCGGCGGCGAGCTGGTTCTCCGTGTTGGTCGCGGCGATGACGACGGTCGCGGCGGAAATCTCGCCAATGTCCCGCAGCACGGCGATCTCGCCGGCATATCCGTGACGGTCCCTCAGCGAGGCGGCCAGTCGGTCGAAGTAACTCCGGTCCCGATACGGATCGCGCAGCAACACGCGGGAAGGATGCGGCAGGCGGTCCAGCATGAGACGAAGCGCTCCCTCGCCGATCGAGCCCAGGCCGAAGAAGAGCACACGTTCCCGCTCGATGGTCCGTCCGGCTTCCGCCAGCAGATGCTCCAGATTCATCACCACCGCGGCGATGGTGGTGGCATGCCCGGTGGTGATGGCCGCGGCCGGCGGCTGCCCGCCCGCGGCCGCGAGAATCCGTTCGCCATAGCCGGTGGCCGAAGGAATGGTGCCCGTCAGCGCCACGCAACGGGCCCCGCATTCCGTCGCGAGCCGGACGCCCTCGGCACAGTGACGAATCATGCTCGGATCCATCAGCCGAACCTGGGAGGAGGCCAGCGGGAGCATGAACACGCCGACGTTTCCCAGCGGGCTTTCGATGATGAAATCGAGCGCGATCTCCGGATGGATCCGCGACAACACCTCTTCGGGCGTTTTTCCGGCCTGGTCGAAAAGCGTCTGCGGCCACGCCATCAGCGCGGCTGCGGTCAACGGCGGAAGTTTTCCTTCAGCGATACCCTGCCGGAGCGGAATCGGTTCGGTTCGGAACGCCGGCGGCGGAACAGCGGCCGGCGCCGAAGGAAGCGTCTCCGCCGGCACGGAGGAAGCCGGTTGAGACGGCTCCGGTTCGCGACTCAGTCGGTGCAGCAGGCGTTCCGCCAGCGAGGCCGGAGTCATGCCCGCATGCAGGTCGCCCACCGGAAGCTCGATGCCCATCTGGCCCTCGATTCGCACCCTGAGCTCCACCGCCATCAGGGAATCCATGCCGCGGATTGGCTCATTCGCCGGAATGGAACCCGCGGGCATCCCCAGCGTGGAGGTGATCTCCGCCATGAGCCGTTCCAGCACCAAGGCCAGGCCGGCCGCGGGCTCGGCCGCGAGCACCTGCGCGCGCCATTCGGACGCCGTGCCGCCGGCGGCGTTTCCGGCCAGGTCGCGATAAATCGGCGACTCCCGGAACTTCGGGTCGGCCCGTCCAAGGCGCTCCCAATCCGCCGCGATCACGGCAGCCTGGGAGGCATTTGCCGGGATCAGGAAGCCGAGGCGCCGGAGCGCGACCGCGAAGTCGATCGGCAGCATGCCGATCCCGGAGAGATAACGCGCGATCGCCGGATGATTCGCGGCCACGCCCACATCGGCGATCTGTCCCCAGTTCACGCTCAGCGCCGCGAGACCTTCGCGGCGTCGCAAATTCGCCAAGGCATCCTGGAACGCGTTGGCCGCGGCGTAGGCCGCCGCTCCGACCGGGCCAATCACGCCCGAGATCGAGGAAAACAGGACAAAACAATGCAGATCGAGCCCCTTCGTCAGCTCATGCAGATTCCAGGAACCGGCGACTTTGGGCGCGAGCACGGTGGCCAGGTCCTCATCCGTGAGATCGGAAATCCGGCGGTCGCGCAAAACCATCGCCGAGTGAAACACGCCTCGCAATGGCGGATGCTTTTCCCTGAGAGCGTCGAACGCCTTTCGCAGCGCCGCCGCGTCGGCGATGTCCACGGCCACCGGTTCGACGCAGATCCCGCCGGCGCTCCAGCGTCCGATCTCGTCCCGCCGTTCTTTCGAGGGCGGATTGCGCCCGAGCAGTGCGACATGCCTTGCGCCGCGCTCGACGAGCCAGCGGGTGGTTTCCCAACCCAGGCCGCCCAGACCGCCCGCCACGAGGTAAAGCCCTTCCGGATCCGGCCAGAATTCCGGCTGGATCGCGGGAGGTTCGGAGAAATCGACGACGAGTTTTCCCACGTGCCGGGCGGCTTGCATCTCGCGAAACGCCTCTTCGATCGCAGCGGCGGGAAAGGAGGCCACGGGCAACGGCCGCAAATCGCCCGTCGCCATTCCGCGGGACAGGAATCTCCGCACCGACCGCGCTTCCGTTCCCCTCGCCGCCAGGACCGCGCCCAGATCGAAGGCAAAGAATGCCAGCGAGCGCTGGAACACCGCGAGCGGCAGCGAGCCTCCGCCGTGGAGATCGCGTTTCCCGATCTCCACAAAACGCCCCCGCGCGGCGCAGATCTCCAGGCTTTTCCGCTGAAAGTCCCCGGCCAGGGAATTGAGCACGACATCGACGCCCCTGCCGTCCGTGATGCGGCGAATTTCCTCCGCGAAGTCGAGCGTGCGCGAATCGAAGACCTGCGCCACGCCGAGCGAGCGCAGCAAATCCCGCTTGCGCGGGCTGCCCGCGGTCGCGAAGACGATGGCGCCCACGCTCCGGGCGATCCGGACCGCCGCCAGCCCGACTCCCCCCGCCCCCGCGTGGATCAGGACCGTTTCCCCGGAACGCAGCCGGGCCAGAGTTCGCAACGCGTGAAAGGCCGTGCCGAATGCCACCGGCATCGAAGCGGCGGCCTGCCAGTCGAGCGGGTCCGGAATTTGCCAGACGAGTTCCGCGCGGGTGATCACGTGCGAGGCGAACGCCCCGCCGTCGCCCGCGAAACCCGCCACACGGTCGCCCGGAGCCAGGCCAGCGACGCCCTCGCCGACACTCACCACCGTTCCGCTGAACTCGTCGCCGTAGGTCGCTTCCTCCCCGGGCCGGAGCGGGTATATGTCGAGCGCCTTCATCAGGTCGCGGAAATTGAGACCCGCCGCCGCGACCCGGACTTCCACTTCACCCGCTTGCGCCCGCCGGGGAGCGGCGCCGCGAAATTCCAACGCGTCCAGCCGTCCCGCATGCCGGGCACACACGCGAAATCCGGGAGGCGCAAAGTCCCGCTCCACCTTCGGCTCAGCCATCGGTCGGAATCTCCTCGCGAATCGCGACCCTTCGCGCAGCACCACTTCCGGCTCCGGCTCCGCCGCGAACAGCTCCCGGATCGCCGCCTCGGGCGGGCTCTTGATATCGCAGTCGAGCAGCGACACCCGCCACTCCGGGCATTCCGATTGCGCGGTGCGGCCACATCCCCACGCCAAGGCGGAAAATGGCCGGATCTCCTCGCGGTCATCAGGGAGTCGTTGCGCTCCGGAGGTGACAATCAGCCACCGTTGCCGGTCCGGACCGGTTGCCCGAATCCGGCCTCGAATCACGGCCGGCAGGCGAAACGCTCCACTCGCCGGATTTTCGACGTAGATCACCGTCGAGATGCCTTGCGCCGTCGGGCGTGACCAAAAATCAACTCCATCGCGGCAATCCACCGCCTCCGCCTCGATCGCGCCGTCGCCCAATGCGCCCAAGAGCGACTCGGCGAAGGAATCCCGTCCCTGATGAATCACCAGCACGGGTCCGACCGCGGAGACGCCGGGCAGCGGCGGAAGGGGAATCCATTCGGAAGCGAACAGGGTCGAGCGGTCCCTCGATGTTCCCAGCGACTGAACCTGCAGGCCTTCCACCGTCAGCAGCACCTCGCCGGCCTGATCGCAGACGGTGACATCGAATGCGTCCGCCGATCCGCGCGCCGGTCGCACATGGCTCCAGACCCGCTCCGGCCAGGCCGCGTAAAATGCCGCCCTCCGCACTGACCGCAGGATGGACGCGCCGTTTGATTCGGGCAGGAGCAGGCCGCAGCCATGAAAGCAGCTGTCCAGCGCGGGCGGAAAGGCCACGTATCCGTTTCTTCCTTCAGGCGGCAGGGCGCGGATCTCCGACAGAACCTCGCCGTTTCCAGATCGGAACGAAATCACGCCCTGAAAGGCCGGTCCAAATCCCTGGCCTCGTTCCTGCAACCGCCGGTAATATTCCTCGGGCGCCGTTTCCTGCGTGAGAGACTTCCGCAGCCACGCCAGATCGAGAGGCTTGGGCCGGGTAATGCGCCCGGTGCTGGCGCTTCCCGTGGCGAGCACCGTGCCCTTCTCGCCGGCGAGGCGCACCTCGAGACGGCCTGCATCCAAATCGAGCGTCGTGGAGAGATCCGGGGTCGACTCCGCCGAGACCGCCACCATTTCCAGAAGTCTCACCCGCTCGAGGAGCATTCCCTCGGCATGGGGAGCCGCCTGGCGCAGCGCGGAGAATCCCATTTCCAGCACGGCCGCGGCGGGGAGCACGGCCGAACCGCCGATGCGATGATCCGCCAGCCACGGAAGAATCCGGGGATCGATCGTCCCCCGCCACGCCGGCCGGGCGGATTCCTGGCGGTCACCGAGCAAGGGATGCGGAGCCGCGGCCCGGATCTCGCGCTTCAGCGCGCCGTCGGAATACCAGGCCCGCACATGCTGCCAGGGATAGGCGGGCAGCCGCTGCCGGCCGCGCGGTCGGGAGCAGAGGCGCTCCCACGACGGGTCGTAGCCTTCCTCGTAGAGCGCACCCAGCGCTTCCAGCATCGTCCTTCGGGCCGGCTCGTCCCGCCGCTGGGAAGCCACCCGGCGAATCGGCCGCCTTTGCGCTCCGGCCACCTCGGCGATCGCCGACGCAAGCACCGGGTGCGGCCCGATTGAAACGAACACTTCGATCCCGGAGCGCAGCATCGCGGCGATTCCTTCGCCAAACAGCACCGGGTCCCGGACATTGCGCCACCAATAATCCGCCGTGAGCGACGGTCCGGGAATCGCCTGTCCCGTGACGGTGGAAAACATCGGAATCGCCGTGGTCTTTCCACGGGTTCCCTCCAGCGATTTGAGCAGCGCCTCGCGAATCGGATCCATCTGCGCGCCGTGAAACGCATAGTCCGATCGCAGAAACCGGTGAAAGACGCCGTCGCATTCCGAAGCGATTTGCTCGAGCGAACTCCGGTCTCCGGCCAGTGTGACCTGGCTGGGCGCGTTCCAAGCCGCGATACTGACGCGGCCGTCGAATCGCCGGAGCCATTCCGCCGGATCCTTTCCCGAAACCGCGAGCATGCCTCCCCGGCCGCGCGTGGTCTCCTGAAGGACGCTTCGCTGCCGGATGATCCGGAGGATTTCCTCGAGATCAAAGGCGCCCGCCGCCCAGGCGGCCGCCGCTTCACCCACGCTGTGCCCGAGCACGGCCGACGGGCGGATGCCCCAGGACTCCCATAGCTTCACCAATCCGCCCTGAAGCGCGAACAAGGCCGGTTGGGCCAGCTCGGTCCGGTCCAGGGGCGAATCCTTTTCTTCCGCCAGCAACGCGCCGAGGAGGCTCGGGCCGCCGAGCTTTCGATACAGGGAATCGCATTCGTTCCAAAACGCCCGCACCTCGGGTTCGCTCTCGTAGAGACCGCGACCCATCGCCCACCACTGCGCGCCCTGGCCGCAAAAAACAAAACCGGTTTTCCGACGGCCTGAAGCCTCCTGCTTCCCCGGGGTCCGGGCGAAGGCGAGCAGTTTCTCGCGGAGCTCTTCCGGGGAAACGGCCACCACCGCGGCGCGGCAAGGATGATGGGAACGGCCGTGCGCCGCCAGGGCGCACAGATTTTCGAGGGAATCCGAAGCGGCGATCGTCGCGGCGATGGCTTCGGCAGTAGCCTGCAAGGCGGAGCTGGAACGCGCGGACATCGGAAATATCCGATGTCCGCCCCGCATCTCCGCCGCCGCCGGTTTTGTGCCCGGTTTTTCGGGGTGCGCCGGAGCCAGCAGCGCGTGGGCATTCGCGCCGCCGAATCCAAAGGAATTCACGGCGACGAGCGGCGGCTCGGAGCCGAAGCTGCGGAGCGGTTCCCGCCGCGTCACGACCCGCAGCCGTTGCGACGGAAACCGGGGATTCGGCTTTTCGAAATGAAGCGTCGGCGGGATGATTCCCTTCTCCAGGATCAGCACGGCCTTGATCAGCCCCGCCATGCCGGAGGCGGCCTCGAGATGGCCGATGTTTCCTTTCACGGAGCCCACGGGCAGGAGATCCCCGCGGCTGGTGGCCAGCGCCGAGGCGATGGCATTCGACTCGATGGGATCGCCCACCGGCGTGCCCGTGCCGTGCGCCTCGACATAGGCCACCCGCCCGGCTCCGACCGATTGCAGGGCCTCGCGCATCATCCGTTCCTGCGCCTCCCGGTCCGGCACGGTCAGGCCGCTGGAATGCCCGTTCTGGGAAGCCCGCGTTGCGACGAGCCGCGCGCGGGCCTCGATTCCGAGTCTTGCCGCCCGGTCCGCCCTCATCAGCAGAATCATCGCCGTTCCTTCAGCCCGGACGTATCCGTCGGCTCCGGCGTCGAAGGGACGGCAGCGTCCGCGCGGGGACAGCATCCGCGCGTGGCTGAAACCGATGGTGGGCCGCGGAGACAGGAGCAGGCTCGCCCCTCCCACCAGGGCGAATTCGCAATCGTCGGCGAGAAGGCTGGAGGTCGCCAGGTGGAGCGCCGTCAGCGAGGAGGAACAGGCCGTGTCCACCGCCAGGCTGGGGCCGCGGAAATCGAAGAAGTAAGAAATCCGGTTGGCGGCCATCGAGAGCGCTCCGCCCATCGGGGTGTATGCGCCGATGTGCTCCAGGCCTTCGACGACCTGCTCATAGTCGCAATGGGAGATTCCGACGAAGACGCCGGTGCGGGAGCCGCGCAGGCGTTCGGGCGGCAGGGCGGCATCCTCCAGGCACTCCCAAGCCATTTCGAGCAGCCGCCGATGCTGCGGATCCATGCACATCGCGTCCCGGGGCGAAATTCCAAAAAACGCCGCGTCGAATCCGGCCGGATCTTCCGTGAAGCCGCCCCAGCGGGTGCTCATCCGTCCGGGAGCGTTGGGATCGGCCTGATAGTAGCGTTCGATGTTCCAACGATCCGGCGGGACTTCGGTGATCGCGTCCCGCCCGTTCAGCATCAGATCCCAAAAAGCTTCCGCATTCCTTGCTCCGGGAAATCGGCAGGCGAGTCCGGCGATCACCAGGTCTCGTCCCTTGCCGCCGGCGGGAAATTCCTGGGAAGGCTGGGTATCCAAACTTAGCCAGTCTTCAGGTCCAAAAAACAGCCGTCGAGACGTTTTTTTTGAACGATTGCCGAGAGGACGTGCTCTCTCGAGCTTGGCGGTCGGAGTGCCGTTGGCAGCGGTGGCGGTGATGTTTTTACTGGCGTGAAAACCGGCGGAACGCGCCGGAAAAGCGGAATTCGCGTGAACTCGCATCCATTCGCGCTTTCATTTCCCCCATGAAGAGCGCCTACGAACTCGCGATGGAACGCCTGGCCAAATCCGACCCGGAAGGGGCGCGTCCGCTGACGCCCGAACAGAAGGCGCGACTCGCGGAGATCGACCGCGTCCACCAAGGGAAGCTCGCCGAGCGGGAAATTTTTTTGAAGAAGCAGCTCGACGACGCGCTCGCGGCCGGCAATGCCGACGAGGCCGACAAAATCCGGAAACAACTCGTGAACGAGCGGGCACGGATCGAGGAGGAGCGCGACGAGGAGAAGGAGCGCGTCCGGCGCGCGAAGTAGGGCGCGCCGACGCCAACGCGCCGATCGCCAACAGGACCGCGGATCGCGGCGGGGGCGAGACACCCCGCGTTAGCTGGCGAATTCGAAATCCGCGACGAGCAGGTGGTGGTCGGAGGCGGACGTCGGGACGACGGCGTGGGAAACCGGGCGCAGCGGCGAATTGTAGAAAATGTGATCGAGCACGTAGGGCCGGCGGCGCCACGTGACCTCGTCCGTCTGCACGCTGGAGAAACCCCGGGACCCGAATTGCGCGACGAGGCCCTCGTGCCGGCTGACGTTGAAGTCGCCGCTGAGGAGCGTCGGGCCTGAGGAATCGGCGAGGCGCTCGGCGACCAGATTGCGCTGCCATGGATGCGCCGTGCTGCTGGCGCCCAGCATGAAGAACGCGAGCAGGTGGGTGTTGAAGAGCTGCACTTCGCGGCCGAGCACCGTGGTCTTCGCGCCGATGAGCAGGCGATCGGTGGGCGTGAGTTTCCGGCCGCGAAAATTGAATTCGATCGGCGGCGATGGCAGGTCGAGCCGCATCTCGTCGTGGAGCGGCCTGCGGGAAAAGATCGCGAGTCCGATGCCGAAGGGAAGTTCGCGCGGATCGGCCTTGGGATAGCAAAACCATCCGTGGTAGCCGGCCAGCGCTTCGCGCAGACGCGTGAAATTGGGCGGTGGATTGACCTGCGCGCCGCCGGCCTGGGCCAGCTCGACCTCCTGCAGCATGATGATGTCGGCGGCATGGCGGCGGATTTCCGCGAGCGTTGCATCGAGGTTCATCGGCGCGTCGTCCGGGTTGGCCTCGTCCCAGCCCTGACCAAACTGCATGTTGAATTGAAGGAAGCGGAAAGTGGTCATGCAGCGCGTGACTCAGCGCGAATCAGTGGAAGCGGCGTCCGGCCGGGCCGGCGTTGGCGGGGGCTCGCCATGATGAGATACAAAGCGATTCAATCCGGCAGGCGAGACAACTTCGCGCGCGACGGAAACGCCGCCCGGGCGATCAACCCCTCCGGCAACGAGTGGCCCGGCGAATCCGCGCGCCATCGGCGATACGGCGTTGGCGCGCCAGTGCCAGAAGTGAACGGCCGGCTGCCCGGCCGGGGAAACGACGGCCGCGACGCTTGGTTGCGGTCGGCGAACAGGAAACGAGCGCAGCGTTTCAGCGCGCGTCTCGGCGGTCTCGATCGTCGCGACGCGCCGCACTCCGGCAGCAGGCTGTTTCGCAACGAGCGGAAGTTTCGTTCGCTCCGGCCGGACAATAGCCGTCGGCGGAGCGCGGCGGCCCGCGGGCATCTGCGCTGACGAGGTGGCGAAGGTTTCGTCGCGCTGGGAAAAACCGGGATTCGGCGGCGTGTCACCGCGAACCCCAACGCATGGAAGCATCGCCGCCAGAAGAGCGAAAGTTGGGCCGGACAGCTTCATGCGCGCCGCCTAAATCGAGGCGACGAGCGGGAATTGCGGCAATTCAATTCGACGGCGGAAATCACCCACGCGACCCGGGGCAGCGAGCGCGCCGCGTTACTCCGGCTCGGCCGTCCCCTCGACCACCCACGCGCGCGCTTCCGGCACCTGCTCGAAAAACGCACGCAGCGCCGCGCTCAGGTGTTCGGCGTAGCGGAAATGCGCGCCCATGCCGGTGCGAAGCTCGGCCTCGTAAATGAATTTATCGGCGTGCGTGCCATGTTCGAATGGCGTCTGCGCGCCGAGCAGCAGTGAATAAATGTAGGCCGGCGAGCCGCGTCGCAGGAGTTCGCGCGTCAGGTCGAGCTGCGCCGCGAGCAGCGCGGCGTGATCGGTGTGCGCAATCTCGGGCGGCAGATAAAAACCGGACTGCACGAGCGGCGTGTGGCGGTATCCCGTGCGGTGACGGTTCAGGTCGCGAAGTTCGGCGAGCGCCAGGTTGTTCCAGGCAAAGGTCACGCGCATGCGGCGCGTGGCCGTGCCCTGCTGGCCATAGCGATTCGCGCGATGACGAAGCGCCTCGGCGACCGGTTGCGATTCGGGCAGCCACGGCGGTGTCGCGCGGTCGACGCGGACCCAAACCTCGTCGTCGAGCGGCTCGGCGGAAAGCCGGTCGAGGCCGAGTCGGAGCGAGGCGGCCAGCTCCTGGCGCGATTGCTCGGCGTAGGATTCGTCGGCGAAGCTGTGCCGCATGAGCCGCGGCGACTGCTTGAGCAACTCGTCGCGGATGAGCTTGGCGGCGGCGCGGGCCTCGGGGTGCGGGAGCGAATCGAGGTGTTTCACCGTGGTCGCCCACATGCGTGAGGACTGGACCAAGCCGAGATTCGTGCGCGTGGCGAACGGCACGAAGTAGCGCGCGCGGTCGAGGGCGTAGTTCTTGCGCAGGCGAGCGACCACCGCGGGCTTCGCGTCGGGCGGCAAGCGCACGAGGTCGGGTTTCGCCTGCGCGAGCGCGTCGAGCCGTGCGTATTCCGCGTGATAGGCCGCAAACGCGGATGCCATCACATCGCGCCAGCGCGACGCGAGGTCGTCAGGAATGCCGAGCTCGACGGCCGCCGGAAGGTTCGCCGCGTCCATCGTGATGTAACGCGTGCTCGACTCCTGGCCGTCGGCCATCTGCGCGATCTCAAAAATTTTATAGGCGAGCCACATCGAGACGCCGTCGAGTGCGATCGCGAGTCCGCCCGTGAGGCCGCCGATCGAGGCATGGCCGTAGTCGACGAATCTCAGGATGCGATCGATCGATGCGTCCGGGTTGTTCAGGTCGACCTTGGAGAGAATCGTCGCGAGCCCCTCGTTGCTGCGCGAGTAGCGCGCGAGCACCGAGGCGAGGAGTTCCGGGGTGACTTTCGGAAGATTGGCGGCGGTGGGCGGCGGGACGAGGGCGAGTCCGGTGATGGTCATGCGCGAGCGCGACTGAGGCAGGAATTTCGGGCAGAAACAAACGTGTTTTGAAACGGTCTATTGCGAAAGTAACTCACTCCACCCTGCTTCCGCAGGCGTAACTTCAAATCGACAAAACCGTCTAGTTTCGCGAAACCGAAATCAGATCATGAACCTCAAATTACTTTCCCTCCTGGCCGCGGCCGCGATCACCGCGGGTCCGGCATTCGCCTTCACTCGCGTCGGCATCAGCTTTCGCGTCGGCGTGCCCGCGCCGGTGATCGTGCATCGGGCACCGCCGCGTCACGCGGTCGAGATCGTCGCCGCTTCGCCGGGCCCGGGCTACGTGTGGGTCGGGGGTCACTATACTTGGACGGGCGCCGAGTGGGCCTGGGTGCCGGGCCAGTGGGTGATGCCGCCGCAGGCAGGCACCGTGTGGATCGAACCGCGCTGGGATGCGGCGTCGCAGAACTGGATCGCCGGTCATTGGGAAGTCAGGCAGGCGGTCGTGGTCGCGCCTCCGCCGCCCGCAGTCGTTACCGCACCGGCGGGCGAGGTCATCATTCGCACCGCCCCGCCGCCGCTGCGGCGTGAGCGCCACGGTCATCGCCCCGGCCCGAATTATGTTTGGGTCGACGGCTACTGGGCCTGGCAAGGCGGCCATCACGTCTGGATCGGTGGCCGCTGGGCGGTTCCGCCGCACCGGCACGCCGTGTGGGTCGCGCCGCGCTGGGAACGCCGCGGCGGCACGTATGTGTTCATCCAAGGAAACTGGCGATAGACGACGCGTCCCGAATTTCACGAACCCGCGGTTCCACGACCGCGGGTTTTTTATTTTCGGCGGCTCGCGCCGAATGCTAGCGCGCGAGCAGCCACGCGCCGAGCGGACCTTGATAGAGGCCGAACAGGATCGAGCAAAACGCGAGCGTGGCGAGCACGATGCCGGTCGCGCCGCCGATCGGTGTGCGCTCGGGTTTCGGATTCACGGGACTGCCAGGCAAAGCCCAGGTCTCGAAGAACGCCGCTTTGATCCAGCCAAAGTAGTAATAGATCGAGATCACGACGCCGACCACTGCGATGCCCAGCAGCCCGTAGAGGCCCGCATGCGCGGCGGCAAGGAAGACGAAAAGTTTTCCCATGAATCCGGCGAGCGGCGGGATACCGGCGAGCGAGCCGAGGCCGACCGCGAGCACGCCGCCGAGGAATGGATTCTCCTTCGCGAGCGCGGTGTAGTGATCGAGTTCCTGGTCGGCATCGTCGGCGCCGGCGAGATGCGTCATCACGCCGAACACCGCGAAGGACGCGAGCAGGTAGGCGTAGAGGTAGAACAGCACGGCGCCCACGGCTTCGGGTGCGACCGGCGCGGCGACGACGCCGACGAGCAGGAAGCCCGCGTGCGAAACGCCGGAGAGGCCGATGAGGCGCTTCACGTTGTGCTGGGTGAGCGCAGCGAGATTGCCGAACAGGATTGTCGCGGCCGCCATCGCGGTGAGCACCGGCCGCACGAGCCACGCATAGGAGACGAAGACCGTGCCGGCAAGCGTGAGCAGGATGGCGAACCCCGCGGCTTTCGAGGCCACGGCAAGGAACGCGGTGACGGGTGTCGGTGCGCCCTGGTAGACATCGGGAATCCAGATCTGGAACGGAAATCCGCCGACCTTGAAGGCGATGCCGGAGAGGACGAGGACGATGCCGGCCGAGGCGAGAAAGTTGTGCGGGTTGAGCGCGAGAAAACGCGCGAGCTGGTCGAAGTTGAACGGATCGAGCGCATGCCCATCGAGCGCGGGGTTTCCAGCGGCGCCATAGAGCAGCACGATGCCGAAGAGCAACAGCGCCGAGCTGAGCGCACCCATGACGAGATATTTCAGGCCGGCTTCGAGCGTCAGCGCATTGGTGCGATAGTAGCTGACGAGGATGTAGAGGCCGATCGTGAGCGTCTCGAGCGCGACGAAGAGCAGGACGAAGTGATTGGCCTGCGAGAGGAGCATCATCGCCGCCGCAACGATGAGCGTGATATGATAGAACTCGACTCGCGGCAGCTTCTGTCGCGCGAGGCTCACCCGCGCGAGCAGCGTGACGAGGAATGCCGCCAGCAAAAAGTAAACGCGCATCGCCTGGCCGATGTAGCTGTGATGCAGCAGGCCGTTGAATGTGTCGCGGCCGACCGACGGCGCGGAGAAATCGAGGAGGACGAGCGCGAGGATCGCGAGCTGGCCGAGGATGGAGATGGCGCCGATCGCGCCGTGGGATTTCTTCGGCAACACGATCTCGAGGACCAGCAGAAGCAGGGCGAGGCAACCGAGGGCGAGCTCGGGGAAAATGGCGGCCCACTGGTTGTCGCTGGCGGCGAGTTTGACGAGGTCGAGGGTCATCGCGAGAGGGCGTCAGCGGGCGGCGGTTTGGACGGCTGGCGCGGCGAGCGCGGCGTTGATCGACTCGGAGATCGAGCGCGGCCAGAAGCCGATGAAGAGCAGCGCGGCGAGCAGAACGAGCGCGGGGATTTTCTCCGCCCACCGGAGATCAACGGCCGGATTGTGCTTTTCCACATCGGTGAGCACGGCGGTCGGAGCGCCAAAGAAAATGTTCGCCGCGGCGCGCAGGCCGTAGATGGCGGAGATGATCACGCCGGCGACGGCCAGCGCGGTGATGAGCGGCGAAAACTGCCAGAGCGCGACGAAGATCGTGAGCTCGCCCCAGAAATTCGCGAACCCGGGCAGGCCGATGCTGGCGAACGTCGCGGCGACGAAAAACGCGGCGAGGACGGGCGTCTTCTGCGCGAGGCCGCCCATTTCGTCCATATAGAACGTTTGCGTGCGATGGTGAATCGACGTCGACAACAGGAACAGCAGCGCGACGGAAAGGCCGTGCGCGACCATCAGCAGCACGACGCCGCCCGCACCGAGCACTGAGCCGGCGGCGATGCCGAGGAAGGCATAGCCCATGTGCATCACCGAACTGTAGCCGACGAGCTGCTTGAGGTCACGCTGCGCCATCGTGATGAGGCCGACGACAAGGACGTTGCCGATGACGGCGAGCCACGCGAGCGTGTGCGACCAGTGGCCGAGGCCGGACGGCAGCAGCGGCAGCGCGATCTGGATGAGGCCGTAGAGGCCGAATTTCTTGAGCACGCCGGCGTGCAGCATGGCGTTCGAGCTCGGCGCGGCGCCGTAGCCGAGCGGCGCCCAGGTGTGGAACGGCCAGAGCGAGACGAGAATCCCGAAGCCGAACATCAGCAGCGCGAAGATGTTTTTCTGGAGCGTCTCGCCGAGCGGCTGCGCGGTGAGCGCGTCGCGGAGCGCGCGGAGGTCGAACGAGTGCGCACCGCTCTTGGCGTAAAGAAAGATCAGGCCGAGCAGCGAAAGCATCGCGCCGAGCGTGAGGTAGATCGTCATCTTCATCGCGGCGTAGCCGCGGTCGCGTCCGCCCCAGACGCCGACCATGATGAACGTCGGGATCAGCGCGAGTTCGTGGAAGAAATAGAGGAAGAAGATGTCGACGCTCGCGAACACACCCATCAGTCCG
>DASZPP010000111.1:0-2020 GCA_035549975.1 Opitutus sp.
GCTCGACGAACCGGGGCTCAGCCTCGATCCCGAGTGGCGTCAGCGGCTCCAGCAATTTCTCACGCACGAGGCGGGCCGCGGCCGCGTCGTGCTGATTGCCACGCATCTGCTCGGCGAGTGGGAGGGCGGCGCGGACCGCTGCCTTCTTCTCGCCAACGGCCGTTGCACCGGCGAGCTCCCGCCGGACCGGCTGCGGGATGCATTCTTCACCGGCGTCGGAAAAAAGAGCGCGGCGCCCCGGCCCGCGCTGCCCCTCGCGGCCTGCGCCTGAATGGCCGCGCGCTTCTGCCCGCCGACCTGACCAGCGGACCGGACGCTTTCACCCCGCAACCTCGCAGCACCACCTTCCATGAATTCGATCACGCTTCCTTCCGTTCGTGTCGCCGTCTGCGCCGCCGCGGGACGCGAGCTGTTGAGTCACCGGCTGAACCGGTTCCTGCACGCGCACGTGCTGCTCGTCGCGGTGGCGGGACTGCTGCCGCTGCTGACGCCGGGCGATGCGCTCGCGCGCGGCGCAGCCTGGTGGTTGCTGCATGCGGTGCTCTATGCGATCTCGCTGTCGGCATTGCTGCTCGGGCTGAGCTCGGCGCACGCGGAGGCGGAGGAATTCATCTGGCTGCTCGGGCAGCCGCGCGGCATCGCGCCGTGGCTCGCGGGCAAGGCCGGCGCACTCGTCGCGCTCGTGATGGCGACGGCGGGACTGCTGTGCCTGCCGACCGTCCTGGCGGGCGCGGGCACGCGCGAGCTCTGGACCGCGACCGCGGGCGCAGCGGGCGTGAGCGCGGTCTGCGCGTTGACGGGGCTGGCGCTGGGCTTTTGGGTGCGCGACAGCGTGCGCGGGCTGATCGCGGCGATCGCCGCCTGGTTCGTCCTGCTGTTTGGCACCGATCTTTTGCTGCTGGCCACGGCGGGCGGTGCGGCGGCCCGGGATCATCCGGATTTCTGGGTCGTGGCGCTCATGGCGAATCCGCTCGACGCGTATCGGGTCACGATTCTTTTCACCGTTGAACGCGCCGCCTTCAGCGGGCTCGACGCCGGCCGCCTCACGGGCTGGTGGGTCGCGCATGCGGCATCGTGGCTGACGATCGTGCTCACCACCTGGCTGGCCGCATCGGCCGGCGCAGCCTGGCTCGGCGCACGGCGGCGGATCGATGCGTGAGTGCTTGCAACCCGCCGCGGGCCTCGAACCTTGAACCGATGAAGGATATTGAAACGACCGACGACGTGCGGCTGCTCGTGGACGAGTTTTACGGGGCGGTCCGCGCGGACGCGTTGCTGAACCCGATCTTCACGGACGTCGCGCAGGTGGACTGGGAGCAGCACCTGCCGAAAATGTATGCGTTCTGGAACGGCCTGATCCTCGGCGTGCCCGGTTATGGCGGCCGGCCGTTTCCGCCGCACACGGTGCTGCCGGTCGGGCGCGAACATTTCCAGCGGTGGGTGGCGCTGTTTCAGGCAACCGTGGACCGGCACTTCAACGGGCCCGGCGCGCAGCGGGCCAAAGACCATGCTGCGAGCATCGCGCACACGTTTGCGTTGCGCCTGGGCGTGATCGATCCGGTCGCGGGGCGGATGCTCTGAACGAGGCGCGGCTATTTCCGCTCGCGGGCGGAGTCGGGCGCGGTCGCGGCGGCCAGCGCGCGTTTTCGATTTTCTTCCGCGCGCTCGCGGAGGCGCTGTTCGACGGGCACCGCGAAGGTCGAACCGACCAGGACGCATCCGGGCCGGCCGGGCACGCACTCCGCGTTCAGCCGGAGGCACCACTCGCGATTGAGGTCAAAATGCGGACACGCGAAGCTCATGATTCGTTTTCTCCCGGCCAGCCGAGTTCGCGCCGGCCCTTGGCGCTCAGCATTTCCGGCGACCACGCCGGCTCGAACACCACATCCACGCGGACGTTCCCCACGCCGGGCAACTGGCGCACCGCGGCCTGCACGCCCTCGTGAATCCACGCGCCGGATGGGCAGGTCGGCGTCGTGAGCGTCATGACCACGTGCACTTCCCGCTCGGCGCATTCGAC
>DASZPP010000112.1:0-21562 GCA_035549975.1 Opitutus sp.
ACGATCTCGTCGCGGTCCACCGCCTTGTCGCCCGTCTCGGCGTAGAACGCATGCAGGTTCAGCCGGTGCGCGCCCGGCAGCAGCCTCAGCACCTGATCGAAATCGGCGCGCATCTCGTCGCCATTGCGCGCCCGGCCGGGATAGCCGCCCGTGGCCATGATGCCGCCGGAATCGACGGCGCCGCGGCGCGTCTCGAGGCCGCGCACGTCGTCGGCCTGCCAGCAGTGCAGCGAAATCGGCACGGCGAGCGCACGGCGGATGGCGCGTTCGGTGTCGACGCCGAGCTCGGCGTAGGCTTCGCGCGCGAGGCGGTAGGCGGCGGAGATTTTTTTCGCGGAGGGCATGGCGGAAAAAGGAAACTAGAGACCGAGGACTTTTTGGCGATGATGCTCGTCGCCCCGGCCGGCGATGCGTGCGACCTGGGCCGGCGGCAGCGGCCGCGGCCGCCCGAGCGCCGCTGCGCCGAGGAAAATCCGCGCCGCCTTCTCAGTCATCAACGTGGTCGCAAGCACCGCGGCGGGCGTCGGTCCGATCGCAATGAGGCCGTGGTTCGCCAGCAGGATCACGCGCGGCGTCCGGCGGTGTTTCTTGATGAACGCCTGCGTCTCGCGCCGGATCGCGCGCGCGAGCTGCCACCCCGGATCCGCGTAGGGCACGAGCACGCTGGCTTCACCGCAGCAGACAATCTCGTCGGGAAACCGCCGCCGTTGCGCAAATTCGCCGGCCAGCGGCGAGCACAACACGCCGTTCACCGCGACGGGATGGGTGTGGCCCACGAAGTTGACCTCCGGCAGCGTGAGCAGCCACGCGTGAAACATCGCCTCGGTGGATGGCTTCTTCGCCGCTGCGTCGAGCCGCGACGCGAGCAGCGCCTGCTCGACCGACGTGTCGTCGGCGGACTTGACGTCCAGCAACGCGAGCAAGCCGGCGCCGCGGCACGCCGTGAGCCCGGCGGCGTCGATCGTGCCCAGGTTGCCCCCGCTGGCCTTGACCCGAAACGTCCCATCGGCCTCGCGCGCCGAGGTGTTGCCCTCGCCGAGGATCGCGAGCTGCCGGTCCTCGCGGCCGAGCTCATGGGAAAGGTGAATCAGTTCGTGGAGTGGCATCGGGTCAGCCTCGCGGTGAATAAACGGTTTTCCGGATGCCGCGGGCGAGCTGCTCGCGGAAGCTCGCCAGATCCTTCACCGCGCCGAGCGCGATGAGCTGGCTCGCAATGTTGCCGACGGCCGTGCCCTCGAGCGCAAACGACACCACCGGCACGCCCGCGGCATCCGCCGTCGCCTGGCATAGGAGCCGGTTCCTCGATCCACCGCCGACGATCAGGATCCGCCGGAATCGGCGGCCGGCGAGCCGCTCGAACGCGCGCATCGCGTCGGCGTGTCCGCGGCCGAGCGAGTCGCAGATCAGGCGGGTGTAGCCGGCGAGATTTTTTGGCGCCGCGGCCTTTTTCTTTTTCAGTTGCGCATCGATCGCGGCGCGCATCGAAGCCGGATTGGCGAATGCGGGATCGGTGACATCGAGGAGTTCGCGCGGGGCCGGCAATTTCCCGGCCGCGCGGATCAACGCCGCCCACTCGGAGTCATGGCGCGGCCGCGAGGCAAAGTCCTTGAGCGTGCATTCGAGCAGCCAGAGTCCGATGACGTTCGTCAGCGGACGGTAGCGGCCATCACCGGTGCGCTCGTTCGAGATGCGCGCGGCCAGCGCTTCGGCGCCGAGGACCGGCGTGGCACTTTCGAAGCCGACGAGCGACCACGTGCCGGAGCTGAGATAAAGGTCGGTGCCCGACGGATCGGCCGGCATCGCATCGTAGGCGGCGGCCGTGTCGTGACCCGGGACGGCGATGACCCGCGCGGCCTTCAGCTCCGGGAGCGACCTGACGGCGCCGAGTTTGGTGCCCGCGAGCACCGGCTTGGTGAACCATTGCGGCGGAATGCGGAAATAATCGAGGGCGACCCGCGACCAGTCGGTCGAATGCACGTCGAGCAATTGCGACGTGCTCGAGATCGTGAGCTCGTTTTCCATGCGGCCCGAAAGCAGGTAATTGAAATAATCGGGCAGAAAAAGGCAGCGCGTCGCGAGATCCTCGATCGCCGGGCAGGCCGCGACCGTCTCGGCCAGCTGCAGGCTCGAGTTGTAGAAAACGTTCGGGATGCCCGTCGCCGCGTAAATCCTCGCAAGCGCCGCGCGCGTGTTGCCCAGCCGCGTGAGTCCGGGTCGGGTGCGGGCGTCGCGATACGCATGCGCCGGGAAGACCAGCCGGCCGGCGTCGTTGAGCAGCACGTAATCGACACCCCAGGTGTCGACCCCGACGGATGCGATCGCCGGAAAGCGTCGCGCGGCCGCGCGGAGCCCGACCTGAATCTCGGCCCAGAGGCCGGGAAGATCCCAGTAATCGTGTGCGCTGAGCGAATGAAACGTGTTCGCGAACCGATGCACCTCCGTCAACGCGAGGCGGTTTTTCGCCCAGCGGCCGACGATGACGCGGCCGCTGGTCGCACCGAGGTCGATCGCTGCGCAATGGAGGGGCTTGGTCGTCATGAACCGGGGGCGCGACGCCCTCGTCGCGCGTTGCGGGGCGAGGGCGCCCCGCCTCCATCGAGGAAAATATTCATCGCAGAAAGGCCTCCTGGAGCCCGCCGTCGACCGTGATCACCTGGCCGGTCGTCTTGCTGAGGCGGGATGAGACGAGGAGGAAATAGGCCTCGGCCTGGTCCGCGGGCGTGATCGGCATCTTGGTCAGCGTCCGGTCGGCGTAGAACTGCGCGAGTTTTTTCACCAGGGAATCGGTTGGCTCGTCATCCTGGTAGGGAATATTGTATTTGGCGAGCGAACCGATCACGCGGTCGCGCGGGAACATCGCCGATCCCTGCACGACCGTGGCCGGCGCGACCCCGTTCACGCGCACCAGCGGCGCCAGCTCGAGCGCGAGCTCGCGCACGAGGTGGTTCGCCGCCGCCTTCGACGTGTCGTAGGCGAGCGAGCCTTTCTTCGCCACGACGGCGTTGGCGGAGGTGGTCAGCACGAGGTTGCCGCGCAACCCCTGCTCGCGCCAGGTCTTCGCCGCCTCGTCGGCGACCAGGTAGCCGCCGGTGACATTGATCGCGAAGGTCAGCGCCCATTTGTCATCCGGAATATGCCCGGTCGTGTCGCTCGGCACGAAGATGCCCGCGGTCACGACGATGGTGTCGAACCCGCCGTAGGCCAGCGCGACCTGGTCGAGCATCCGGCGGATGGAGGCGCGGTCGGTGATGTTCGCCCCGAGCCCGAATGCCGGCCCGCAATTCGAAATGCCGCTGCCGGCCACGCCGATGCCGAGGCCGAATCTATCGGTGATCTCCTTCGCCGTCGCCTGCGCGGCGGCTTCGTTGAGGTCGACGCAGACGATCTGCGCGCCTTCGCGGGCCAGCCGGTGCGCGGTTTCCTTGCCGATGCCGGAGCCGGCGCCGATCACAACCGCCACCTGTCCCGCCAGCTCCTTCTCGGCCGGCATGCGCTTCAGCTTCGCCTCCTCGAGCAGCCAATACTCGATGTCGAACGCCTCCTGCTGCGGGAGCGCAACATAGCGATCGATCGCCTCCGCCCCGCGCATCACCTCGACGGCGCAGTTGTAGAACTCCGCCGTCACCCGCGATTCCGACTTGTCCTTGCCCCACGCGATCATGCCGAGGCCGGGGATCAGCACGACCGTCGGGTTCGGGTCGCGCATCGCCGGCGAATCGGGGTGTCTGCACTTTTCGTAATAAGCCGCATAGTCCCGCCGGTATTGTTCGAGCGCGGCGGCGAGCTTCTTCTTCAAGGCCGCAACGTCCTCGGCCTGCGGGCTCCAGTCGACGTAGAGCGGCTTGATCTTGGTGCGGAGAAAATGATCCGGGCACGAAGTGCCGAGCCCGGCGAGCCGCGCGGCGTCGTGCGAGTTCACGAAGCGCAGGATTGCGGCGTCATCCTGCACCGTGCCGATCAGCCGCTTCTGCTGCGAAACCTGTCCACGCAACCACGGTAGCACCACCGCCAGCGCCGCCCGGCGCGGCGCCTCGTCGAGGGCGCCGTATTTCTGTCCGCCAAACGCCGTCGCATCGCCGCCTTTCGCGGCATGCTGTTTCTCGATGTAGGCGGCGGCGCGCTCGATGAGGTCGAGGGTGCGCGTGTAACATTCGCGGTCGTCGTCGGCCCACGCGATGAATCCGTGCTGCCCCATCATGATCGCGCGCGTCCCCGGCTGCGCCCGCGCGATCTCCTGCATCGCGAGCCCGAGCTCGAACCCGGGCCGCATCCACGGCACATACGCCATCTCGCCGCCGAAAATTTCGCGCGTGAGTTTCTCGCAATTCGCCGAGGCCGCGAGGGCGATGACCGCGTTCGGATGCATGTGATCGACGTGTTTCCCGGGCAGGAACGAGTGCAGCGGGGTGTCGATCGAGCTCGCGCGCGGATTCAGGTTGAACGTCAGGTGCGCATACATGCCGACCATGTCGTCCTCGGCCGGCGATTTCAGGCCCTTGTCCGCGCGTGCCGCGTAGAGCTTTTGCAGCGCGAGCAATTTCTGCTGGTCGAGCGAGGCGAAGTTCTCGCGCTTGCTCGTCCGCAGGTCGCCGCCGGAGCCCTTGACCCACAGCACCTCGACGGCCGCGCCCGTGAGCGGGTCGCGTTCGACGAGCTTCGACGACGTGTTGCCGCCGCCGGTGTTGGTGATCCTTTGGTCGCTGCCGAGCAGGTTGGAACGATAGACGAGGCGCGCGACCGGATCGAGCGAGGCCGCCTTGGCATCATCCCAGAGGAAGTTGACGTAGCGATGGGTTGACATGGGAAAAAGCATGCCGGCTAGGCGGCGACGAGCTGGCGCGCCGGCAGGGTCACGCGGCCCACCGCGAGCGCGGCTTTCGACAGGTTGGTCACGAGGGACACGGATTTGCCCCAAGGCACCACGTGGTGCGGCGTGGTGCGGCCGAGCTTGGTGCCATCCAGACAGAAGAACGCCATCGCCGACCGCCGCACCACCGCTCGTTGGAACGCCGCCAGCTCCGCATGCGAATTCGTCACGCCCGCGGCATCGAAACCTTCCCCGCCCAAAAAAGCCGCCGTGAAATGCCAGTCGGCCAGCGCCCGCAGCGCCTCGTCGCCCAACAGCACCGCCTGGCGGTGCAGGAACGTCCCGCCCAGGACGTGCAGCTCCAGCCCGCCGGCGCCACCCAGCATCGACGCCACCGCGAGGCTGTTCGTGACCACCCGCAGTCCGGCAAAGTCCGCCCGGCCCAGAAGTTGCCGCGCCACCGCCTGCACGGTCGTTCCGGCGTCCAGAAAAACGACCCCCGTCCGCGGCACGCGGGCCGCCGCCGCCGCCGCGATCCGGCCCTTCGCCGAGCGCGCACGCGAGGCGCGCTCGCCGTGCGACGCGAACGCCGCATTGTAATCCGCCAGCGCCCCACCCCACGTGCGGGTGACGTGGCCGTGGGCCGCGATGGCCGCCAGGTCGCGCCGCGCCGTCGCTTCGGAAACCCCGAGCCGGCGGCAGATTTCGGCGATGGGCAGGAATCCGTCGGTGCGCACCACCGCCCGCAATTGCTCGCGGCGCTGGTCGACGATGTGCCGGGGAACCCGCATGGAGGACCCAGCGTCCGCTTTATATGATTGATGTCAATCATAAGAACCGGCGCGCGCCCGCCGCCGCGCGGCGTCCCGCCCGGCCGGAAAATGCGGCCTTGCACCGCCCGGCCGGCTCGCCTATGCAGCGCGGCGACCTCCACCAGTTCATGAATCGCCGCGTAACAATGACGGATGTGGCGAAGCGGGCCGGTGTTCACTACACCACCGTTTCGCTGGCGCTGCGCAACCACCCCAGCCTGCCCGTCGCCACGCGCGAGCGCCTGCGCGCCCTCGCCGAGGAGATGGGCTACCGGCCGGATCCGGTCCTGCACGCGCTGATCGACTATCGCGGCAAGCTCAAGCCGCGGCGCAACATCACCACGCTCGCCTACATCACGAACTGGGACAGCCGCTGGGGCTGGAAACAGGCCTGGCCGCATCCGGAATTCTTTGGCGGCGCCGAACAGCGCGCGACCGACCTCGGCTACCAGCTCGAGCACTTCTGGCTCGGCGAGCCCGGTCTCACCCACCAGCGGCTGAGCGACGTGCTGCACACCCGCGGCATCACCGGGCTCATCATCGCCTCTCACCGCTACGAAATCGACCGCGCCCTCCGCTTCAAATGGGAGAACTTCAGCGCAGTCAAAATCGACTTCTTCCCGCACGAGCCCGCGCTGCACGCCGTCACCAACGACCAGCGCGCCGTCATCCGCCTCGCCGTGCGCCGCGTGCTCGCCGCCGGTTACCGCCGGATCGGCTTCGTCATGCACCGCCTCTGGGACCACGGCGTCGATCTCGCCTGGTCGGCCGGATTTCTCGGCGAGCAGCAAACGATCCCGCCCGCGGACCGGATTCCGATTTTCAAGTTTCCCGACGCGCTGCCGCACGACACCTCGACGCATCTCGATCACCTCGCACCCCGCGCTCCATTCGAAGCCTGGCTGCGGCGCCACCGGCCCGACGTGCTGATCAGCACGTCGGCATTCGTGCAACCGCATCTCGACGCGCTCGGAATTTCCGTGCCCCGCGACCTGGGCTTCGCGGACATCCTGCTCGACAAATTCGACGGTCAGACCGCCGGCGTCCGCCAGAACTGCCGCCGCGTCGGCGAGCTCGCCGTCGAGATCCTTGCCGGGCAACTGCAGCAGCATGCGTTCGGCGTGCCGCAGTTTCCCACCGCCACGCTCGTGGAAGGCACGTGGTTCGATGGCGCATCCCTGCCGCGCCTGACCGCCGCTCAAGTCACCGCCCCCGCGGCGCCGAACTGATTGTTGGGCCGCGACGCCCTCGCTGCGCTTCGGATGATTTCGGCGCCGCTCAGCGTTCGCGAGGCGCCCGGCCGTTGTTTCGGAACGCGAGCGTCGTGCTGTTGTTGCGCGAGACAACGAAGTCCACCCGCCCATCGCCGTCGAGATCGAGCGCCGCCACGGCCTTGGCGTCACCCGGCACGATGAGTCCGCTTTCCGCGGACGATACCGCCACGAAGCGCCCGCTCCCGTCCCCGCGCAGCATCTGGCTCAGCCCGCCGTCAAAATGCCCGATCGCCGGGACCGGGGCGAACGAGTTCTGCACCGCGTAGATATCTGCATGCCCGTCGCCGTCGAAATCGCCCGCGACGATCCCTTCGAACGGCGCGATCTGCGCGATGCGCGGCAGCGGCTCGAACCGATAGCTTCCGTCCGGCTGGCTCAGGAACACCCCGCTGCGCAGCTCCGTCGCCGCAAATCGCCGCGCCTTTGCCAGCGTATCTCGGCCGAGGATTTCCTCGAGCGTCGCGCGCGCGAAAAGATCGTTCCGCGAATACCGCCGCATGATCGCCGGAATCCTCGCTCCGAGCTCGTTCCGCGACCGTCGCGGGTAAATCCGGTCGCCCTCATAAAACGCCTCGACGATGTCGTCCTCCCCGTGTCCCGCAAAATTGCCGTAGAACAGCAGCGCCGGATGCCGCGCGTCCGCCTGATAGGGCGTGTTCAGGCCGAGATTGCCCGCAACGAAATCCGGGCGCCCGTCGCCATTGAAGTCCGCCACGGCGAGCGCGCTCCAAAGCCCCGTGCCCGCCGCAGCAAATCCAGCCTTCTCCGTCCAGTCCTCCAGCCGCGCGCCGCCCGCGTTGTGAAAATATCGGATGTTGCCCCACTCACAGGCCACCAGCAGATCCGGCCAGCCGTCACCATCCACGTCGCTCCACAACGCCGCGGTGACGAGGCCGACCTCGCGCAATTCCGGCGCCACCGCATCCGTCACATCCGCGAAACGTCCCCCGCGGTTCGCCAGCAACTCGCTGCGCCCGGCCAGCGGGTATTTGCCCGGCCGCACCCGCGCGCCGATGAACACATCCGGTTGTCCATCGCGGTTGAAATCCGCCGTTGCCGCCGCCCCCGCATCGATCTCCGCCGCCGGCAACGCGTCGATTGCCGCCGCCCGGAATGCGCCGCGGCCGTCGTTGAGAAAAAGCTGCGGCCGCGCCGCCATCGCCTTCGTCACGAGCAGGTCGGGCGAACCATCGCCATTCGCGTCGAGCAGCACCATCGGGCCATCCTCCCCCGGGCCCGTGATCAACGTCTCAATTTTTCCGCCGCGCACGATCCGCAGCGGGTCCTTCGTCGTTCCGCCGATCACGATGTCGCTCCGCCCATCGCCGTCCAAATCGCCCGCCACCAGCGTCGGACCACGCCGGTCCAGCCGGAATGGCTCCAGCGATTTCGACTCCGCCTCCCGCGGCGCCTCGGTCGTCGGCAGCGCCAAATTCATCGCCGCACCGACGTCGGAAAATTCCGGCGCCACCGCAGCGCGTAGCGCAGGCGTCCCCGCCCGCCCCGAAAATGCCGGCGGGGACGCCTGCGCCACTTCCGTGATCGTGTAGCGCCGGTCCGCGGCGAGGTTCGTGAACACCTGCTCCGCCCCGCTCGGCCAGGCCACGGTCAGCCGTTCGATTCGCGCGTCCTCGCCGAGCCCGAAATGCAGGATCGGTTCGCTGCTCGACAAATACCCGCGTGCGAGCACGAGCTGCCGCACCTGTTCGCCCGACGCGGTCCGGATGCGCACGGTGGCACCGACGCCAAACCGGTTCGACCGCGTTCCCCGCAGCGCGACGATCACGCGGTGGCCCGCATCCGAGTCGTTTCGCATCACCGTCACCCCGCCCTCGTAATTCGCGTAAACAAGATCGAGGTCGCCGTCGCCGTCGAGGTCCCCGAAGGCCGAGCCGAAACTTACGCCGCGCTCGTCGAGCCCCCACGCCTTGCTCACGTTTTGAAACTGCAGATTGCCCAGGTTCCGGAACGCCACATTCATCTCCGCGAGCGGCGGGCTCTGCTTCACGACGGCGCGTTGTGCGGCGATGTTTTCCCTCGCCACCGATTTCGCCAGCAGGTCGATGTTGTTGTACTCGCGGATCATTCCATTCGTCACGAACAGATCGAGGCGTCCGTCGTCGTCCAGGTCTTCCCAGCGCGGCGACCACGTCCAATCCGTCGCCTCGATGCCGGCGAGCCAGGCCGCCTCGAGCATGTGCCCCGTGCCGGTGTTCAGATAAAGCGCGCTGTGCATGTACTGCGGGGCGATCGCCGGGTCCGGCGGATTGGCCTGCGTGCGGCCACGCGCCACCGCCATGCCGCGAAAATCCTTCTCGTGCGTCGTCGCCGCCATGTCGGCCACGAACAGGTCGATCCGTCCGTCATTGTTCACGTCGCCGAGGTCGGCCCCCATGGCGTAATACGGCGTGTGCGGCACGACGCGGTTGATCACATTCGTAAACGTGCCGTCGCGATTGTTGTGATAGAGCACGTCCGCCCCGGCATAGTCGTTCGCGACGTAGAGGTCGGGCCAGCCGTCGTCATCGTAGTCCCACCACGTGGCCGAATGCGCGGATGAATCGCCGAGGATGCCGGCGCGATCGGTCACGTTGGTGAACGTCCCGTCGCCGTTGTTGTGAAACAGATAGGAGCGCCGTCCATTCGGATGCGTGGCCGCGTCCAGCATGTTGGTGTGGATGAACACATCCAGCCACCCGTCGCGGTCGTAGTCGCAAAACGCCGCCATGCACGAATCGTCGGTCACCGCGAGGCCGCGCGCGGCCGCCTCTTCCTTGAAGGTGCCGTCGCCCTGGTTGATGTAGAGCAGGTTCGGCGCACCGAAGCGGCAGACATAAATGTCCAGCCAGCCGTCGTTGTTCACGTCGACGAAGGTCGCCCCCTGCTTCCAGCGGTCCGGCGTATCGGCCGCGGCATCATCGCCGCCCAGGCCGATCCAACCTTTCGCCGTGTCGATCCAGCCGTCGGTCGCGCCGCCGAGTCCGGCCTTGGCCGTGACGTCCTCGAACTTCCAATTGCCGAGATTTCGAAAAAGCCGGCACGGCTCGGTCTTGCTCACCACGAACACATCCGGCCGGCCGTCGCCGTCGTAGTCGCCGATCGCGATCCCCGTGCCCACCTCGCCGAAAATCAATTCCTGGTAATGCTCGTTCCACATCTTCGGATCGGTGAAATTATTCTCCGTCACGATCCCGGTCTGCTCCGGGGCGAGTTTCGTGAACAGCGTCGCGCCCCGCGGCCCGGAGCGCGGCGCCAGCGGCGCGTCGACGAGCCCCGGTTCGGCCCCCCGCGCCGCGGCGAGCGCCAGAAGCATCGCGCCCACTGCGAATGCCACCGCCGCAGCCGCAGGCCTCCGTGCCTGCCGATCTTCCGGTCCTCGATCCGGCGGGCACGAAGGCCCGCCGCTACGCAGCGCGCTCTTCATTTCTCCGCCCCCGCCATCATGTGATGATGGTGCGTCCCGGAATTCGCCGGCCAGGCGAAGCGCGTCAGCTTCACCTCGCGCGCCGCGTCATCACCCTCGCGGACCGCAAAGCAGCGATCGATCCCCAGCCCCGTGAGCACCTGGGTTTTGCCGGTCGCCGGCCAAAAGATCTCCACCCGCTCGATCGCGTTCGATTGCCCGAGCCCGATTTCCTGCCGCAACGGCGACGCGCCGAAATCCCCGCCGCTCCCGACGACGCGATAAATCTCGCGCACGCCGCCGGCGCCCTTGGCCACGACCTTGATCCGCGCGCCGATCGCCGAGCGGTTCGAGCGCACGCCCTCGAGCTTCAACTTCAGCCAGTGGTTGCCGTGCCCGGGATTCGCGAAGAGCTGGTTGGGATAATGGTCGCCGGCCAGCGCGCCGCCGACGACTTCGTAGACGTCCTGCTCGCCGTCGTTGTTGATGTCGCCAAACGCCACGCCGTGCCCTTTCTGCAACTGCCCGAAGCCGCCCGAGGTGGTCACGTCCTGGAAGCGCGTGCCGCCGTCGTTGCGGAACATCCGGTTCGGGATGAGCGTGCCATACGACGGATCGCCGGTGCCCGCGTAGAAGTCCAGCCAGCCGTCGTTGTCGAGGTCGCCGAAATTCGCGCCCATCGCCTCGATGATCCGGTAGAGCCCCGCCTCCTTCGTGACATCGGTGAACGTGCCGTCGTGATTGTTGTGGTAGAGCCGCGGACGCTCCGCCTGCGGCGGGCCCACGCCCATGTAGTCGGCAAGGATGTCGCCGGCATTCTGGATCGCGTAGCCGCAGACAAACAAATCGAGCCAGCCGTCGTTGTCGTAGTCCCAGAACCAGCAGGGAAAACTCCGTATCGGCTCCGTGACGCCCGCGGCCGCGGCGACATTCGTGAAACGCCATGGCGACGCCGCGCCGCCGTCCTTCGCCACCGGTCCCTCGTTGCGAAACAGGATGTTCCGCCCGCCGAACACCGAGAGATACAGGTCGGGCCGGCCGTCGTTGTCGAAATCGCCGCTCACGACCGCCTTCACCCAGTCGGCGACCGCGACCCCGTTCTCCTTCGCGCACTCGGTGAAGGTGCCGTCGCCGTTGTTGCGAAACAGCTCGCACGGATCGGACACGCCGCTGCCCGGGACCGATTCGTTGCCGATGAAGAGGTCGAGCCAGCCGTCGCCGTTGTAGTCGAACCATACGGCGGTCTGCGTGGAGTGGAAGCTCAGCACGCCCGCCTCCTCCGTCACGTCGGTGAAGGTGAAGTCGCCGTTGTTCCGCAACAGTGAATTCGGGTAGCGCCCATCCTTGCCGAGCCAGCCGCCGCGCAGGACCAGCACGTCGACAAATCCATCGTTGTTGAAATCGCCCTGGATCAGGTTGAGTCCACCCGTCAGCCCGTCGAGCCCGGCCTCGTGCGTCCGTTCGGTGAAGGTGCCGTCGCCATTGTTCCGAAACACGCGCAGCGGGCTGTCGAGCCCCGAGGCCGACACCATGAGGTCGAGCAGCCCGTCGTTGTCGAAATCGTCCAGCACGACGCCGCCGGAGAGATCGTCGACGTCCACGCCGAGCGCGCCCGCCACATCCGGGAAGCGCTTGATGTCGTATTCCGAATCGAACACCTGCGGCGGCACGCGCCACTGCTGCGGCACCTGGTCCGGATATTCGCCGAGCGTCATGTAGGCGATGTTGAGCAGCCACACCGCGTAGGGCGTGGGCTGGACGGCCAGCAGGTCGTTCAGCGCCTGGATCGCGCCGCGCGATCCTTGTTGCGCGACGTGCACGCCGCCGCCGCGGATCGGCAGCAGGCACGAGTCGGCGTTGTGATTCGTCAGGCAGTTCTGCTGCTCTCCGAGGCGCAGGTAGGCGATCGCCCGCAGCAGCATGATTTTCGGCACTTCGCTCGGCGGCGGCTGGACGCCCGAGCGCTCCAGCAGCTCGTCGAACTTCCTGAGCTCCTGCAACGCCTCCTCGGACCGCCCGTCGTTCAGGAGCGCGTTGGCGTAGCGCGGCATCAGGCTCGCCCGCTCCTCGGCCGTTTGTGCGGCCTCGATCTTGCGCAGGAAAAACCGCGCCGTCTGCCCCGCGAAATACGGCACGGCCTCGGGATCGAGGTCCCGCGGAAGCGCCTTCAGCCGCTCGACCATTTTCCGGGTCCCGGCCGACTGGCCCCGCGGCGTGCCGGGCACCTTGAACACAATCGCCGGCGAGGACTCCGGCTGGCGCGCTTCATCGCCCGCCGCGCCGGAAGCCACGCAGCAGACACCCGCGAGCAACACCGCCGTGCGCAGACAAGGGATGCGGAACACCGGGCGCGGGGAGTTGCTGGGCGGGGGCATGCTTGGCGGTCCGATCATAACGATTTTCCGGGCGGATCGAGCTTCACTTCGCCCCGCCCCGGATCAACGCGCAACGGTGATCATCGCCGATCGTGGCGGAATTTCCTGTTGACTGCCACCGCCGTCCGGCCAGCGCACCCGGATCCGCTGTGGCGGATTCGACTCGGGACCGCCGAAAAAGACCGCCGTCGACTGCGAAGCGTAGCCGCCACCGCCCTGAACTTCCGCCGTCTGCGTCGATCCGTCGCGAAGTTCGAGCGTGATGCGGGCGCCGATTCCCGTCGGGTTGCCCGCGGGCCCGCGCAGCCGCACCTGCAGCGAACGGCGCCCGGCGACGCCGCCGTTGCGAAACGCCAGCGTGGTGTCGTTGTTCCGCGTCACGACGAAGTCGGCCCAGCCGTCGCCATCGAGGTCGGTGGCCACCAGCGCCTTCGCGTCGCCCGGCACGATCAGTCCGCTCTCCGCCGGCTCCACCGCGGTGAAATGTCCATGGCCGTCGCCGCGCAGCAACTGGCTCAGCCCGCCGTCAAAGCGCCCGACCGCCGGAATGGGCGCGAACGAATTTTGCACGGCGTAGATATCCGCGTGGCCGTCGCCGTCGAAGTCGCCGGTCGCGATGCCCTGCAACGGCGCGATCTGCGCTATCCGCGGCAGCGGCTCGAACCGATACGTCCCGTCCGGCTGGCTCAGGAACACGCCGCTGCGCAGCTCCGTCGCCGCCAGCCGCCGCGCCTTCGCCAGCGCCTCCTTCCCGAGGATTTCCTCGATCGTGGCATGCGCATAGATGTTGTTGCGGGGAAAGCGCCGCAGGATCGACGGAATCTCCGCGCCCAGTACTTTTGCCGTCCGCCGCGGGTAAATTTTTTCCCCTTCATAATACGCCTCGACGAGCTGGGCCGAACCGCGCCCGGCAAAATCACCGTAATACAGCAGTGTCGGATGCGCCGCGTCGGCGCGATACGGGGTGTTCAAGCCGGTGTTGCCCGCCACGAAGTCCGGCCGGCCGTCGCCGTTGAAGTCCGCACTGGCCAGCGCGGTCCACCAGCCCGTCCCCGCCGCGGCGAATCCGGCCTTCTCCGTCCAATCGTCGAACCGTTCGCCGTGTGCGTTGTGAAAGTAGCGCACGTGCCCCCACTCCGTCGCGACCAGCAGATCGATCCAGCCGTCGCCATCGACGTCGCTCCACAAGGCCGACGTCACCAAGCCGACTTCGCGCAGTCCCGGCGCCACCACGTCCGTCACATCCTCGAACCGCCCGCCGCGGTTCGCCAGCAGCGCGCTGCGCGGCGTGACCGGATATCGCCCCGGCATCACGCGGGCCCCGATGAAAACATCCAGCCGCCCATCGCGATCGAAGTCCGCCACGGCCGCCGCGCCGGCGCTGATCGCGAGTGGAGGAAGCATCTCCTCCGGCGCCCGGTGCAGCCCGCCGTGGCCGTCGTTGAGCCACAGCTGCACTTCAGCCGCATCGATCTTCGTCACGAGCAGGTCGTTCGCCCCGTCGCCATCCGCGTCGAAAATCACCACCGGCCCGCTGGCGCCGCCCGTCGGCAATGAAACGATACTCCCACCCGCGGCGACCCGCACCGGCGCGACCGATGTTGCGCCGAGCACGAGCTCATCCGTTCCATCGTCATTCAGGTCGCCCGCCGCCAGTGACGGCCCGCGCCGGTCGAACCGCCAGGGTGCGAGCGGCTGCGGTCGCGCCGCGTCGTTTTCCCGCGACCGAAAGGAGAGCCCCCGCGCCGCGCTCACATCGGTGAACTGCGTCGCCGCCGGCAGCGCAGGTTTTCCCGCCTGCCCCATCGATACCGGCGACGATGCCTGCCCGTCCTCGGTGATCGTGAACTTCCGGTCCACCGGCAGATCGTTGAACGTCTGCGTCGCTCCGGACGGCCACGCCACTGTCATGCGCGCGATGCGGGTGTCGTCACCCAGCCCGAAATGCAGCACCGGTTCACTCGACGACATGTAGCCCCGCGCGAGCACGAGCGGCCGCACTTGCACGCCGGACGCCGTCTCGATCCGCACCACCGCCCCCACGCCAAAACGATTCGAGCGCGTTCCCCGCAGGGCGATGATCACGCGGTGGCCCGAGTCCGAGTCGTTGCGCAACACCGTCACGGACGACTGATAGTTGGCAACGACCAGGTCGAGGTCGCCGTCGCCATCGAGGTCGCCAAACGCGGCGCCGAAACTCACCGCCTTCTGGTCGAGTCCCCACGCCGCGCTCACGTCCTCGAACCGCAGGTCGCCGAGATTGCGAAAGGCCAGGTTTCGCTCGGGAAACACCGGGCTCGAGCGCATGACCCGCCGCGACTCGGCGATCGTCTCGGCGCGCACGATCCGATCGCGCAGATCGCTGTTTTGAAATTCGCGCATCATTCCGTTGGTCACGTGCACGTCCAGCCGGCCGTCGTTGTCCAGATCTTCGAGACGCATCGACCAGGTCCAATCGGTCGCGGCGAGCCCGGCAAGACAGGCGGCCTCGAGCAAGTGACCGGTGCCGGTGTTCAGGTATAAAGCATTGCGCGTAAGCTGCGGCGGTCCCGCCGCGTGCTCGTTCTCCGCGCCCGCCAGTTCCCGCGCCTCCGCCATTCCGCGCTGATCCTCCTCATGCGTCGTCGCCGCCATGTCCGCGACGAGGAAATCGACCCGCCCGTCGTTGTTCACGTCGCCGAGATCCGCGCCCATCGCGGAATACGGCAGGTGCGGCGCAAGCTGCGCGATCACGTCGGTGAAGGTGCCGTCGCGATTATTGTGATAAAGCCGGTCCAGCGGCGCGAAGTCGTCCGCCACGTAAAGGTCCGGCCAACCGTCGCCGTCGTAGTCCCACCACGTCGCCGAGTGCGCGATCGTTTCGCCGTGGATGCCCGCTCGCTCCGTCACTTCGGTGAACGTGCCGTCGCCGTTGTTGTGAAACAGGTGGCCGCGCTGGCCGGTCGGGTGCGCCGTCGCATTCAGCATCGTGGTGTGAATGTAAACGTCGAGCCACCCGTCGCGGTCGTAGTCGCAGAACTCCGCCATCCCGCTCGCATCGTCCAGCGCCAGCCCGCGCGCCGCCGCCTCCTCTTTGAACGTGCCGTCGCCCTGGTTGATGAAGAGCCAGTTCGGGGCCCCGAACCGGCAGACGTAAAGATCGAGCCGGCCGTCGTTGTTCACGTCGACGAACGTCGCGCCCTGCTTCCAGCGCTGCGGCGAATCGGCCGCGGCGTCATCGCCCAGCCCCACCCAGCTTTTCGCCGTGCTCATCCAGCCGCCCTCGCCTCCCGGCAGCCCGGCCTGGTCGGTCACATCCACGAATTTCCAGTTGCCGAGATTTCGAAACAGCCGGCAGCGTTCCGTCTTGCTCACGACAAAAACATCCGGCCGGCCGTCGCCGTCGTAGTCGCCGATCGCCACGCCCGTGCCCGCGGCCCCGAGGGCAAACTCCTTGTCGCGCTCCTCCCACATGCTCGGATCGGCGAAATTGTTCGTGGTCACGATGCCGGTTTCCGCCGGCGGCATTTCCTTGAACATCGTCGGCCCGCGCGGCCCGGACCGCGGCGCCAGTTCCGCCGCGGTGATCGCGGCTCCATCCGCCGCCCGTAGTTGCGCCGGATCCGCGCCGAGCAGAGCGATCACCAGCAGCACTTCCGCCAGTCTTGCCGCTCGTGCACTCATGATCGCGACCTGATTCGGTCCCGAAACCCGGGCGGCCAGCGGCCCGGCACACCGTTGTTGTGAAACGCGCGGATTTTTCCGTTCGCGCGCGCGACGAGAATGTCCGGCCAGCCGTCGCGATCAAAGTCAACCACGACCACCGCCTTCGCCAGGTCCGGCACGACCAAGCCGCTGTCCGCAGGCGGCACCGGGGTGAAGCTTCCGCGGCCGTCGCCGCGCAGCAGCTGGCTCAATCCGCCGTCGCAGCGCTCGACGCCGCCGTTCGCCGCGAACGAATTCTGCACCGCGTAAATGTCCGCGAATCCGTCGCCGTCGAAATCCCCCGTCACGATCCCCGTCAGCGGCGCGATCTGCGCGATCCGTGGCAGCGGCTCGAACCGGTAGGTCCCGTCCGGCTGGCTCAGGAAGACCCCGCTGCGCAGCTCCGTCGCCGCGAACTGTTGCGCCCGGGCCAGCTTATCCGCGCCGAGAATCTCCGGCAGTGTCGCCCGCGCATAGGCATCGTTGCGCGTATAGCGACGCAGCACCGCCGGGACGAGCGCGCCGAGGTCCCGTCGCGTGGCCCACGGATAAAGCTTCCCGTTCTCGAAATACGCCTCCACGAGCTGCGGCCGGCCGCGACCCGCGAAATCGCCGGCGAACCAAAGAGCCGGATGGGCCGCGTCCGCGCGATATCGGGTGTTGAGGCCGACGTTCCCGGCCACGAAGTCCGGCCGGCCATCGCCGTTGAAATCCCCGCTGGCCAGCGCACACCACCAGCCCGTGCCCGCGGCCGCGAAGCCGAGTTTCTCCGTCCAGTCCTCGAACCGCTTCCCATGGTCATTATGAAAACAACTCACGTGTCCCCATTCGCACGCGACAATGAGATCCGGCCAGCCATCGCCGTCCACGTCGCTCCAGACGGCCGCTGTCACCAATCCTACGTGCTCCAGGCCCGGTGCGATCTCGGGCGCGACATCCTCGAACCACGGATCGGTCCGGCTGCCGTCGATGTCGGCGGACCCGGCCGGTTGGTTCGATCCGCCGCCGGCAATCAGCTCGCGATGCCGCCAGAGCACGCTCCTCGGCGGTTCCGGGTATTCTCCGGTCAGCCATCGCGCACCGACAAAGACGTCCGGTCGGCCATCCCGGTCGAAATCCGCCACGGCCACCGCGCCGCCGCTGATCGCGATCTCGGGCAGCGCCGCGCGCGGGGCCGGGCGCAGTGTTCCGCGGCCGTCGTTGAGAAACAACTGGGGTGGCGCCGCCTCCGCCTTGGTCACGATCAGGTCGTTCACCCCGTCACCGTCGGCGTCGAAGATCGCCATCGGTCCGTCGGCTCCCCCACCCGTCGCGAGCTGCTGCACATTGCCGTCGCTGACGATTCGCAGCGGCTCGCCGCCGGTCGCTCCGAGCACGAGGTCCTGCCCCCCGTCGCGGGCCAGATCGCCCACCACCGCAGTCGGATCGCGCCGCTCTCCGCGCGCCGGCAGTGCGGTCGGGGCCGCTTCCTCGTCCGACGCAACGTAGACGAGCCGCCGCGCCTCGTAAACCTCGGTGAACTGGCGCGGTTGCGCCACGACTCCTTCCGCGGCGGCTTCCGGTTCGAGGGATTTCTCACCGTAGGGCAGCGGCTTTTCCATTCGCGGGCGGGGGCCCGATGACTCGGTAATCGTGAACTTCCGATCCACCGGCAGATTTTCGAACGACTCCCGGCTGCCGGCCGGCCAGTGCACCGTGAGCCGCTTGATCCGCGCGTCCGCACCCAGGCCGAAGTGCGCCATCGGTTCGCTGCTGGACAGGTAACCGCGCGCAATCGACAGGGTCCGGACCTGCACGCCGGACGCCGTCTCGATCCGCACCGTCGCTCCAATCCCGAATCGGTTCGACTGCGTGCCGCGCAACGCGACCACCACGCGATGACCCGTCTCGCAATCGTTGCGCAGCACCGTCAATCCGCCGTTATAATTCGCATACACGAGATCCAGGTCGCCGTCGCCGTCCAGGTCGCCAAACGCCGCCCCAAAGCTCACGCCACGCTGGTTCAACCCCCACTCCTCGCCGGTTTCCTTGAACCGCAAGTCACCGAGATTACGATAGGCGAGATTGGCCTCCCGCAGTCTCGGGCTGGCCCGCATGATCCCGATTCGTTCGGCCGTGCTCCCGGCCCGCAGGCTGCGATCGAGAAGATCCGCATTCTGGAATTCCCGCGTCATGCCGTTGGTCACGAAAAGATCGAGACGCCCGTCGTTATCGAGGTCCTCGAGCCGCGGCGCCCAGGTCCAGTCGGTCGTCGCCACTCCCGCCAGATAGGCGCCTTCCCGGCAGTGCCTCATGCCGGTGGCGAGGTAGAGGGCGTTGCGCGAACTCTGTGGCGCCGCGCGCGCGCCCGCCTCCGCCATATCGCCGGCCGAACGCGAATAGGCCATCCCGCGCTGATCCATCTCGTGCGACGTCGCCGCCATGTCCGCGACGAAAAAGTCCTCGCGACCGTCGTTGTCCACGTCGCCGAGGTCCGCCCCCATCGACGAATAGGGCATGTGCGGCACCGCCCAGCGGATGACGTCCCGGAACGTCCCGTCGCCGGCGTTGTGGTAAAGCCGGTCGGCGCCGGCGAAATCATTGGCGACATAGAGGTCGGGCCAGCCATCGCCGTCGTAATCCCACCAGGTCGCCGAGTGCGACAGTGATTCGCCGGTGATACCCGCCTGCCCCGTCACGTCGGCAAAGGTGCCGTCGCCGTTGTTGTGAAACAGATAGCCGCGCTGCCCGTTCGGATGCCGCGTGGAATCGAGCATGCTCGTGGTGACATACACGTCGAGCCAGCCATCCCGGTCGTAATCGCAGAACGCCCCCACGCCGCTCGCATCCACCACCGCCAGCCCCCGCGCCGCCGCCTCCTCCTTGAAGGTGCCGTCGCCCTGGTTGATGAAAAGCCAGTTCGGCGCGTTGAACCGGCACACGTACAGATCGAGCCGGCCGTCGTTGTTCACGTCGGCAAACACCGCACCCTGCTTCCAGTGCTCCGGCGTGTCGGCGGTCTTCTCCTTGGCAAGGCCGACCCAGTTCTTCGCCGTTTCGATCCATCCGCCGGTGGCGCCATCGAGCCCCGCCCGATCGGTCACGTCCTCGAATTTCCAGTCGCCGAGATTGCGAAACAACCGGCACCGCCCGGTCTTGCTCACCACGAATATGTCCGGCCGCCCGTCACCGTCGTAGTCGCCGATCGCCACGCCCGTGCCGACCGTCCCCTGGGAAAACTCGCGGTAATGCTCCCCCCACATCGCCGGGTCCGTATAGTCGTTTTCCGTCACGATCCCCGTCTCCGCGGGCGGCATTTCCCGGAACATCGTCGCACCGCGCGGACCCGAGCGCGGCGCGAGCGGCGTTTCCTGCAGTTCCGCCGCCGCGGCCACGCCGCCCGCCAGCACAAGCCCGGCCAGGACGATCGACCGCCCGCAAGCGAACACGCTTTCGGCGAGATCCACAGGCTTCGACCATGGTCGCGGGGACATCGCGGGGCTGCTAGAAGAGCGAATAGATGAACGGCGCCGCCCCCGTGCCACCGATCACGATCAACAAGCTCACCAGCAGCAGCACCACGATGATCGGCGTAAGCCACCATTTCTTGTTGTGCAGCGCGAAATGCAGGAGCTCCGCGACGATCCCCCGCTGGGGACCTTTCGCGGCCTCGGCAAATGATTCTTTCCGGTCACGCATGGCGATCGGATGGAGTTGGAGTCAGGGGTGCTGGCGGAAGTAACTGTCGGGCGCGGGCGCCGGCCCTCGCGATTCCCAATAAGTCGCCCGTTTCGGATCGAAGCGACGTTCGAGGGGATCGCGTCCCAACCACCGCATGATTACACCCGCCGGCGCCAAGGCGAGAAAGTAAAATGCCGCCAGCACCAGCGCCGACACGACCAGGCCGATGGGAAACGCGGCATAGGTCGCTGCAAGATACACCCACCGCACCAGCCGCGGCGCCACCAGACCCGTGGCCGAGACCACGCCCGCCACCGTCCACCACCCGATCGCCGCGTGCGCCGCGCCTTTGTGCCAGGCAATGGCACCGAACCCGCCGAGAAACCCAAGCCACAGCACCGCGAACACGCGCAGGTCCCGCGGCGATGGCTTCGTGTTGATCCGGATGAGCGACATCGTTTTTACAGCGGCAATTCAATCGCGCCCAAACGCCGCCTGGTAGCGCTCGCGCTCGCGTGGATCCGCCGCCGGCTGCTCGTCCTTCCGCAGCATGCACGCGTCGATCACCAGCGCGTCCATGTCCGTCGCCATGAAGCAGCGCCAGGCGTCCGCCGCCGTGCAGACGATCGGCTCGCCGCGAATGTTGAAGCTCGTGTTGATCAGCACCGGGCAGCCCGTCCGCCGTTCGAACGCCTCCAGCAGCCGGTGAAACCGCGGCTGCCGCTCGCGATCGACCGTCTGCACCCGCGCCGAATAATCGACGTGCGTGACCGCCGGCACGACCGAGCGAATCTCGCGCACGCGTTCGAGTCCCGCCGCCGTCCCGCCCGCGGCCGCCGTCCGCTTGTCCGCCCTCACCGCCGCGACCACGAGCATATACGGGCTCTCGTCCTCGGTCTTCAGCTCGAAAAAATCCGCGGCGCGTTCCCGCAGCACCGCCGGGGCGAACGGCCGGAACGATTCGCGAAACTTGATCTTCCGGTTCATGAGCGACTGCATCGCCGGATTGCGCGGATCGCCCAGGATGCTGCGGCTGCCGAGCCCGCGCGGACCGAACTCCATGCGGCCTTGCACCCAGCCGACCACTTTGCCCGCGGCCAGCATCGCGGCCACCTCGTCGCACAATTCCTCCTCGCTCGCCGCGCGCCGATACAGCGCTCCGCGCGCCGTCAGCGTCGTTTCGATTTCGTCCGCCGCCGCCTGCGGCCCAAGCAACGAGCCCTGCTGCCCGTCCGGCTGTGGCGCGCGGCGCTCCTGCTCGAGCAGTTGATGCCAGGCGAACAACGCCGCGCCGAGCGCGCCGCCCGCGTCGCCCGCCGCCGGCTGGATCCAGATCCGTTCGAACGCCGATTCGCGCAGCAGCCGGCCGTTCGCGACGCAGTTCAGCGCCACGCCGCCCGCGAGGCACAGATTCTTCGCGCCGGTCAACGCGTGCAGATGCGCCGCCATTTTCAGCATCACGATCTCCGTCACCTTCTGCACCGACGCCGCCAGGTCGCAGTGCCGCGCGGCCAGCTCCGCCTCGGGCGCGCGCGGCGGCCCGCCGA
>DASZPP010000113.1:0-5192 GCA_035549975.1 Opitutus sp.
ATGAGATCGACTTCAGTTTTTCGGGCGTGAAAACGAGCCTGCGCTACCTGATCGAAAAGATGCCGGCGGCGGAGGTGCAGGCGCGGCGCGCCGATTTGTGCGCGAGCTACCAGCAGGCCGTCATCGATGCGCTGGTGCGAAAGACGCGCACGGCGTTGCGGGCGGGTGACACGAATTTCCGAAGCGTCGGCCTGTCGGGCGGGGTGGCGAACAACCGCGTGCTGCGGGAGGCGTTCCAGGACGTGGCGCGACGGGAAAGAATTCCGTTTTTCGCGGCGCGGCCGGAGCACACGGGCGACAACGCCGGTATGATCGCGTTTGCGGCGTGGGCGGATCGCGAACGTGGCGAAGACACGGCGGGAATGGCGCTGCGGATCGAGCCGAGCGCGGCGCTGCAGCGGGGATGAGGACCGGAAGCGTGCTGGCGAATGGCGCTGCGGGGCGGGCCAGTGAAAGCGGCGTCAAGCCGCCGCACTCCCAAAAGGGCGGGGGCTATTTGTAGTCGCGGCGGAGGTTGCTCGGGAGGATGCCGAGCTCCTCGCGGTATTTGGCGACGGTGCGGCGGGCGAGCGTGATGCCCTTGTCCTGGAGCTTGGCGACGAGTTCCTGGTCGCTGAGCGGCGCGGCCTTGTCCTCGAGCGTGATCAGGTCGGCCAGCATTTCCTTGACGCTGGTGTTCGAAACCGCGGCGCCGCTGTCGGCCTGGTAGCCGGTCGTGAAAAAGAATTTGAATTCGAAGACGCCGTGCGGGGTCTTCATGTATTTGTTGGCGATTGCGCGGCTGACGGTGGTCTCGTGCACGCCGACAATGTCGGCGATCTGTGTCATCGTAAGCGGGCGGAGCTGGGAGACGCCGTGCTCGAAGAAAGGCGTCTGCGCCTTGATGATTTCGCGGGTGATCCGCTCGATGGTGCGCTGGCGCTGCTCGATCGAGTCGATGAGAAACTTGCCGGACCGCATGCGCTCGCGGAGGTAGTCACGCTCCTCCTTCGAGAGCGTGCCCTTGGCGATGAGCTCGCGGTAGGTGCTGGAGATGCGCAGGCGCGGGATGTAATCACTGTTGAGGTGGACCTTCCACTCGTCGCCGTCTTTCTCGACGATGACATCGGGGACGACGACGCGATTGGTGTCCTCGGCGAAGCGGCGGCCGGGAGCGGGATCGAGCTTGCCGATTTCCTCGATGGCGGCCTGCACGTCGTCGGCCGCGGCGCCGAGTTTGCGCGAAAGCTCGGGAATGCGCCGGCGCGAGAGGAGGTCGAAATAATCGCGGAGCATGCGCGCGGCCAGCGAGTCGCCGCGGCCCTTGGCCTGGAGTTGCGCGAGGAGGCATTCGGGCAGCGTCTGGCTGCCGATGCCGGGCGGATCGAAGGACTGGAGGAGCTTCAGCGCCTCCGTCACGGTGTCGTAGGGCAGGTTGGCCTGCAACGCGACGTCGGCCGGTGGCTGGGAAAGGTAGCCGCGATCGTCGAGGTTGCCGACAAGCTGCTGGAGCGCTTCGAGGACGGAGGGCGAGACGTCCGCGAGCACGACCTGCTGCATCAGGTGTTCCTGCAGCGAGGTTTCGCTGACCAGCGAATCGAAGAAGTGCTGGCGCTTTTCGGCGTCTTCCTGGGTGAAGGCGCTCGCGCCGCCGGCGTTGGCCATGTGGTCGCGCCAGTCCTCGTCGAGTTTGCCGAGGATTTCGAACTGCTTGGTGAAGTCCATCTCCTCGCGGGCGGGATGCTCATCCGGCGCGGAGGCGGGCGCCGCGTCGTCGGACTCGGAGTCGCCGTTGGCGGATTCGGTGCCGGGCTCGGCGGGTTTTTCGACGGACTCGTTGTCCATCGGCAGCTCCTCGAGCGTCGGGTTCGCCTGCAATTCCTCCTGAATGACCGAACGAAGGTCGAGGGCCGCGACCTGCAGGATTTTCAGTGACTGCCGGAGCTGCGGCGCGAGGATGAGGGACTGGGTCTGCCGCTGCCGGAGATCGTGACTAAAGGTCGGCCCGCTCATGGTCTGGATGGCAAATGCATCGGTGAATCATCGGACGGGCGGGGGCACCAGTTGGGGTTGAGAGGGCGGGGAAGTGGAAATGCTTTCGCTCACGTCGAACAGATCCTTGAGGTAGACGCCGAGCTTCTCGTTGGTCGGGCCGTAACGGTCGCTGTAGAGGTACATCTCGAGATCCGTCAGCATCGCGGACGCGGACTGGTAACGTTTCTCGCGGTCGCGCTGCAGCGCCTTCTGGATGACGGCCTCGAGCGGCGGGTCGATCTCCGGCCGCAGGGTGGCGAAGCGCGGGATCGCGAGGTTGAGGATGTTGCGGCGCGACTGCGTGCGATCGCTCGAACGGAAGATGTTTCGGCCGAGGAGAATTTCCGTGAGCACGATGCCGAGCGGAAAAAGATCGGCGCGGGCGTCGGTGATCGCATAGCTGGCCTGCTCGGGGGAAAGATATTCGTCTTTGCCGGCGATCACCTTGCCTTCCTCGTTGTACATGAGGTCGAGCGCCTTCGCGATGCCGAAGTCGGTCAGCTTCACGTCGCCCTCGTAGGCCATGAGGATGTTTTTCGGCCCGATGTCGCGGTGGACGATGTTGAGGTGGCGCCCTTCGCGGTCGCGTTTTTGATGCGCATAGGTGAGGCCGCGCGCGACGCGCGAGACGATGAACGCGGCGAGGTCGACCGGCACGGGACGATTCAACTCCCGATGGCGCTCGATGAACTGCTCGAGATTCACGCCGCGGACGTATTCCATGACCATGAAATACTGTCCGCCGACCTGGCCGAGATGGTAGGTCTGGACGATGTTGGTGTGAATCAAGTCGGCGACGAGCCGCGCCTCGCCGATGAAGTTTTTCTGGAATTCCTCGATCGCCGAGTATTCCTCGCGAATGAGTTTTACGGCGACCACCTTGCGAAAACGCCCGGAGCCGAGCTGCTCCGCCTCGTAAACGAGCCCCATGCCGCCTTCCGCGAGCTTTCGCACCAACTCGTAGTGAATCTCGCTGAAAACGTGTTTGATCGACGGCACGGCTGGAGAAAAAACCCGGCCGATATGACTGGCAAGTGTGCAATCGCGAGTTCGGCCCGAAAGTTGCTGCGCGCAGGGTGGAGGTGGTTTGACAGCGGGGTGGCCGATCCTAGGTTGCGGCCATGATCACCCTTTCCCAGCGCGCGGCGGACCGCGTTCGCGCGATGCAGACCGAGCTGAATGCGCCGGCGAAGCGGCTGCGCGTCTTCGTGGAATCGGGCGGCTGCTCGGGGTTTCAATACGGGATGTCGTTCGACGAGCGGAAGCCCGACGACACCGAACTCGAGAGCGAAGGCGTGCCGATGCTCATCGATCCGGCGAGCCTGGCATATTTGAACGGATCGAGCATCGATTTCGACGACGGGCTGCACGGCAAGGGATTCGAAATCAAGAACCCGAATGCCACGAGCACCTGCGGTTGCGGGAAGTCGTTTAGCTGACGTTTGCGTGCGGGCGAACGCCGACTCGTCAGCGGACGGCGATGTGCAATGCGACGGCGCCCTGGGCGAGAGGAAGGGCGTCGACGGAATTGAACCCGGCGGCGCGAATCTCGTCCGCGAGTGCGTCGCGACCGGGAAAGCGCTCAATGGAATCGTTGAGGTATTCGTAGGCCGCGCGATCGCCGGTCACCAAGCCGGCCAGGCGGGGGAGAAGGCGCTTCAGATAGAAGTAATAGATCGGGCGAAACCAGCGGTGTGGTTGCGAGAATTCGAGAATGAGCACGCGCCCGCTGGGGCGGAGGACGCGCCGCATTTCGTGCAGCGCGCGATCGCGGTCGGCGAGATTGCGCAATCCGAACGCGATGGTAATCGCATCGAAACTGTCGTCGGGGAAGGGCAGCGCGAGCGCGTCGGCCTGCTGGAAGATTAGGTTTGGGGCCGGCCCGAGAGGTGCGCGTTTTTTTTCGGCTTCGTCGAGCATCGGCTGGCAGAAATCGGCGCCGGTGATGCGCGTGGTGGCGGGCAGGCGGGCGGCGAGGGCGAACGCGACATCACCGCTGCCGGTCGCCAGGTCGAGCACATCTGCGGGTGAGTGGCGCGCTACTTCGGCCACGAGGCGGGCGCGCCAGGAACGATCGAGGCCGAGGCTCAGCAGGCGGTTGGCGAGGTCGTAGCGTCGTGCGATCCGGGCGAACATTGAGCTGACGGCGGCAGGGTCGGGCATCGGGTTTTTCGATCGATTGGAATAAGGGTTCAGCCTGACGGGTGGGAAAAAACTGCGGAAGGGGTTGACGCAATTCCGGATGTGAAAATAATTTAAGCCGACCGAATCATTTCGGAAAAAACAAAGGAAGACTATGTCCACCAATCTGACGAAACGCGAGATAGTGTTGGAAATCTATAAGAAGACCGGGTTTCCGCAAAAACAGGTCGTCGAGTCCGTGCAGTTGACGCTCGACATCATCCAGAAGGCGTTGGCAGAAGGCCGCAATGTGGAGTTGCGTAATTTCGGCGTGCTCGAAGTGCAGGTGCGGAAGGCGCGCATCGGCCGCAATCCGAACAAGCCGGAAGCCGAAGTCGTGATCCCGCAGCGCGCGGTCGTGAAGTTCAAGTCAGGCAAGATTCTGAAGCAGCAATTGAAAAAGATCGACTTGGCCACCCTGGCGTGAGCGGGGCGGCCGCGGGTCGCGGCGGGCATGAGCGCAGGGCGAAAAATTAGCATCGCCCTGCGAGCGGGCGGCTGGCCATGTTGGCCCGATGGCCACGTTTCAGTCGCTTCCCGGCTTCCGCGAGTTTTATCCCGAGGCGTTTGCGCGCCGGAACCACATTTTCCGGATCTGGCGGCAGACGGCGGCGAACTTTGGATTTTCCGAATACGACGCGCCGGTGCTGGAGCCGCTCGACCTTTACCGGGCGAAGTCGGGCGACGAGATCGAGGCGCAGCTTTTCAGCTTCACCGACAAGGGCGGACGCGAGGTCGCCCTGCGGCCGGAGATGACGCCCACGGTGTGCCGGATGGTGGGCGCGAAAGCGAATGCGCTGAAGCGGCCGATCAAGTGGTTCAGCATCGCGGAATACTATCGCTACGAACGGGCGCAAAAGGGACGCGAGCGGGCGTTCTTCCAGTTTAACGCGGATGTTTTTGGCGAAACCGGCCCGGAGGCGGAGATCGAGCTGATCGCGCTGCTCGTGCAGTGCATGCGGGCGTTTGGACTGACGGAGGAGGACTTTTTCGTTAGG
>DASZPP010000114.1:0-7870 GCA_035549975.1 Opitutus sp.
AGAGTTGGACGGTGGCGGAGTTCGACCTGGATGTGGAACTGGCGAAGTTTCTCAGCGACCTCGAGGCATTCCTCGCCCCGGAGCGCCGGTTCCGGGCCGAGCTCATCGAGCCGGCGGCGGTCGGACGCTGCGTCGCGGCGAAAGAGGCGCTAGCCCGGCTGCTCGCGGGGCGGGTCGTCGCGATCTCGGCGGACGATCCCGGGCGCGCGGCGGTTGAAGCGGCGCGGGCGGCGTTGGCCGAGGCATGCCGGGCGGACCTGCGAAACTTTTACGCCGTTGGCGCGGTGGCGATGCTTCGACTCCATGCCGAGGCGGCGTCACCGTTGGAGGTGCACGGGCGATTCGTGTCCGCGGCGAAGTCGGCGCCCGCGGTGCTCGCGAGTTCGGTTCGCATGGCCGCGCAGGAGAATCCGGTGGCATTTCCCGTCGGTGTGCGGGCGGAGGAAATCCGCGGCGCGTTCGAATTGCCCGGGTCGTTTCGCTGCGATGCGATTTCGCTGGACGGCCGGGACGGTGACGGGAAACGGCGGACGCTGCGTTTCGTGACGGATGCCGACACGAGCGTGCCGGCGCCGCCGCTCCGGGCGCGCGTGCCGTGGCGGGCCGTGCCGCAGCCGCCGCGGTTGCTCAAACAGGACTGGCTGGCCGGCGAAGGTGAAAGCATCGAGGCGGCGCGATCATGGCGCTTGAAATGCGATTACGCGGCCGATCCGGTGCCGGCGGACACGTTGCGGTTCGGCGTCGAGCTTTCGACCTCGGGCCCGCCGCCGCGGGCGGTCGAGCAGCAGCGTCCGGACCTGCTGGACGCGCTCGTGATTTTCCGGATGAAGTTGCCCGCCATCGTCATCGAGCTGGACCGGGGGTTGCGTCCGCCCGCGCGGGCAACCGTGGTCCCCGCCGGCGCGGCCGTGCGTGATGCGATCCGGGCGTTCGCCACGCTGGTGGAGGGCGTGGCGCGGCATTTCGCGGTGCCGGCGACGGAGCCGATCGAACCGTTGGGTGAGCTTGAAGAACGCCGCGACGTGACGCCGCTCGCCGCGGGCAGCATCACGACGGGACCTTTTGACATCACGCGGCAGGCGGATGCGCGGTGCTCGCTGCAGATGGTCCGGAATTTCGACGCCACGATCGCGCGGGCGTTTCACTATCCGACGCGCGCTTTGCGGGCGGCGGAGAGCGTGGAGGCTTTCATCGATCGGGAACTGCGGATCGACATCGCGCAACTGCCGCCGCTGGATGATTCCATGCGGGGCGACCTGAGGCCGGGATCGCTCGACGACAGCCTGACGCGATTGCTCGTCGCCGTCGTGGTCGCGCCGGGCCCGAAGGCCGGCGGGCCGAAGCTGGCGGGACGCGTGCAGGTCGAGTTTGTGTCCCGCCTGCCGGGCATGGGCCCGGGGGCGCCGGAGGTGCGCGTGCCGGTCGTGATGGTGCCTTCGTGGCTGTTGTCGGCGAGCCGGCATCCGTCGGAAATCCGGAAATGGGCGCGGCTCGTCGCCGCCCAGATCGAAACATGGCTGGCGCAAAGCGACCCGCGTTCGCGCAGTGGCGCGCAAAGCGATGGAGCGCGCCTGGCCTTCGACCTCACGTTGAGCATGGTCGATCGCCCGGAAAAACCCGACCGGCCGATCCTGCGATTGCGCGAACTGTTCCTCGCCTGTCCCGCCGGCGGAGCGACGGTGCGGCGGTAACGGGATCAGTTTGCGAGGCAGGTGTTGAAACCCTCCGTGAGCGCGGCGCGGTCGAGATTCTTGCCGATGAAGACGAGGGTGTTCTGGCGGGCGTCGCCGTTCCACTCGCGATCGAACTTCGCGTCGAAGAGCATGTGCACGCCCTGAAACACGAGGCGCTTGTTCGAGCCCTTGACGGCGAGGACGCCTTTCATGCGATAGATGTCGCCGCCCTTCGTGCGGAGGAGTTCGCCAATCCAGTCGTTGAGCCGCTTGCCGTCGAGGTCACCGGGCGCACTGATGCCGACGGAGCCGACGGCGTCGTTGTGCGAATGCTGGTGGTGAAAATCGCGCTGCCAGACCGGTTTTGAAACGTCGCCGTTCACGTGGATGTGCAGCGGCTCCTCGCCGCAGCCTTCGAAGACGAGATAGTGACCAGGCGCGGAGATTTTCAGCGGATAATGGCCGTGGCCGTCGTCGAGCAGCAGGCGGTGCAGCGTGCCGCCGGGAGTGACGGGCTCGCCGGGCTTCACGCGGTTTTCCCAGTCGGCGAAGACGGTGACGGCGGCTTCGGTCGCGGCCGAGAGGTCGGGATCGGCGAGGGATTTCACGGGCATCACCACGACGTCGAGTTCGTTCTCGTTGCCGTGGTGATGGTGATCATGGCCGTCGTGCGCGTGATCGTGGTCGTGATCGCATTCTTCGTCGTGGTCGTGGCCGATGACGAGTTCGTGCGTGCCGGCGGGCAGTTCGTAGGCGCCGGCCCATTCGAACGGATATTCGGGCTCGAGGAATTTCGCGTCGAGCTCGGTGGCGCGGCCGAGGTTGAAGCCGCCGACGTCGAGGACGCGGTCGAGCGGGATGTCGCAGTTTTTCGTGCGGTGGATTTTCGCGACGGCGTTGATGCGGTGGATGCGTTCCTCGAGCGCGTCGAGCTCGGCGGGCGTGACGAGATCGGTTTTGTTGAGCAGGATCACGTCGGCGAAGGCGACCTGCTTCTGGGCCTCGTCCTCGGTGTCGAGGTGCTGGAGGATGTGCTTCGCGTCGACGACGGTGACGATGGCGTCGAGACGGAACGCGGAGCGCATCTCGTCGTCCGTGAAGAACGTCTGGGCGACGGGCGCGGGATTCGCCATGCCGGTGGTCTCGATGAGGATGCCGTCGAGCGGGTCCTTGCGCTTGCGCAGCCGGCCGAGAATGCGGATGAGGTCGCCGCGGACGGTGCAGCAGAGGCAGCCGTTGTTCATCGCGAACAACTCCTCCTCGGATTCGATCACGAGCTGGTTGTCCACGCCGACCTCGCCGAACTCGTTTTCGATCACGGCGAGTTTCTTGCCGTGCCGTTCGGTGAGGATGCGGTTGAGGAGCGTGGTCTTGCCGGCGCCGAGGAAGCCGGTGAGGACGGTGACGGGAATGGGCATGACGGAAATGACGAATGAAAAATGGCGAATGTCGAATGAAGCGGGCGCGCGCCGGCATGCAAGCGGGCACCGGCGGCCGGCGCCCTCCGCGGCGATCGGCAATCGGGTCGCCTCCGCTCCGCCCAATCCTTGGGGCGGCGAATTTGGGTGGCCTCAAAGCAGCCACTCGCCGGCGGCGGCCGCGGCGATGACGATGAGCCACGGCGGGAGGCGCCAGAATTCGAGGGCGGCGAAGGCGACGATGACGGCAGCGACATCGCGGGCGTTGGTGACGCCCTCCCGCCACACGGGGTTGTAGAGCGCGGCGAGCAGCACGCCGACGACGGCGGCGCTGGCGCCGCGCAGGGCGGCCTGCATCCACGCCTTGCCGCGCAACAGGTGCCAGAACGGCAGCGCGCCGCCGATCAGCATCCAGGCCGGCAGGAAAATCGCGAGCAGGCACCATAGCCCGCCGAGCCACGCGTGCGCACCACCGCGGATGATCGTCCCGAGGTAGGCGGCGAACGTGAACAGCGGTCCCGGCACGGCCTGCGCCGCACCGTAGCCGGCGAGGAATACGTCATCCCGCACCCAGCCCGGCGGCACGACCTCCGCGCGCAGGAGCGGCAGGACGACATGTCCGCCGCCGAACACGAGCGAGCCTGCGCGATAGAAGCCGTCGAAAACGGCGAATGATTTCGCGCCCGTGCCCGCGGCGAGAAGCGGGAGGACAAAAAGCAGAGCGCCCCAGGCCACAAGCGTGCCCGCGGCCCAGACGTGCTGGCGCGCGAGCGTGGTGGAGGCTTCGGGCGGGACGGAAATCGCGCGGCGGAACAGCCCCCAGCCGAGAAGCGCACCCGCGGCGATCACGCCGACCTGCGCGGCCGCGCCGGGCCGCACCAGCAACACCGCGGCGCCCGCCAGCGCGAGCGTCACCCGCGCGCGGTCGGGACAGAGCCGCCGGCCCATGCCCCACACCGCCTGGGCCACGACGGCGACCGCGGCGAGCTTCAAACCGTGCAGCCAGCCCGCGTGGCGCAAGTCGCCGATCGCGGTGACGCCATAGGCGAAGAGGATCATCAGGGCGGCCGACGGCAGGGTGAAGCAGAGCGAGGCCAAGAAGCCGCCGGCGAGGCCGCCGCGTTTCAGGCCGAGAGCAAAGACCACCTGGCTGCTGGCGGGGCCGGGGAGAAAATTGCAGAGCGCCACCAGGTCCGCGTAGGCCGCGTCATCGAGCCACCGCCGGCGCGTGACGAACTCCTCGCGCAGGTAACCGAGGTGGGCGACGGGGCCGCCGAACGAAATGCAGCCGAGCTTGAGAAACGCGCCGGCAATTTCGGGGCAGCGATCGAGCCTGGTCATGCGACGGACACCGCGCGATTATTCGCCCGGACCGAACGTGAGCTGGAAGGCGAGGTAGGCCTGATAGCCGTCGGGCCCCTGCAGCGTGTGCCCGACGGACGCGAGGATGTGGCGGGTCTTGTCGAGGTCCCACACGATGCCGAGGTTCGCGTTCGTGTCCGAGCTGCCGCCGACGGCCTGCGCGGTTTCGTGAAAAATCTCCGCGCCGACCGCGAGGTTGTCCCGCACCTGCCGCTGAAGCAGCCAGCCGGTGAACCACCAGTCGCGATTACCGGCGCCGGGATTGCGCCAATATCCGCCGCCGCCGTAAGTCGTCCACGGGCCGAAGCTCTTCTGGAGCCAGACCGGCAGGAACACCTCGGTGTGGCCGCTGCCGAGGCCGCGCGCGCTGTCCCCGGCCGGCAGCTCGACGAGCGGGAAGACGCCGATCTGCGGGCGATCGTCCGTCTCGCCGACGAAACGATATTTCGCCCCCAGCTCGATGTCGCCGATTCCGTATTCGCGCGGGCCGCCGGCGGGAGCGTCGAACGCCATCGGCACGATCGCGTGCAGCATGAGATTCGGCGCGGCGCCGTAGTTGAGCTCGATGTGCGGCAGCGTGCCGGCCGCGCCGTCGCCGCCGTGCTCGTATTGCGACGCGAGGTAGAATTCCCAGTGCCGGAAGTCCGCGGGCTCGGGATCGTCGGTGGCGAAGGGCGGCCCGGATCGAGCCAGCGGCACGAAGGCAACGAGCCCGAGCGCGACCCAGGCCGTTCGGGTCAGCGCGGCGCATTGGGTGGGGATCATGATAAGGTGAGGCGTTGGGACGGACGCATTTTCGCGAAGATATCGCCGGGGTTCGCTTCGTGCCGGGAAGATGTTCAGAGGCCGGAAGAGTTCCCGTCGATCGGCGATTCGAGCCGGTCGACGCGGACGCGGCGGGGGCGCTCCGGGTTCACGTCGAGCGCGGTGAGTTTGTAGTCGCCGATCGTGGTGGTTTCATCGCGCCGGGGCGGATGGCCGAGGTTGCGGACGAACCAGGCGGCGACGGTTTCGCGCGGCTGCCATTCGAGGGGCCAGCCGGTTTCGGCCTGCAGCTCGCGCAACGTGAGCGCGCCGATGACGGTGATCGAGCGGTCCGTGCGGTCGAAGACCGGGCCGCTGCCGAGGTCGAACTCGTCGCGGATGTCGCCGACGATTTCCTCGATGACGTCCTCGAAGGTCACGATGCCGGCGAGTTTTTTGTCCGCGTCGTTGACGATCGCGAGATGGCTGCGGGCGAGGCGGAAGCGTTCGAGCATGACCGGGAGCGGGGTGCGGAGCTCGAAGGTGACGACGGGGCGCACGAGCGGCTCGAACGGCGCCTCGGGACCGAGGGCCTGGATTTGCCAGAGCCATTCGCGGACGAGGAGGATGCCCTCGACTTGATCGATCGAGCCGCGGCAAACGGGGAATCGGCTGAAGCCGCTGGTCTGCGCGATGCGAAGGTTTTCGGCGAGCGGGCGGTCGAGCCAGAGCGCGACGACCTGCTCGCGCGGAAGGAGGATTTGTTGCGCGAACGTCTCGCGGACGCGGAGCGCCTGGACCATGAGGCGGTTGACGAGCGCGTCGCCCGGATGCGAGTGGCGGGCGTGGCTGAGGACGTATTCGAGCTCGTCGGCGCTGAACGCGCGGTCGCCGTCGGTGGAGAAGTCGAGCCCGACGCGGCGCAGCAGGAAATTGGCGGTGACGTTGATCAGCCCGATGAACGGGAAGAAGAGATAATAGAAGGCCCAGAGCGGAGCGGCGGCCCAGAGTGCGACGCCCTTCGCGTGCTGGATGGCCAGGGCCTTGGGGCCGAGTTCGCCGAAAATCACGGTGAAGAACGCAACCAGGGTGAAGGCCGCGAGGAAGGCGACCGTATGAATCGTGCCGGCGTCGGTGAAGCCGAGGCGGTGAAGCAGCGGCGCGAGGTGTCCGGCGACGAAGGGTTCGCCGAGCCAGCCCAGGCCGAGGCTGGCGAGCGTGATGCCGAGCTGCGTGGCCGAGAGGGCGGCGTCGAGGCGCTGGGTGGCGCGGAGCGCGGTGCGGACGCGCCAGCCGCCTTTTTTCGCGAGCGGCCGGAGCTGGCTGGTGCGGACCTTGACGAGCGCGAACTCGGCGGCGACGAAAAAGCCGTTGGCGGCGATGAGGAAGAGGATGACGACGGTTTCGAGGGCGAATCCGAGATAGGTCGTCATGGGCGGGCGACGCTGAAGATAGCAGGGGCGGCGGCGAGCGCCAGCTTGGGATTTGGCCCGGTCGAATTCCGACGCGGCGATCCGGCGGTTCCCGGACGCGAGAAGCCTTCAAATTTGTAAGATTCCGGCAAGCGGCGCGAAGGGCGGGTGTGCGATGATGGCGGCGTCCAAAATCCCAATCGAAACCATTGCCCAGCAATTTTCCCATGAATCCCAACAAGTTTTCCCAAATTCGGCGGAGGGCGGCGTTGAGTGCCCTCGCGCTTGTGGCGGCCGGCGGGCTCGTGTGGTCGACGACCGCACTGAACGCCAGCCCAACCGTCAATGTGAAGGTCGACGATCGCCCGATCACCGCGATCAGCGGCGCGCTCGGGGCGAGCTACGCGCCGGTCGTGAAGCGGGTCGCGCCGAGCGTCGTGAAGGTGCTCGTGACGGAGCGCGCGAAGCGCGTGCCGGCCGGCGACGGGCCGTCGTTCTTCGACAGCCCGGCGTTCCGCCAGTTTTTCGGCGACCAGTTCGGCCACCAATTTGGCCGGCGCGGTACGGTCCTGCAGCCGCCCGAGGAAGGCTTGGGCTCGGGCGTGATCGTGAGCCCGGACGGTTATATTCTGACGAACAACCACGTCGTGCACGGGGCCGACGTGATCAAGGTGACGCTGAATGATGGCCGCGAGTTGACGGCCAAGGTCGTCGGCACGGATCCGGAAAGCGACATCGCCGTGGTGAAGGTCGACGCGAAGAACCTGCCGGCGATCACGTTTGCCGACAGCGAAAAACTGCAGGTCGGCGACCGCGTGCTGGCGATCGGCAATCCGTTCGGCATCGGCCAGACTGTGACGAGCGGCATGGTGAGCGGCCTGGGGCGCGCGACGTCCGGGCTCGGTTACGAAGATTTCATCCAGACCGACGCGGCGATCAACCCGGGCAATTCCGGCGGCGCGCTCGTCGATGCGGACGGCCGGCTCGTGGGCGTCAACACCGCGATCCTGAGCCGCAGCGGCGGATTTCAGGGGATCGGTTTTGCGATCCCGTCCGACATGGCGCAGAACGTCATGGAGCAGCTCGTCACGAAGGGCAAAGTCGTGCGCGGCTTCCTCGGCGTCACGGTGCAGGACATCACGCCGGCGCTGGCGGACGAATTCAACGTGAAGAATCATGAAGGCGCGATCGTGGCGGATGTCTCGCGCGGCGGCCCGGCGGACAAGGCGGGGCTGAAGTCGGGCGATGTGATCACGAAGCT
>DASZPP010000115.1:0-35200 GCA_035549975.1 Opitutus sp.
TCGAACATCGAGGCGACCGCCGCCTGCCGCGCGCTCATCTTCTCCTCGCTCATCAGCCGCTCCACGTTCTCGAGCACGACGATCGCGTCGTCCACCACGATGCCGACCGAGAGCACGATCGCGAGGAGGGTGAGCAGATTGAGCGTGAAGCCGAAGGCCTCCATCAGGAACACGCCGCCGATCAGCGATACCGGGATGGCCACGATCGGCACGAGCGCCGAACGCATCGAGCCGAGGAAAAGGAAAATCACCACGATCACGATCAGCAGCGTGTCGATCAGCGTGTGGGTGACGTCGCTGATCGCATTGCTGATGTAGGCCGACGCATCGTAGCCGACGCTCGCCTCGAGACCGGCGGGCAGGCCTTCCTTGACGGCGTCGAGTTCCTGCCGCACGCGTTTAACCACGTCGATCGTGTTGGCGTCCGGGAGCGGATAGATGCCCATGAACACGGCCGTCTGGCCGCTCATCCGCACCCGCGTGTCGTAGTCCTCGGCGCCGAGCTCGACGTCCGCAACATCCTTGAGCCGCACGGTCGTGTCGTCGACGTAGCGTATGACCAGCTCCTTGAACTCATCGACCGTGTGCAGGTCGGTGTTCGCCGTGAGGTTGACCTGGACGAGCGAGCCTTTCGTGCTGCCGACGGCCGCGAGATAATTGTTCGCCGCGAGCGCCGCCCGCACCTGCGCGGGGCTCACGTGCAGCGCCGCCATTTTTTCGGGTTTCAGCCAGATGCGCATCGCGAACGTGCGCGCGCCGAGGATGTCCGCGCGCTGCACGCCCTGCACCGAGGCGAGCCGCGGTTGCACGACGCGCGTGAGGTAGTCGGTGATCTGCGCCTGCGAGAGAATCTTGGAGTTGAAGCTCAGGTAGGCCGCGGCCTGCTGCGAATCGGCTGATTGCACGCTGATCGAGGGCACCTCGGCTTCCGGCGGGAGGAAATTGCGGACCTGGTTCACCTTCGCGGTGATGTCGGTCAGCGCCTTCGTGCGGTCGTAATTGAGCTTCAACCGCGCCGTGATCATCGAGAGCCCGAGCAGGCTCTTCGATTCGATGTAGTCGATGCCCTCGGCCGAGGCGATCGATTGTTCGAGGGGCGTCGTGACGAAGCCGCGGACGAGATCCGCGCTGGCGCCGACGTAAACGGTCGTGATCACGACCGAGGAATTCTCGCTGTGCGGGTATTGGCGGATGGACAGTGTCCGCCAGGCCTGCAAGCCGGCGATGATGATGACCACGCTGACGACGATCGCCAGCACGGGTTTCCGGATGAAGGTGTCGGTGAAAGAGGTTTTCATGACGTGTGGATGTGGGCTGGAGGCGCGGTGCCCTCACTGCGCATCTTGACGAACGCGCGGCGAGGGCGCCACGCCTCCATCGGACGGATGGCTCAGGTGTTCTCCGGCTTCGGGTTGAGTTTTGCGTCGGGCGCAAGCGTGTTGTCGATGACCACCGGCATGCCGGCGCGGAGCTTGAACACTCCGCTGGTCACGACCTGTTCGCCGGCCTTCAGGCCGTCGGCGATCGCGACAAAATCCCCGCGGCTTTCGCCCCGGCGGATGAATTGCTGGCGGAGGACCTTTTCCACTTTGCCGCTCTTCGGGTCCTTTTTTTCGTCGATCACGAAGACCGAATCGCCGTAGGGCGCATAGAGGACCGCCGTCTCGGGGATCGCCAGGACGTGGTCCACGCTGGGCAACACGACCTCGACATTGGCAAACATGCCCCCGCGCAGCTTCTCCGCCTTGTTGGCCACGGTGGCCTGCACGCGGATGTTGCGCGTCGCCGTGTCGACCTCCGGGCTGATGGCGTTGATCTTGCCTTCGAATACTTCATTCGGCGCGGCATCCGTGGTGACATGGACCGCGGTGCCGGGCGCCAGCACCGGCAGGTTCTGCTGCGGCAGGGAGAAATTCACGTAGACCGGGTCGAGCGTCTGCAAGGTCGTGATCGCGTCGCCCTCCTTCAGGATTTGCCCGAGGTTGACGAGCCGGAGTCCCAGCCGGCCGCCGAACGCCGCCCGGATCGACTTCTTGGCGATCACGGCGCGAATCTGCTCCGACTGGGCCGACGCCTGCTTGAACTGCGCCTCGGCCGCATCGAGTTCCGCCTGGGAGATCGTCTGCTTGCCGGCGAGCTCGCGGGCCCGGTCCGCGTTGGCCTTCGCGAGCGCCGCGCTGGCCTCGGCGGCCTGGAGCTGCGCTTCCTCGGTCGACGTGTCGAGCTTCACCAGCAGGTCGCCCGCCTCCACGCGCGCGCCCGGCTCAAAGGCGATCTTTGCCACCTTGCCCGCGACCTCGGCGCCGATGGTCACGCCTTGCACGGCTGCGATCGAGCCCGTGGATGAGACGGTGTTGATCCAGTCCTCCGCCTTGACCGTGGCCGCCGTGACCGTTTCGGGCGGGGGCACCATGTGGGCGTAGGTTGCGCCGATCGCGCGGAATTGAAGCATCTTGATGCCGACGAGCGCACCAACGATCACGATGATGCCAAGTGTGGTCAGGGAGATTTTCTTGATCATGAGTCGAGTATGGAAGGGTTCGGAGTGCGGAAGCGGAAATTGAAATCAGGCCGATTTGGCCACGGCGTCGGACTCGCCCGGCCCGGCGGGGACGGTCACCTTCGCCAGCAACTGCGCGAGCGTGCGGCGCTCGGCCTGGTTCAACGGCTGCAGCAGCGCGGTCATTCGCTTGAAATGCTCGGGCAGGATCGACTCGAGCAGCGCGCGCCCCTTGTCGGTGAGCGTCACTGACAGCATCCGGCGATCCTTCGGATCCGGCTCGCGCGTCACGAGTCCGTCGCGTTCGAGCGTGTCGATCAGCCCCGTCATGGTCGCCCGCGTCACCCGCGACAGGTCCGCGAGCTCCGCCGGCGTGCGCGACTGCGGACAACCGGTCAGCTTGTCGAACAGCAGCATCAGCACCATGAAACGGCCCTGGGAAATCCGGTGCGTTGCCAGATGCGATTCGACGGCGCGAAACGCCTCGTCGCCCGCGCGCAGCAAATGCAGGAAGGCCTCCGTCGCCGTCGGGTCGAGGTCGGGAAACTGCTTCGCCGCCTCGAGCAGGCACTCGTAACGGGGAAGATTATGGAGGAGCAGAAAGGCCATCGTCGGTGCGAAGGGCGCGCATAGTTAGGGTCCTAACGACAAAGGCAAGCGCCAGATGTTAAATTTCCGCGAAAGCTTGAAAACTGATTTTGTCGACCGGGCCTCTAATAACTGGCAGAGCGCGACCTATCGCGATCCCGAAGGAATTTCCCCGATTCGTAACTCACGCAACCAGCAGCAGCCGCCGGAGCGGGATATGAAACGAAAATCGCCGGAGCGATCATGTCGCTCCTGCGATCCAGTGTGACGGAATCAAAGATTCCGCGCCGCCGCGACGACCGCGTCGGCCGTGATGCCGAGTTCCTTGAAGACCGCCGGCGCCGGTGCGCTCAGGCCGAAACGCTCAATGCCGACCACGGCGCCGTCGAGCCCGACGTATTTTCGCCACAGGCCGGTGACGCCCGCTTCGATCGCGACGCGCTTGCGGCAGGACGGCGGCAGCACGCTCTCGCGATACTCCGCCGACTGGCGGTCGAAGCGCAAAAACGACGGCATCGAGACCACGCGCGTGCCCGGCCCGAGAATTTTCGCGGCGGTCACCGCCAGCTGTAGTTCACTGCCGCACGAGAGGAGGATATGCGTGAGCGGCGCCGTTTCCTGCACGGCCACGTAGCCGCCTTTCAGCACGCCGGCGCGGCGCTCATGCGCGCCGACGTCGTTCAGCAAGGGCACGCCCTGGCGCGTGAGCGCAAGCAGCGTCGGCCCGTCGGTGCGTTCCATCGCCGCGGTGAACGCGCCCGCCACCTCCTCGGGATCGGCCGGACGAATCACATCGAAGCCCGGAATCAGCCGGAGTGAGGAAACCGTTTCCACCGGCTGGTGCGTCGGCCCGTCCTCGCCCACGCCGACGGAGTCGTGCGTGTAGATATAAATCACCGGCAGTTTCGCCAGCGCCGCCAGCCGCATCGACGGACGCGAGTAGTCGGCGAACACCAGAAACGTCGCGATGCTCGGCCGAAAAATTCCGTCGTAGGCGAAACCATTCGCGATCGCGGCCATGCCGTGCTCGCGGATGCCGAAGCGGATGTTGCGCCCCGCCCGGTTCGACGGATCGAAATCCTGGTCCGCCTTGATGTAATTGTAGGTCGAGCCGTAGAGATCGGCGCTGCCGCCGATGAGCAGCGGGTCGGCGTCAGCGATCGGCTGAAGCACGTCCCGGCCCGCGGCCCGCGTGGCGAGCTTCGCATCGGCGGGGAAAAGCGGAATTTTTTCGAGCAACGCGGCGGCGCTCGGCCCGGTGTTGCGCGAGTCGAGCAGCGCGGCCTTTTCCGGGTTTGCGGCGGCCCAGGCCTGGTAGGTTTTCGTCCAGCGCTTGTAGGCGCGCACGAGCCGCGCCTTGTGGCCCGCGAAATACGCGCGCACCTCGTCGCTCACGAAAAAATGCTGGTCGGCCGGCAGGCCGAGGCCCGCGCGCGCCGAGTCGGCGAACTTCGCGCCGCCCTCGCCGTGTGCTTTCCACGTGCCGGCCACCTCGGGAATGCCTTTGCCGATGATGGTCTTCGCGATGATGAACTGCGGTTTTCCGCTCGTGGCGCGCCTGGCCTTGTTCAATGCCTTCAGGAACGCGGCCATGTCGTGGCCGTCGATCGTCTGCACGTCCCAGCCGATCGCCTTGAACCGCGCGCCGGTGTTTTCGCTCTGCGTCTTCTCCGCCTGCGCGTCGAGCGTGACGTCGTTCGAGTCGTAAATAAGGATCAGGTTGTCGAGCTTCTGGTGCCCGGCGAACTCGACCGCCTCCATCGCCACGCCCTCCTGCATGCAACCGTCGCCGGCGAGGCAGATCACATGATAGTCGAAGATCGGATGCTCCGGCGTGTTGAACCGCGCCATCGCCATCTGGCCGGCGACCGCGATGCCGACGGCGTTGCCCACACCCTGGCCGAGCGGACCGGTCGTGCACTCCACGCCGGGCGTGTCGCCGAATTCCGGATGGCCCGGCGTCTTCGAATGGAGCTGGCGGAAGCCCTTGATGTCATCCAGCGACAGCGCGTAACCGCTCAAATGGAGCCACGCGTAGAGGAACATCGAGCCGTGGCCCGCGGAAAGCACGAAGCGGTCGCGGTTGAGCCAGCGGGGCTGCTCGGGATTGTGCACCAGCGCGTGGCCGTAGAGCACGGCGCCCATTTCGGCGCAGCCGAGCGGGAGGCCGAGATGGCCGATGCCGGCTTTGTGGACGGCGTCGATGGCGAGCCCGCGGGCTTGCGTGGCGGCGGTGGTGAGAATGTCGGTTTGCAGCGTCATGACGAGGAACGATTAGACGTAGCGCCCGCCACGCAACCGGGGAAGCAGAATTTCCGTGCAACATGTGACGATTCGCAGGAAACGACTTTTCGGGTCGCGCATCCGCCAGGTCACCCGACGGGAGCCGACGCGCCCGCACCGCGGTTTATCGCGCCCTCGGCGCCGCGGTGCCGCGGCTCCATTCGACCAACAAAAAAGGCGAGCCATCGCCGGCTCGCCTTCAAAATCTCGATGCTCGTCGGCGATCAGCTCGACGCGCCCGCGGGCTCCGCAGCCTTCGCCGGCTCGGCCTTCGCGGCCTTGGCGGCTTCGTGCTGCGCGTGGATCTCCGCCGCGCGGTCCTTCTCCTTGATCGCGACCGCCGCCTTGCCGGTGCGGTTGCGCAGGTAGTAAAGCCGCGCCCGCATCGCCTCGGACTCGCGCTCGACCTCGATCTTCTCGATGTTCGGCGAGTTCACCGGAAACACGCGCTCGACGCCCTCGCCGTAGCTGATGCGGCGGACGGTGAACGTCTCGTGGATGCCGTGGCCTTTCCGCGCGATCACGATGCCGGAATAGATCTGCACGCGCTCCTTGTCGCCTTCGCGGACCTTGGTGTGCACGCGCACGCCGTCGCCGACTTTGAACGGCGTGATGTCTTTTTTCACCTGCTCGGCGGTGATCTCGTGGATGATCGGGTTCATGGCTTTGGCTCCTGTGACTTGAGTAAATCGGGTCGGACTTGGCGGGTTTTTTCCATCTGTCGCGCGTGCCGCCACTTCTCGATTTCGGCATGATTGCCCGAGAGGAGGACCTCCGGAACGGACATGCCGCGGAATTCCGCGGGACGCGTGTATTGAGGAAAGTCGAGCAACTTGCGGGTGAAGGATTCGTGCGTCAACGACTTTTCCTCCCCGAGCACGCCGGGAATGAAACGCGCCAGCGCATCGATCACCACCGCCGCCGCGAGCGTGCCGTTGGTCAGCACGTAATCGCCAATGCTGATCTCCTGGTCGATCACGCCGTCGCGGATGCGCTGGTCGATCCCTTCGTAGTGTCCGCTCAACATCACGAGGTGCTGCTGTTGCGAAAGTTCCAGCGCCAGCTCCGGCGAAAACGGCACGCCCTCCGGCGTCAGGTAAATCCGCCGGCAGCCCGGCGTCTGCAATTGCTCGATCGCCGCGAACGCCGGCTCGGGTTTCATCACCATCCCCGCCCCACCGCCAAACGGCCGGTCATCGGCCGTGCGGTGCTTGTCCGTCGTCCACGCGCGCAAATCATGCACGCTGACCGACAGCAGCCCGGCCGCGATGCCCTTGCCGAGGATGCTCTCGGACAAAAACCCGTCCAGCATCCGCGGGAAAAGCGTCAGGACATCGATCTTCAGCGGCATGGAATGAATCACTAACCACAGAGAGACAGAGAGCATAGAGAAAAACAAAACCCCGGAATTCGCATTCCAGGGTCGCGTCTCTGACGGCAAACTCTGTGTTCTCCGTGCCTCTGTGGTTCAGCTCCTCAGGCGCTCGCCGGAGCCGCCGGCTCGCTCGCCGGGACCTGCGCAGTTGCGCCGCGCCGCACCTTTTTGATCATCGCGTGCATCGTGTTGGTCGGCGTCGCCCCCTTGGCCAGCCAGTAGTCCACGCGATCGAGCTTGAGGTTGATCGGGTTGCCCTTGGTCCGCGGCGTGTAGGTGCCGAGAAACTCGACCGGATCGCCATCGCGGCGCGAACGAGCCTCCGCAACGACGACGCGATACAGCGGCTGGTGCGTGGAGCCAACTTTGGTGAGACGGATTTTGAGTGCCATACGGATGCCTTGGAGAGAGCGATTCTTCTTCGGAAAAGCCGACGAAATGACCTTCCCGCCGCCGCACTGTCAAGCCCCGAGCACGCGCGTTTTCGCCGCCATCGACCGCTCGCCCGGCCGCGATATTCGGCCGGCCCGCCGGAAAATCCAAGAAATGCGTTCCCCGTCCCCTCCGGCTCGTTTATCCTCGCGGCCCATGAAATTCGCCGCCACCGCGCTTTTCACGCTGTTTCTCGGCACGACCGCACTGGCGGAGCCACTCGCCGTGTTTGGCGTGAGCGACAGCCGCCGCGTCGATACCGATCCCGCTCCCGGCGACCCGGCCCAGGCCGCTTTCTTTCGCGACTACCGCGGCGACCGTGATGGCGACGCACCGCTCGAGGCCGGGCTCCCACTCGTCAACCCGCCGGCCTGGGGCAAGACCGTCAGCAGCCAAAGCGGCGGGATGGTTCGCTTTCACCGCCGCTTTCCCCGCGGCTTCGCCTGCCACCTCGAGCTGCACGATCTGGCGCCCAATCACGCCTACCTCCTCACGCTCAACGGCAATCCCCAAAAAGCCGGCAACGACCTCCTGCCGACTCCGGTTCCCGGCAACGAACGCGAAAAATATTACGATTTCCTCGACATCAAAACCGACGCGTCCGGCCGCTACGTCGCCGACCTCGGCATTTTTCTCCAGCGCGGCCGCTATGATGTGCGGCTCTATGTGAAGGATGCCGCCGATTTCAAAATCATCCTTTACCGCGATTTCTTCCGGTTTGCCGTCGACTGAGCCGGTGCGTCCGCGCGTCCGCGATCGCCTGAGCGCCGCTTGAGATTTTCCCCCAGCCTCCGACGCGGGGGAAAACCTCCGGGCTCCGCCCGACGCCGCGCGAACCGCCCAACGCATCGCGGTGTCCGTTGCATATGAACACCCCTGTTCTTCGCGGCTCCGCCGCCATCATGCTCCCGGCTTTCCTCGCCGTCGCTGCGCTCACCGCGCTGGCCGGCTGCGCCACCTCCGCCGACACCGGTTACGCCGCCGGCGGCGTGGCCTACTACGACACCGACGACTATGTCTATTATCCGGCCTACGAGGTCTACTACAGCCCGGTCCATCACGTTTACGTCTATCGTGACCACGACCGGTGGGTTCGTCACTCGGCGCCCCCGCACGGTTTTGCGCAGAACAGCGTTTCCGTGCAGATGAATTTCCACGATTCGCCCGAGCATCACCACAGCGAGATCGTTCACTCCTACCCGCGCACGTGGCACCCGCAATCAAGCGGAAAGGTGGAGGTGCACCACGCCGATAACGACCACCGCGACGACAAGCGTCGCAAGGACAAGGACCATCGCGACGACGACAATCGATGATCGAAGCACAGTGCGGCGGACGCGGCCCGTCCGGCCCCCGCCGGGCGACACGCCCGTTGCTCACCTCGCTTTGAAAGCGACGCGCAGCACGTCGTAGCCGTTGGCGCGTTCGTAACGGGTCTCGTGCTCGATGTGCTCTTGGGCCTCGATCACCGTGATCTGCTCCACACGCCGCGCGAGCACTTCGAGCAACGTGCGCACGATCAACCGCGCATGCGACGCACCGAGGCAAAGGTGCGCCCCGAAGCCGAACGCCAGATGAGGATTCGGCTTTCGGTCGAGCCGCACCTCGTGCGGCGCATCGAAGACGCTTCCGTCGAAATTCGCCGACGCCCAGGCCAGCGAGACGCGCCCGCCGGCCTGCACCGGCACGCCGTGCACATCCGTGTCGACCGGGCAGACTCGCCCGATGTGCGTCAATGGCATCAGCACCCGGAAAAATTCCTCGCCTGCGTGCACGATTCGCCTCGGATCCTCGCGCAAATACTCGAGCGTCGCGGCGTTCCGTCCGAGATAGGCAATGATGCCGGAGATGCTGTGGATGATCGTGTCTCGTCCGCCGGCGAATGTCAGGTTGGCAAACCCCATCATTTCCTCGCGCGTCAGCTTCCGCCCGCGAAACGTCGCCCGCGTAAGCGCACTGAAAAAGTCGTCCGCCGGATCCGCCTCCGCGCGATCGAACCGCTCGCGCAAATAATCCTCGAGCACGATGCCGCGCTTGAATCCGGCGTTGCTCTTGAACACGTGCACGCCCCACCCGATCCACGTTTCCGCGTCCGACTCCGGCACATTCAAGAGGTAAGTCAGCGCCCGCGACTGGATCGGCAGCGCACACTCGTTCACGACCTCGACCGATTCGCGCCCCAGCGCCCGGTCGATCATCCCTCCGATCAACGCCTCCACCTTCGCAATCACCTCCGGCTGCTTCGCTCGCTGGAAAAACGGCTCGACGATCTCGCGATATTCCGTGTGCTCCGGCGGATTTGTCTCGATGGGCAGCTGTCGCATCGTGCGCACCTCCTTTTCGGACGGGATCGGCACGCGAAACGGCGCATCCGAGCTGAAGGTCCGCCAGTCCTTCGCCGCCGCCCGCACGTCTGCATGGCGCAGGATCATCGGGATCTCTTCGCCTTGGAACGGGCACTTCAAAATTCCGTCGCGCTCCCGCGCCTGGCGAAACGGATCCCGGCGCTCTGATTCGTCAGCCATCGGCCAAGGCTCGCACTCGTCTCGAAAAACACAAGCCGCCACCGCCCGGACCTCGCCGCGGCAATCGCCAAGGCGCGCTATTTCCACTCGTGCCTGGGATATTTTCGCGACAGCTCCGCCTTCACCTTCGGATATTGCTCGCGCCAGAAATTACCCAGGTCGTCCGTCACCTGGATCGGCCGCTGGTTCGGCGCCAGCACCTCGATCCTGACGGGCACGCGTCCGTGCCCGATCGTGAATTTTCCCTCGATCCCGTACAGCTCCTGGATCCGGCCCGACAAGATCGGCGGCCCTTCCTTCTCGTAGCGCAACTTCGACTTCCGCCCGTTGCCCATCACGAGCCGTTCCGGCAGGTAATCGTCGAGCACCGCCAGTTGTTCCGCCGTCAGCCAGTCGCGCAGGATCGGCATCACCGGCTTCTCGCGCACGTCGCGCGCACTCAACTCGCCATAACAAATCTGCTCGATCAGCGTCGCGCGGTCCGCCTCCGTCAGCGGATTCACTTCGAGTTCGGGAAACCATTCCGCCAGCCGGTTCACGCGCGTGATCCACTGCTCGACCGCTTCGTCCCACGCCTCGAGCTTGATCCGGCCCGCGAGCACTTCCTTCGTCAACAACGCCGCCGCCTCGTTCAACGGCGCCTCCTCGCTGCTCACCTTCGCCTCGAGCACGAGATCGCGAAACCGCCGCTCGCGCCGCGACACCACGCGCTTCGCCTGCTCGTCGTAAACCACGCCGCGCACCTCGCGATAATCGTCGGGAAAAATCTCCTTCAGCCACGCCTCCTCCACCGCCGTCGCCAGCGACAGCAGCACGTTCACCTCGCCGCCGCGTCCCTCGATCTCGCTGATCTCCGCCGCGACGAAGAGCGGCGATTTCTGGATCGCGCTCTCCCGCGCCAGCAACCCGCGCCGCTTGTGCACGAGCTCGCACCGCAGCGTCCCCGCATCGAGCCGTTTCGCGAGCTGGTCGGAAAATCCCGCGAGCACGCACTTCCGCACCTCCGCGCCATCCGTCCGCCGCTCGCCCACCTCGAGTCCTTCATCCTTCGCGATCCCCAGGAACTGTTCGAACAACGGCCCAACCTGCCGCGCACTCTGCGCGTGGATTCCGAGCCGCCGGCACGCCTCCAGCGAAAAGTTCGCCCGCTCCGCAAACCGCCACGCGCGCATCAGCAGGAAAAAATCGCTCTCGTGTTCCTCGCCGAGCGCGTCCTCGCGCGCGTCCTCCACCGCGCGCGGCACGCCGCGCAGCAAAAAATTCCGCCCCTGCGTCAGCGCCGCCATCAACGCCACCGGCCGCACGCAGCCGCGCTCCTGCGCCGCCAGCAGCATCCGCGCATACCGCGGGTGCACCGGAAACCGCAGCATCTTCCGCCCGACCTCGGTAATTTGTAGCGGCGGTCGATGACCGCCGTCCTCCGCGCCCCGGCGGTCATGGACCGCCGCTACCATTCCCACCGCCCCCAAATCCGCCAGCAACGTCTCCGCCCGCTCCAACGCCTTCGCCTCCGGCTTTTCCAGCCAGGGAAAATCCGCCACCTCCTCGATCCCGCTCGCTTTCAACGTCAGCACGACCTCCGCGAGATCGAGCCGCTTCACCTCCGGCATTTCCTGTGGCGCGCGCTGCCCGTGCTCGCGCTCCGTCCAGAGTCGCACGCAAACGCCCGGCGCCGTCCGCCCCGCGCGGCCGGCGCGCTGATCCGCGCTCGCCGCCGAAATCTTTTCCACCAGCAGCGTGTTGATCCCGCGATGCGGATCGAATCGCGCGACGCGCGCCAGTCCGCTGTCGATCACCGCCGTCACCCCGTCGATCGTGAGCGAGGTTTCGGCCACGTTCGTCGACACGATGATCTTTCGCGCGTCGTAGCGCGCGACCGCCCGGTCCTGCTGATCCGCGGGCAATTCGCCGTGCAGCGGAAAACACACGAAGTCGCGCAGCGCGCGCGATCCCTGCACTGCCTGCACCGTCCGGCCGATCTCATACGCACCCGGCATGAACACCAGCATGTCGCCGCCGGTCGCGCCCGCCACGCGCTCGCACTCACGCGCCGCCACGTCCCACACCGGCTCGTTCTCGAAATTCACCGCCCTCGGCAGATACTCGATCCGCACGGGAAAACTCCGGCCCTGCGATTCGAGCGCGTCGCAGGGCGCCAGGTAGTTTTTGAGGGCGCCCGCATCCAGCGTCGCCGACATCACGACGATCTTCAGATCCGGCCGGACCGTTTGCTGAATCTGCATCGCCCGCGCCAGCGAGATGTCGCCGTAGAGATGCCGCTCGTGAAACTCGTCGAAGATCACCGCGCTGACGCCGCGCAAGGTCGCGTCGAACGACATCTGCCGCAGCAGCACGCCTTCCGTCACGAAACGGATCCGCGTCCGCTCGCTCACGCGCGACTCAAGTCGAATCTGGTAACCCACGATCTCACCGAGTTTCGTTCCGACTTCCTCCGCGACCCGCCGCGCCAGCATCCGCGCGGCAATCCTTCGCGGTTGCAGCACCACGACCTGGCCTTCCGCGCCGAGCAGCCCGTGCTCCAGCAGCATCTGCGGAATCTGCGTCGATTTGCCCGAGCCCGTCGGCGCCTGCACGATCAACCGCCCCTGCGCGCGCAGCGAGGCCACGACGGCGGACTCGAGTTCGTAGACGGGTAGTTCGCGCGGAGAAGGCATGAACGGGATAAGCTCCAGCTTCCGACCTCCAAGCTCCAGTGAATTTTCAAAACCTAAGCCTCCAAAAATCCGCCCGTCCGATTGATGGGTGTTTGGTGTTTCATTGGAGCTTGGATCTTCGTGGCGCTCCGCGCCGCGGTGTGAACAACCGGTGAGCTACTTTGCTCCCAAGTTATTCACCGGTTTTCATGGGCAAAAAATTGTGAAGAACAAAGGCTTCTTTTTCCGGCAACGACTGCGCAACGTCGTCCCGTTCCTTGATAGAACAGTCGCAGTGCGGCGGTATGAAAAACCCGCCGAGAGCACGACTGGGATAATCCCGGGTGACCGGGGAAAGGTCGGCGACAGCTGGTGTCGCCCTCCCCTCCACGCGCGCAAGCGAGGTGGCAGGCAGATATCACCAGCTCCTCTGGCCGGAGTCGTGTCCGAGCCAGGTTAGCACGAATCAGGAGCTGAGCGGCAAGGCGCGATTAGAAACCGCGCACGAGCCGAGTCAGGCCCGCAGGAGGTTTCGACCTGCGCGCCGACGCAGTTACCCCAGAGGGTTTTGGTTGCTACTGCGCAGACCAGAACGCAGTCGCGTTTCCCGGCGGGCCCACCCCGCCAAAAGGCCCCGCTCGCTCGCACGAGCAGGGCGCGCAAGGGAGGCGGGATTGCGGGGAGTGAGCGGGCCTGGCAAAGCCCGTCAACCTCCTCGACCGGAGCGGTCCCGCAAAACGGGATCACCCCACTGCAAAAGCGAAAGCAACCTGAGAGTTAAGAGGTCAGACCCGTAACGCGGGGCCAACGTCCGGCCAAAAGCCGGGGCCGTCCCCGTGGCAACGGTGCCGACGCGAACTATGAGAAATTGCAGGCGTGTCAGCACCACGTCCGGCGAGCCGCTCCCGGCAGGGAGTGTCCGAACCGGGCGAAGAGGCCTCACTCGAAAGATTCCCACCGGAAACGGGGGGAACGGTCCCGCCATGAGACCGAGACATCCGCATGCCGCGGAGAGTGGCGTCGGGGAGCATACGGCCCGCGAAAGCGAGGCGCCCAACAGTGTGCCGCCGGGAAAGAGCGCGTGGCGAACGCCCACCCCCAATTTGGCCCCGGGACCGCAAGGTTCCGGGGCTAAATTTTTTTACGGACGAAAGCATCGCCGCGTCCGTTGACTGGATTCCACCGCACCCCCGTGATCGCCTGCCCGCCGCAATGTCGCGACGCGCCGGCAGCGACGGCTCGCCGAGCCGACCGCCACCACGCGAACTATTCGGAGCTCAATCCTTCTTCTCTGGTTTCGTCTCGTTCCCCCAGAGCTTCGGATCGTTCCCCATCGCTTTCCGCCACGCGTCGCGCCAGCGCAGAATCTCCACCGCTCCGATCGCCGGCATGAGCTTCCGCCCCGCCTTGTCCGGAATCGCCGGCACTCCCACCGCCTCCGACTGATACCAATACGCCACCGTCGCCAGGTCGAGCGTCAGCACATTGTTGTGCCCGTGCTCGATCGTGAACTTGAGCGCTTTGTCGAAGTAGATCGGATCGGCGATGTGGAACCGGTAATTATGAAACCGCCCCAGCCAGCCCGTCTCCCCGCCTACGCGCGCCGCGCCGAAATACGGATGGCTGTAGAGCTGCGTCGGTGACCACGACTGGTTGAAATAATCCTCCGTGCCCGTCCCCACGATCGACGGCGTCGTCTCGCCGTCGATGAACGCCATCTCGTCGCCCTCGCCATACCACATCGGCGACGGCGACTGCACGTAGTAGTTCACGCCCACGAACTGCCCGTGGCCCTTGAGGTCCGCGATCACGTAATTCTTCTCGCCCTTCACGTTCTTGCCCTGCGGCCCGAGCACCGACCACTCGTTCTCGCCGCCCGGCGCCGCCGGTGTGATCTCGCGATGATACCACGCATGAAACCGCCCTTCGTCCGCCGGGAGCGCGTCCATCGTCACGTAGTCGATGTTGTAGTAGAACGCGCCAATCGTCTTCCCGCTCTGGTTCTCGATCTCGATCCGCGCGCCTTTCGCGAACGGCATCGCAAAATAGCACACCATCGCCCGGCCGTCCCGCGGCGCGTCCGCCAGCGGCGCCGACACGAACGGATAACTCTCATCCCACCCCTGGCCGAAGAACGGCCCGATCGGTGAATTCACCGACGGCTCCGGGTTGCCGTCCCAATACATCCGCAGGATCACGTCATTGCGGCTGAGTTGCTCCGGCGGCGGCGCGATCGTCACCCAGAACCGCTCGATGATTCCGGCGCCTTTCACGTCCAGCAGCGTCCGCGTCTCACCGTCCGCGATGTTCGAGAGGTTGTCGCCGTTGCCACCCGTCCGGTCATAACTGCCCGCGTGCCGCGACTTCAGCCCTTCGCGAATCTTCGTCACCGACATCAGGTCACCCGTCGGCACTTGCGCCGTGGCGACGGCCGCCAGCGCGCCCGCCAGGAAAAGGGAAATGGTTTTCATGATTTTCATTCGGTTCAGCATGATGATTCGAGCGCCGCGTCATTCTTCCACTGGGCGCAAACCCACGGCCGTTTCGCCATTTCCTCCGCCGCCGGTCCCACCGCAAGGTTTTTCAGCGCTCCGGAAAATCGTCGGCGAACCCGCAACCTGACCGGTCGCGCTGCGTATTTTCATGCTGTCACGCCCGCTCCGACCCGTTCCACTCTCGCGACCCCATGATCCGACTCCACGCCACCCATTCCGGAATCGTCCTCGAACACGAGGGCCGTTTCCACGCCGCTGCCGCATCCTTCACCCTCGACGCGCTGTTTTCCGCTGCGGACCCCTGCGCCGCGGCGTCCGCCGCGCTCCGCGACAGCGCGCCGGCCTCCGCTCCGTCGGCGCTCCGCGCTCCGATCGAAAACCAGGAGGTGTGGGCAGCCGGCGTCACCTACCTGCGTAGCAAATCCGCCCGCATGGAGGAGGCCAAGAGTGCCGGCGGCGGCGATTTCTACGACCGTGTTTACGCTGCCCCGCGGCCCGAACTTTTTTTCAAGGCCACCCCGCATCGCGTCGTCGGCCCCGGCACGCCCGTGCGCATCCGCGCCGATTCGAAATGGAACGTCCCCGAGCCCGAGCTCACGCTCGCGATCAACTCCCGCGGCCGGATCTTCGGTTTCACCGTCGGCAACGACATGAGCTCGCGCGACATCGAGGGCGAAAATCCACTCTATCTTCCCCAGGCCAAGGTCTACGATGGCTCCGCCGCACTCGGACCCTGCCTCGTCATCACGCCCGATCTGCCGCCGCCGTCCACCGCCATCCGCCTTGAAATCCACCGCGCCGGCGCCGCCGCATTTTCCGGCGAGACCACCATCGACCGCATCCAGCGCCCGCTCCCCTCGCTTGCGGATTGGCTCTACCGCGAGCAGACTTTCCCGCACGGTTGCTACCTGATGACCGGCACCGGCATCGTGCCACCGGATTCGTTCACCCTTCAACGCGGCGACGAGATTCGCATCACGATCGATCCCGCCGGCACGCTCATCAACCATGTCGCCTGACCACCGCGGCGCGGGCCTTCCCGCCCGTGTCCGCCTTTCTGTTTTTCACCAGCATCGTCCAAATCATCAATGACCCTCCACGGAAAAAGCCTCCTCGCCGGCACCGTCGGCCAGCCCAACGGAAATCCATTCCGCGCCGTCAACCCCGCCACCGGCGAACGTCTCTCGCCCGATTTCCACGGCGCCTCGATGGCCGAGGTCGGGCAGGCGCTCGAAGCCTCGGCCCAGGCATTCGCGATCTATCGCGCCCGTCCCGCCGCCGATCGCGCGAAACTCCTCGACGCGATTGCCGCCGAGATCGAGGCGCTGGGCGACACGCTCCTTCAGCGCGCCGTCGCCGAAACCGGGCTGCCCCTCGGCCGCATCACCGGCGAACGCGCGCGCACCTGCGGCCAGCTCCGTTTGTTCGCGCAAGTCGTCCGCGACGGCTCGTGGGCCGACGCGCGCATCGATCCCGCGCTGCCGAACCGCCAGCCGCTGCCCCGTGCCGACCTCCGCCGCATCTTGCGCCCGCTCGGCCCCGTCGTCGTTTTTTGTTCGAGCAACTTCCCGCTCGCCTTCTCGACCGCTGGCGGCGACACCGCCTCCGCCCTCGCCGCCGGCTGCACCGTCGTCGTGAAAGCCCACCGCGCTCATCCCGGCACCGCCGAACTCGTCGGCGGCGCGATCACGCGGGCGGTCGCCGCCTGCGGCCTGCCCGCCGGCGTGTTCTCACTCGTCCACGGCGACGGCGCCACTGTCGGCATCGCGATGGTTCGCCATCCCGCCGTCGCGGCCGTCGGCTTCACCGGCTCGCGCGCCGCCGGTCGCGCGCTCTTCGATGCCGCCGCGGCGCGTCCCCATCCGATTCCCGTCTTCGCCGAGATGAGCAGCCGCAATCCGGTCTTCCTGCTTCCCGGCGCGCTCCGTGATCGCGGTGCCGAGATCGCGAAGGGTCTGCTCGGCTCGTTCACGCTCGGCGTCGGCCAGTTCTGCACGAAACCCGGCCTGGTCTTCGCCGTGCGCAGTCCCGAAACCGACGCGTTTCTCAAATCCTTCGCCGAACTCGTCCGCGCCGCTCCTTGCGGCACGATGCTCACCAGCGGCATCCGCGACGCTTTTCACAAAAATCGCAATCTCGTCACCGCCGTCGCCGGCGTCCAGCCGCTCGCCGAGGGCTCCGCCGCCGCTCGGGCGCCCGCCACCGAGGGGCAACCCAGCGTCGCGACCACGACCGCGAAAAATTTCATCGCCAACCCCGAACTCGCCACCGAGGCCTTCGGTCCCTTCACCCTGGTCGTCATCGCCGAAACCGCCCGGGAACTCGACGCCTGCGCCGCGGCGCTCGAAGGCCAGCTCACCGCCACGCTCCACGGCAACGCCGATGATCTCGCCGGCGCCTCCGCGCTCGTCGCCGTGCTCGAGCAAAAGGCCGGCCGGCTGCTCGTGAACGGCTTCCCCACCGGCGTCGAGGTGAGCCACGCCATGAACCACGGCGGCCCCTACCCCGCAACGAGCGACGTCCGCTTCACGTCCGTCGGCACCGCGGCGATCTATCGTTTCTCGCGTCCGGTCTGCTATCAGAACTTCCCCGACCCGCTCCTCCCCGCGGAGCTTCAGGACACCAACCCGCTCCGCCTCCTCCGCCTCGTCGACGGCAATTACACGCGGGATCCCGTGACCCGCGTCGCGTGATTCCTTCGAACGAAGCGACCGCGGACTCCACGGATCGACCCGGCTCAAATCTGATTCCGATCCGTGCTCATCCGTGAGATCCGTGGCTAAGAAATCATGAGTGACCCGATCCTCGATTCCGCCAACGACTCGATCTACACCCTGCGCACCACCGCGCCCGGTCCCGCGGGCAAACTTCCCGTCGCGCCCGATCGCCTGCGCGCGATGTCCAGCGGCGAACTCTTCGGCTGGACCCAGAACGCCGGCATGGGCTGGGACCCCGCAAAACTCCTCGGCCAACAATTCCTGATCCTCAGCACCCAGGGCGGCCTGCGCGCACCCGACGGCTCACCGGTCGCGCTCGGCTATCACACCGGCCATTGGGAAGTCGGCCTGCTCATGGAGGAAGCCGCGCGCACCTTCGCCGCCAACAACGCGATCCCGTTCGCCGGCTACGTCAGCGACCCGTGCGACGGCCGCACCAACGGCACCGCCGGCATGCTCGACAGCCTGCCGTATCGCAACGACGCCGCGATCGTCTTCCGCCGCCTCATCCGCTCGCTGCCGACGCGCCGCGGCGTGCTCGGCGTCGCGACCTGCGACAAGGGCCTGCCCGCGATGCTCATGGCGCTCGCCGGCACGCCCGACCTCCCGACGATCCTCGTCCCCGGCGGCGTCACGCTGCTCGCCGAGGAGGCGGAAAACACCGCCGTCGTCCAGACGCTCGCCACGCGTTTCGCCCGCCGCGAGATCACGCTCGATCACGCCGCCGAGATGGGCTGCCGCGCCTGCGGCTCGCCGGGCGGCGGCTGCCAGTTCATGGGCACCGCCGCGACCTCGCAGGTCGTCGCCGAGGCGCTCGGCCTCGCCCTGCCGCACGCCGCGCTCAGCCCATCCGGCGCCGAAATCTGGCGCGATCTCGCCCGCCGTTCCGCGCTCGCTCTGATCGATCTCGACAAAAACGGCACCGTCACGCGCGACATCCTCACCGCCGACTCGCTGCACAACGCGATGGTCCTGCACGCCGCGGTCGGCGGCTCGACCAATCTCGTGCTTCACATTCCCGCGATCGCCCACGCCGCCGGCCTCACCCGCCCGACCGTGCACGACTGGGCGCGCATCAACCGCGCCGTCCCGCGCCTCGTCGACTCGCTGCCGAACGGCCCGCGCAATTTCGTCACCGTCCAGGTCTTCCTCGCCGGCGGCGTGCCCGAGGTCATGCTCCACCTCCGCGCGCTCGGCCTGCTCAAGCTCGACGCCCGCACCGTCACCGGCCGCACGCTCGGTGAAAACCTCGACTGGTGGGAGAGGTCCGACCGCCGGGCCCGTCTCCGCGCGAAGCTTCACGAGCTCGACGGCATCGATCCGGACGATGTCATCCTGTCGCCGTCACGGGCCAAGGAACGCGGACTGAAAAGCACCGTCACGTTTCTCCGCGGCAACCTCGCGCCCGAAGGTGCGCTCGTGAAGAGCACCGCGATCGCCGCCGACCGGATCGGCCCCGACGGCATTTACCGCCACGAGGGACCCGCGCGGGTTTTCACCTCGGAAAATTCCGCGATCGCCGCGATCAAGAGCGGCTCGGTGCGCGCCGGCGACGTCATGGTTCTCATCGGCATCGGCCCGGGCTGCGGCATGCCCGAAACCTACCAGATCACCGCCGCGCTGAAATACGCGAAGGACGCGTCGCGCATCGCGCTCATCACCGACGGTCGTTTCTCCGGCGTCTCGACCGGCGCTTGCGTCGGCCACATCAGCCCCGAGGCCTGGGCCGGCGGGCCGATTGGCAAGCTCCGCGACGGCGACACGATCCGGCTGCATGTCGACACCAACAATCTCGAGGGCACCGTCGATATCGTGACGGACGACGATCGTGAATTCCTTTCGCGTCCACGGCATCCCGCGCTGCGTCACGACGAACGCGTTCCGGCCGACACGAAGCTCTGGGCCGCGCTGCAGGATGCCTGCGGCGGCTCGTGGAGTGGCTGCGTCTACGACGTCGACCGCATCACCAAGCTCCTCGAACTCGGCAAGGCCGCGGAAGCCAGATAGGGCCGGTCTCCGACCCGGGCCACTGTGGGAGCAGTTACGCCGCGAGTAGAACGGTTAAATAAATCCGCAGCCGCGCTTTTCATTGGTAGCCGCGAGCGAGAGCGAGCGGGAGGTTTGTCCACCAGCTCACGCTCGCGGCTACGCTTTTTCTTAAACTGTTCCAGGCGCACTCGCTAGTATGGTGTCCCGCAAGAAACCCCAATAAATCCGATGGCGCGGCAGCGCCGGTAGGGACGCCTCTCCGGGGCGTCCGCCGCCCTCGAACTGCCGAAGAATTTCCAAAGTTATCTGCGGGACACCATACTAGAGCATTTAAAAAATCCGTCGCCGGTCAGCCGTAGCGGCAGGCGTCCCTGCCTGCCGTGTTCAGCTCCTGTCAGCCGGCAGGCACAGAGGCCTGCCGCTACATTCGGCGGCTACAACTTTACTTAAACCGCTCTAAATCGTCGCGGCGTAAAGCCGCGCCCCAGCTCCCAAACACCGCCACGCCCTACTTCAGCTCCATCACGCGAATCCGCCGGTATTCCATCTGTCCGTGATCGCTCTCGAGCCCGATCGGGCCGTCCGCCGGCACCGGCATCGCATCCATCATCACCTCGCCGTTGCACGTCGCGTGGGCCACGCCGCCTTTCACCGTCACCACGACTTCGTTCCAGTCGAGCGGCCGATAATGCTTCAAATTCGCGAACGGCCCCGCGATCAGGTAATCGCGGCACTGGAGCTGCGGCTTGCGAATGAAAATCCCGCTGTCCGCATTCGGGCTCGCGCGAAACTCCAGCCTGAGCACGAAGTCCTTCGGAAACGTCCGCGTCGTCCACAGCGCCTTGTAGTCCCGCTGCGTGTGCGAAACCGTCACGATCAGCCGTTGGTTTTTCGCGGCGTAGCGGTTGTCCGGCGTCGCCGTCGCGCCGTCGAGCGCCGGCTGCCCTTCGTAGTGCCAGCCGCTCAGGTCGCGCCCGTTGAACAGGCTCTCGAAGCCCGCCTCCGGTTTGAAATCATCGGCCCACGCCGGCGCCAGCCCGACCGTTTCCATGATCGGCCGCAACGCCGCCGCCCACTTCGCATAGCCGACGGTGTTCGGGTGCAGCAGGTCCGGGAAAATCTCGGGCGGCGCGTCACCTTTCGGATTCGCGAAGAGGCTCCACGTGTCGAGGATCGTCACCTGCGGCTCGTCCTTCATCGCTTCAATATAAAGCTGGTTCAGCTTCTTGATCGCGGCCGCCGGACGGTGCTGCTCGTTCGAGCTCGGCATCACTTCGCACAGGATCACCGGCATCTTCGGATCGTGCGCCCTCAGTGCGTCGACGATCAGCTTCACGTTGCCCGCCGCCTTTTCCGGCGAAGTGAACTCGTCGAGATCGTTCGTGCCGATCAGCATCACGACGCCGCTTGGATTCAACGCGATCACGTCCTCCTGCAGCCGGATCAGCACGCCGCGCGTCGTGTCGCCGCTGATCCCGCGGTTCGCCACCTTGATTCCCGGAAAATAACTCGGCACGTCGCCCCAGCCCTGCGTGATCGAGTCGCCGAGGAACACGAGTGCGCCCTGGTCCTTCTGCACGTCTTTCGCCCACTGCGCCCGCCGCTCGACCCAGAGTTTTTGAAACCAGTCGTAACGCCGGATCTCGCCCTGCCCCGGCAGCCCTTCGTCCGTCGCCGGAATCTGCAGGTGCGCCGCCGCGTCGTCGGCGGCCGAGGCAAACGATGCGAAAGGCGCGGGCAGCGCGAGCGAGAGCGAAAGCAAGGCGAGGCGGATCGAGCGGGGTGTCATTTGTTGTCGGGGGTGGTTCACGCGCCAGACGCGCGCCACCGCCGAAAGTGGCGGCGTGAAACCAGAAAATCATCGCCGCCGTCGGCAAGCCAGCGAGTTTGATTCAACTCGCGCCCGGCCCCTCTCTTCGACTTTCCCGCTCAACCGAACAGCTCGTCCGGCCTGAAAAACCGCGCCAGCTCCGCCTTCGCGTTTTCCACGCTGTCCGAGGCGTGCACGACGTTCTTCATCATCTCCGTGCCGAAGTCGCCGCGGATCGTGCCCTTCGCCGCCTTCCGCGAATCCGTCGGCCCGAGCAGGTCGCGCACGCGCTGCACGATGTTGTCGCCGCGCAGCCCCATGATGATCACCGGTCGCGAGCTCATGAACTTCTCGATTTCCGGATAAAAGGGCTTGTCCGCCACGTGCGCGTAGTGCTCGCGCAGCAAGGCCGGTGCAAGTCGCACCATCTTGCAACCGACCACATCGAAACCCGCGCCCTCGAACCGGCTCAGCACCGTGCCGACGAGGTGCTTTTCCAGGCAATCGGGCTTAAAGATAATGAACGTTCTCTCCATAGGGAACCAGCGACGGTAGGGCCGCCCCCGGATTTGAAAAGCCCAGAGTTAGCCAATTCCGTACGGCCCCGAAAGCCCGCCTACGCCGCCGGCGGCAGGCTGCGCAGCACCTCGACGAAATTCCGCGCCAGCTGCGAACCACCCGTGCGCCGCCAGACCGCGAGCAGCCGCACGACCAGATCGTCGCCATCCTCCTTGATCCGGCGAAACACGATCCGCTCCACGCCGCGATACGAACGCGTCGGCACCACCAGCGCCACGCCGTGGTCGCCCGCCACCAGCGCCACCATCGACTCGTAGCTGCTGACTTCCTTCACCGGTCGGTGCCGGATGTTCCGCGCGGCGAATATCCGCTGCGTCCGCTGCCGGTGCAGGTCGTTGCGCCCCGTCTCGCCGACGCACAACACCTGCTCCGTGACGAGATCCGCCAGCGATACGGGCGACCTGGCCGCCAGCGGATGGTCCGCCCCCATCGCCACCGTCACCCGCGAATTCAAAACCTCCGCCGCGTCCAGCTCGCGCGGCAGCCGGCGCGCATCGTCGTGCAACACGAACGCCACCTGGATCACGCCGGCCCGCAATCCGCCCAGCTGTTCCGGCAGTCCCAAGTCCCGCAGGTTCACCTCGACGCCCGGATAACGATTGCGAAAGGCCGACAGCGCCGGCGGCAGGAACGTCGCCGACAGCGTCCCGATGTTGCCGATCGTCAGCCGGCCGCTCCGCCCCGCCGCCGCTTCGCGCGCCGCCGCCGCCGCCATCTCGACGCGCTCGAGCACGTCGCGCACTTCGTCAAGCATCGCGGCGCCCGCATCGGTCAGCGCGACCCCTGCGGTGTTGCGGTCGAACAGTCGCGCGCCGACCGCCTGCTCCAGGTCGCGGATCTGCTTGCTCAGCGCCGGCTGCGCCACGCGCAGCCGTTCCGCCGCCCGGCGGAAACTCAGGGTCTCCGCCACCGCCAGAAAATAACGCAGGTGTCTCAGTTCCACGGCGCGGCTTGATATCCAGAAGCGATCAACGCGCAAACAACAAAGTCCTACCGCCGGCCGCGATCCCCGCTATCTTACCGGCGTGTCCACCGCTTCCACGTCCGATCCCGCGAGCCAGGCGTTGCTCGACGCCGCGCGCGACCGCTCGCCAGCCGAGGCGCGGCGGTGCCACGTGCTGCTGGACCTGCTGGGCACGTGCGATTCGGTGGGACGCGGCCTGCGCCGCGAACTCGCCCGCAAGGATCTTACCGAAACCGGTTTTCGCCTCCTCGCCCTTCTCGTTCGCCGCGAACCGGAAGTAATCACGTCGGCAACGGCGTCCGCCGCCCTCGGGCTCACCCGACCGGCGGTGTCCGCGCTGCTCGGCCGGCTCGAGGTCTCGGGCCTGATCAGCCGCCACCGCCTCCAGCCCGATCGGCGCGCGTCCGCGATCCGCATCACCGAACGCGGCCGAAGCGCCTTTGCCGCCGCCCTCGTGCATTATCGCGAGATGGTTTCATACCTCATGTCCGGCCTCGATCCCGCCGCCGTCGCCGTGCTCGACCGCACCTGCACACGACTCCGCCAGCTTTCCTCACCCGCTTCATTCAACTGACCGCTCTCCATGCGAACTTCCCCTCCCCGCCGCCCTTCGCGGCTTTCCCTGCTCGCCGGCGCGACCGCCGTCGGTCTTGCCGCCCTTCTCTCCAGTTGCCGGAAATCCGGCCCCGCCACCGCTGCCCCGGGCCAGCCGCTGCCGGTGGATGTCACGACCGTGAAAACCGAGTCCGTCACCCTCTCGCAGGAACTGCCGGGCCGCATCTCGGCTTTCCGCGTCGCGGAGGTCCGGGCCCGGATCAACGGCATCGTCCTCAAGCGGCTCTTCACCGAGGGCACCGACGTCCATGAGGGCCAGGTCCTTTTCGTGATCGACCCCGCGCCTTACCAGGCCGCGCTCGACAGCGCGCGCGCCTCGCTCGCGCGCTCCGAGGCCAATCTCGCCTCCGCCCAGGCGCAGGCCGAACGCTACCAGGGCCTCGCCGCCACCCACGCGATTTCCCAGCAAGCCTACGACGATGCCGTCGCCACCCACCTCGCGCTGCAGGCCGACGTCGCCGCGGCCCGGGCCGCCGTCCGCACCGCCGAGATCAACCTCGGCTACACCAGCGTCACCGCGCCGATCAGCGGCCGCATCGGCACCGCCGCCGTGACCGAGGGCGCCTATGTCCAGCAGGCCACCGCCACACTGCTCGCCACCGTGCAGCAGCTCGATCCGGTTTACGTCGACCTCAGCCAGTCCGCAGACCAGGTCCTCGCGCTCAAGCAGGCGCTCGCCTCCGGCCGCCTCCAGCGCGCCGATGACGGCAACGCCCGCCTCGCCATCATCCTTGGCGACGGCCAGACCTACGGCAAAACCGGCTCCCTGCAATTCTCCGACGTCAGCGTCAACCCCGGCACCGGCACCGTCACGCTCCGCGGTCTCGTGCCCAACCCGGATCACGATCTGCTGCCCGGCATGTTCGTGCGCGGCCGGCTCGACGAGGGCACCAACCCCGCCGCCATCCTGCTTCCGCAGAATCTCGTCACCCACGATTTCAAGGGCGACGCCACCGCCCTCGTCGTCGGCGCCGGCGACAAGGTCGAGGTCCACGTGCTCGAAATTCCCCGCGCCGTCGGCAACCGCTGGCTCGTCACCGCCGGCCTGCAACCCGGCGATCGCGTGATCACCGACAATCTCCAGAAAGTCCGCCCCGGCATGATGGTGAAACCGCTGCCCGCCGCCGACCAGGCCGCCTCCACCTCGGGTCAGCCCGCCGCGCGCTGAGCCGCGTGTCCACCCGCACCTTTTCCCGAGGACCTTTCCATGGCCCGATTTTTCATTGATCGACCCGTCTTCGCCTGGGTGATCGCCATCGTCATCATGGTCGCGGGCGCCCTCGCGATCCGCGAACTCCCGATCGCCCAGTATCCGCCGATCGCCCCGCCGCAGATCTCCATCACCGCGGCCTACCCCGGCGCCTCCGCCAAGACCGTCGAGGACACCGTCACGCAGGTGATCGAGCAGCGCATGAGCGGCCTCGACCACTTGCGCTATATGGAGTCGTCGAGCGACTCCGCCGGCAACGTCACCGTCACGCTCACCTTCGAGGGCGGCACGAATCCCGACACCGCGCAGGTCCAGGTGCAGAACAAGCTGTCGCTCGCGATGCCGCTCCTGCCGCAGGCCGTGCAGCAGCTCGGCGTGCGCGTCACGAAATCGGTCCGAAACTTTCTCATGGTCGTCGGTTTCATCTCGACCGACGGCAGCATGACGGTCGACGACATCGGCGACTTCGTCGTCAGCCAGATCCAGGATCCGATCAGCCGCGTTCCCGGCGTCGGCGAGATCCAATCCTTCGGCACGCAATACGCGATGCGCATCTGGCTCGATCCGGACAAACTGAACAACTACGGCCTGATGCCGTCCGACGTCAGCGCCGCGATCAAGGCCCAGAATGCGCAGGTCTCCGCCGGCCAGCTCGGCGGCACGCCCGCCGTTCCCGGCCAGCTCCTCAACGCCACCATCACCGCCCAGACCCAGCTCCAGACCGCGGAGCAATTCGGCAACATCCTCCTCCGCGTCAACCCCGACGGTTCGCTGGTCCGCCTGCGCGACGTCGCCCGCATCGGGCTCGGTGGTGAAAACTACGACCGTGCCGCGCGCTTCAACGGCCAGCCGGCGTCCGGCATCGCCATCCGCCCCGCCACCGGCGCGAATGCCCTCGAGACCGTCGCCGCCGTCCGCGCGAAGATCGCCGAGCTCGAGCCGTTCTTCCCGCCCGGCCTCAAGGTCATCTACCCGCTCGACACCACCCCGTTCGTGCGGCTCTCCGCCGAGGAGGTCGTCAAGACGCTCGTCGAGGCCGTCATCCTCGTGTTCCTCGTGATGTTCCTCTTCCTGCAGAATCTGCGGGCCACGCTCATCCCGACGATCGCCGTGCCCGTCGTGCTGCTCGGCACGTTCGCCGTGCTCGCGGCCGCCGGGTTCTCGATCAACACGCTCACACTCTTCGGCGTCGTGCTCGCGATCGGCCTGCTGGTCGACGACGCGATCGTCGTCGTCGAAAACGTCGAGCGCGTAATGAACGAGGAGGGCCTTTCACCGAAGGAGGCCACGAAGAAATCCATGGACCAGATCACCGGCGCGCTCGTCGGGATCGCGCTCGTGCTCGCCGCCGTGTTCGTCCCGATGGCGTTTTTCGGCGGCTCCACCGGCGTCATCTACCGCCAGTTCTCGATCACGATCGTCTCGGCCATGACGCTCTCCGTGCTGGTCGCGCTCGTCCTCACGCCCGCGCTTTGTGCGACGATTCTCCCCGCCGTCGAGGCCGGCCACCACCACGAGAAGCGCGGATTCTTCGGCTGGTTCAACCGCTTCTTCGACCGCAGCGCCGAACGCTATTCGCACAGCGTCCGCAGCCTCGCCGCCCGCAAGGGCCGCGCGCTGATCGCCTACGGCCTGATCGGCGCCGGACTCGTTTTCCTCTTCGGCCACACGCCCAAGGGCTTCCTGCCCGCCGAGGACCAGGGCATCCTCTACTCGCAGGCCCAGCTGCCGCCTGGCGCCACCGCCGAGCAGTCGCTCGCCGTGGTGAAGAAGATCGAACATCACTACCTCGTCGACGAAAAGGAAAACGTCGAGGGCATGTTCGGCGTCACCGGTTTCAGCTTCTCCGGCTTCGGCCAGAACCAGGTGCTCATCTTCGTCCGGTTGAAGGACTGGTCGCAGCGCACGCGCCCCGACCAGAAGGTCGCCGCCATCCAGGCGCGCGCGCTGGCCGCCTTCTCGAAATACAAGGACGCGTTCGCCGTGCCGTTCGCGCCGCCGGCCGTGTTCGAGCTCGGCACCGCGAGCGGCTTCGACCTGCGGCTCACCGACAACGCCTCGCTCGGCCACGACGCGCTCATGGCTGCGCGCAACCAGCTGCTGCAGCTCGCCGCCGCCGACCCGCGGCTCCGCGGCGTCCGGCCGAACGGCCTCGAGGACACGCCGCAGTACCAGCTCGACGTCGATGAGGAAAAGGCCTCGGCGCTCGGCCTGTCGCTCGTCGACGTCAACGCCACGCTCTCCACCGCCTGGGGCTCCGCCTACGTGAACGACTTCATCGACAAGGGCCGCGTGAAAAAAGTCTACCTGCAGGGCGACACGCCGTTCCGCATGCTGCCGCAGGACATCGACCGCTGGTATGTGCGCAACAACCGCGGCCAGATGGTGCCGTTCTCCAGTTTTTCCACGGCTCGCTGGACCGTCGGCTCGCCGAAGCTCGAGCGTTTCGATGGCGTGCCATCCGTCTCGATCGCCGGCGAACCCGCGCCCGGCGTCAGCTCCGGGGAAGCGATGCGCATCATGACGGATCTCGCCGCCAAGCTGCCCCGGGGCATTGGCGTCCGCTGGGCCGGGCTGTCCTACGAGGAACAACTCTCCGGCTCGCAGGGCCCGGCGCTCTACACAATCTCTCTCCTGATCGTCTTCCTCTGCCTCGCCGCGCTCTACGAGAGCTGGTCGATTCCCTCGGCCGTCCTCCTCGTCGTCCCGCTCGGCGTCCTCGGCACGCTCCTCGCCGCCTGGTCCCGCGGCATGCCCAACGACATCTACTTCCAGGTCGGCCTTCTCACCATCGTCGGCCTCTCCGCCAAGAACGCCATCCTCATCGTCGAGTTCGCCAAGGAGGGCTACGACCGCGGCATGAGCCTCGTCGACGCCGCCGCGCTCGCCGCGCGACAACGGCTGCGTCCCATCCTGATGACCTCGCTCGCCTTCGGCCTCGGCGTCCTCCCGCTCGCGCTCGCCTCCGGCGCCGGCTCCGGCAGCCAGAATGCCATCGGCACCGGCGTCGTCGGCGGCACGCTCACCGCCACCGCGCTCGGGATTTTCTTCGTGCCGCTGTTCTTCGTCACCGTGCTCTCGCTCTTCCACGTGAAACCCGTTCCGGCGCCCGCCGCGGAGGACACCCGCCATGTCTAAGCCCGCCACCATGCTCTGCGGTTTCGCCGCGCTTGCACTCGCCGGCTGCTCGCTCGCTCCGCGTTACCAGCGTCCCGCCGCGCCCGTGCCGGCCGCATATCCCGTCTCCGACACGCAGGCGACCTCCCCCGAAAAAGCCGCGGCCGACGTCGCCTGGCGTGACTTCTTCGGCGACGCGCGCCTCCAGCGGCTGATCCAAATCGCATTGGACAACAACCGCGACCTCCGCGTCGCCGCCCTCAACGTCGAACGCGTCCGCGCGCTTTACAACATCGAGCGCACCGCCCTGATCCCGAGCCTCAACGCCACCGCCGACGCCAGCCGCACGCGCACGCCCGCCGACCTCGCGTCGAGCGGCCAGATCACGACGAGCAGCCGCTACAGCGTCGGCGGCGAGATTCCGTCCTACGAACTCGATTTCTTCGGCCGGATCGCAAGCCTGCGCGACGAGGTCCTCCAGCAATACCTCGCCACCGAGGAGGCGCGGCGCAGCGCGCAGATCGGCCTGATCTCCGCCGTCGCCCGCCAGTATCTCGTGCTCCTCGCCACCGACGAGCGCCTCGCGCTCGCCCGCGATACTTTCGCCGCCGCCGGGCATTCCTACGACCTGACGAAGCAAACGTTCAACGCCGGCGTCGCATCCGAGCTCGACCTGCGCACGTCCGAGGCCCAGCGCGAAAATTACCGCGCCGCCGTCGCCGCGCTCGAGCAGCAGCACGTCCAGGCCGAAAACGCGCTCGCCTTGCTCATCGGTTCGTCGCTGCCCGCCGACCTGCCGCCGCCCGGCAAGCTTGCCTCCGAGCCGCTGCTCGCCGATCTGCCCGCCGGCCTGCCGTCGGATCTGCTCGCGCGCCGGCCGGACATCCTCGCCGCCGAACACACGCTGCAGGCCGCCAACGCCAACATCGGCATCGCCCGTGCCGCGTTCTTCCCGTCCGTCACGCTCACCGCGTTCGGCGGCACCGCGAGCGCCCAGCTCTCCGGGCTGTTCAAACCAGGCTCGGGCTCTTGGACCTTCGCGCCCTCGATCACGCTGCCGATTTTCGCCGCCGGCCGCAACAAGGCCCAGCTCGACATCGCCCGGATCGACCAGCGCATCGAGATCGCGAATTACGAGAAGACGATCCAGGCCGCCTTTCGCGAGGTCGCCGACGCGCTCACCGTTCGCGCCTCGATCGACACGCAGATTTCCGCCGAGCAGGCGCGCGTCGCCGCCGCGCAGGCGCGCTACGATCTTTCGAACCAACGCTACCAGTCCGGCGTCGACAGCTTCCTGACCGTGCTGCTCGCCCAGCAGGACCTGTTCAGCGCCGAGCAATCGCTGATCGACGCGCGGCTCCTGCGGTTGTCCAATCTCGTCTCGCTCTACGCCGCGCTCGGCGGCGGCTGGCAGGCGCCGCCGACGCATAGTTGAGCGGCGCTGCCCGGCGCCCGAAGTCCGCCGTCCGCTTCAGTCATGCTCTCACCCGAAGTTTTCCACCGTCTCCGCGCCGCCCAGCTTCGTTCGGTGCACGAGCAGGAACTGCTCTCCGGCCGCGACTGGATTCTCATCTGCGCCGGCGTGCACGCGCTCGCGATGGTCTATCCGGTTTTTCTCCTGATCAACGTCCTGCGCCTCCACTCCGCCTCGCTCAACCAGCACCTTCATCCCGCGATCAACGTCGCGTTCACGCTCGCGAGCGGCCTCGCGTTGCTCGGCTTCTGGTGGTGGTCGCGCTACGCTCCGTATCGCGCGGCCCTCGGGGCGCTCGCCGGCTACGTCGCGCTCCAGGGTGCGCTCGCCGCACTCGATCCGCACCAGCTCGTCGTCGGCGCGACGTTCAAGGCGGTCGTGATTCTCGGATTGATCCAGGCGATCCTCGTCAGCCACCGGCGGCACAGCGCGCAGTGAACGTATCACCATGACCGGCTCCATTCCGCTTCTCGAAGCCAGCCCGCCCGATCCGACCCCTGATGCCGGCCCGAAATATCGCGGCGGCCCGTTCGCCTATTTCATCGCGTTGACGTTCGGCCTCACCGCCCTCGGCGGCGGATTGCTTCTCGTGCAAAGCGGACGCCCCGCGTGGGGCGTCGCGTGCCTCGTCGTTTTCGGCGCCGTCGCGGCCCGATCGATCGCCTGTCTCGTCGAACATTTCCGCCACCCGACATCGCTGCCGCGCCTGCACGCCGTGCTCGGCGACGTGCTCGCTTTCCGCATCCGCAGCACCTGCCGCGACGTCGCCGCCACCGTCTTTTTCGACTCCGACAAACCCGCCGCCGGCTCCGCCACGCGCCTGCTTTGTTTCGTGGAAAACTACGCGTCGCGCCAGCGCGTCGCTCGATTCCGCATCGGCCCGCATCCGGCGCTCGGCCTCGCTGCCGCCCACGTCGTCGACCTGCATCTCGCGGCGGGCCAGGCTGCCGTTTACGTCCGGCCGCTCTCCGTCGCCGCCGCGCTGGCGCCGGGCGAACACGACCTGCCCGTCACATTGCAGGTCCAAAAACCCACCGGCACCGGCGTCCGCCTGCCGGGCTCCCGCCGTCATCTCTACGATCTTTGGACGGTGCATTTCGCCGCGCCCTTCACCGTCTCCGACATCGCCGCGCAGCCGTCGGCCGCAAGCGAACCGCCGCGTTTCCTCACCCTGGCCTCCGCCAGCGAAAAGCAGCCGCGCCTCGACGCGCTGCAGTTCCTCGCCCGCTGATCGCGTCAATCGCCGGCCACATCCGCGCGCAGCCTGCGAAACGCCGCCAGCGCCTCCTCGCGCGCGCTCGCGTGATCGACAATCGGACACGGATAAGTCTCCCCGAGCCGCACGTCCGCCACTGCCCGCGCCTCCGCCGACGCTTCCCACGGTGCGTGAATCCACTCCACGGGCATCCGCGCCAGCTCCGGCACCCATCGCCGCACATAGGCGCCGTCCGGATCAAACTTCCGGCCCTGCGTCACCGGCGCGAAGATCCGGAAGTACGGCGCCGCGTCCGCGCCGCAGCCGGCGCTCCATTGCCAGTTGAGCGTGTTGTTCGCGAGGTCGGCGTCGATGAGCGTGTCCCAAAACCACTCCGCGCCGCGCTGCCACGGCAGCCGCAGGTGTTTCACCAGGAATGACGCGACGATCATTCGCACGCGGTTGTGCATCCAGCCGGTGGCCCAGAGCTGCCGCATGCCCGCGTCGACGATCGGGTAACCGGTGCACCCGCGCTGCCACGCATGCAGCTTCGCGCCGTCCGGATCGCTCGCCCACTCGAACCGCTCGAATTCCTTCCGCAGCGGCGCTTCCGGCGAGTTCGGGAAATCCGCGAGCACGTGATGCGCAAATTCCCGCCAGCCGACCTCGCCCAGAAAAACCCGCGCACCCTCGCTGCCGGGAAATGTTCCCTTCGTGCGCGTTTTCACCGCCGCCCAGATCTGCCGCGGCGTGAGCTCGCCGAAATGCAGCGCCGCCGACAAACGCGCGGTTCCCGCGCGGTCCGGCCGGTCCCGTTGCCCGGCATAGCGCTCGATCCTCTCCGCCACGAATCGATCGAGCTGTGCCTGCGCGTTTGCCTCGCCTGGCTTCCACTCGCCGGCGAATCCCTCCGCCCAGCCCAACCGCGGCAGCAGCTCAAGCTCGTCCATGTTGAGCGACCGCGGCCACGTCGCGGTCGCCGGGATCGTCGTTTCGCGCAATTTTTTCGGCGGCGCCACCGGAAGCGTCAACGCGTGTCGCCAGAATGGCGTGAACACCTGATAGGGCCGCCCCTGTCGATTCAGCACCTCGCCCGGCTCGTGCAGCAGCGCTCCGCCGAACTGCTGCACCTCCATTCCTTCCGCACCGAACTCCCGCCGCACCTGCGCACCGCGCGCCGCCGCTGCCGGCTCGTAGCGCCGGTTCCAGAAGATCGCGTCCGCGCCGGTCGCGGCCACCAGTTGCCGCAGCCCGGCCAGCGAGTCGCCGCGGGCCAGCACCAGCTGCGAGCGGCGTTCGCGCAGTGCCGCGTCGAGCGCCGCCAGCGAATGATGCAGCCACCAGCGCGCAGCCGCCCCCATCGGCCAGCGTCCCTCGCCGGCATCGTCGCGAATGAACACCGGCACGACCGCGCCGCCGCGCGCCACCGCCGCGTTCAACGCCGCATTGTCCTGCAACCGCAGGTCCTGCCGGAACCACACCAGCGTCGCACTCATGCCGGCATCAGCAATCGCGCCCCGCCGCCCATCCGCTCCATCGCACGCCCGCGGGGGCGACCAGGCGCGCGAGCTTTGGCTCCGGCCCGCTCACACCGCATCCCGATACAGCTCCTCGTAGCCCCGCGCCGCCTTCGTCCACGAAAAATCCTTCGCCATCCCGCGCCGTTGCACCTCGGCGTAGCGTGCCTTGTCGGCCAACAGCGCCAGCGCCCGTTCCAGCGCCACGCGCAGCGACGTCGCGTTCGGCTCGCACGAGATGCCCGTGCCCGCCGCCGGCTGCTCGTCCGCGTCGATCACCGTGTCGGCCAGCCCGCCCACGCGGCTCACGATCGGCACCGTTCCATACGCGAGCGAATACATCTGGTTCAGCCCGCACGGCTCGAACCGCGACGGCATCACGAAGAAATCGCTCCCCGCCTCGATCAGATGGCTCAGCGGCTCGTCGAGTTTCGCGCAAAGATGAACCCGGTCGGGCGCCCGCGCCGCGAGCGCCTGCAGCGCCTTCTCGAACCGCGCCTCGCCCGCACCGAGCACCACGAGCTTGCAGTCGCGGCCCAGCAGGAACTCGGCATTCGCCAGCACGAGCTCGATGCCTTTCTGCTCCGTCAGCCGGCACACCAGCCCGAGCACCGCGCCGGCGAACTTCTCGTCGAAGCCGCAGCGCCGGAGCAGTTCCTCGCGGCACGATTTTTTCCCGCCGAGGTTGCCCGCCCCGTAGCGCGCCGGCAGCAGCGGGTCGATCGCCGGATTCCACACGCTCGTGTCGATGCCGTTCAGCAGGCCGACGATGTCGTCCGACCGCGTCTGCACGACGCCTTCCAGTCCGCAGCCGAACTCCGGCGTCTGGATCTCCTGCGCGTAGCGCGGGCTCACCGTCGTCACGTAATCGGCAAACAGGATTCCGCCCTTCAGGAAATTGACCTGCTCGTAGTATTCGAGCCCGTCGATCGCGTTGAGCTCGTCCGGCAGGTTCGTCCGCGCGAACGTCGCCCGGGGAAACACGCCCTGAAACGCGATGTTGTGGATCGTGCAAACCGTCTTGTCGGCGATCGTCACGCCGTGCCGCCGCTCCGCTTCGCGCACGAGCAGCGGCAGCAGCGCCGTCTGCCAGTCGTGGCAGTGCACCACGTCCGCCTGGCTGCCCGACAGCCGCAGCGCCTCGGCCACGCCCTTGCAGAAAAAAATGAACCGGTCCGCGTTGTCCTCGAAATCCCTCTCGCCATTGCCATACAGCCCGCGCCGGTCGAAGAACTCCTCGCGGCCGATCAGGTGGACCGTGAAATTCTTCCGCGGCGCGAACACCCGCACGTCGCCCGACAGGTATTGGTTGCCCATCTCGATCTTCAGCCGCCAGCGCCGCTCGGCCGCCGCCGCCTCCGGGTGCTCGAGCGCCGCGCGGTAACCCGGGAGGAACACCGACACGTCATGGCCGTTGTCCGCCAGCGTGCGCGCGAGCGAACCGACGGCGTCCGCCAATCCCCCCGTTTTCACGTAAGGGAACAATTCGCTGGCGACATGGACGATTTTCATCGCCCCGAACTAAGCCGGGCTGTTTCGTCAGTCCACTCCCAATCACGGCCCGCGCGCCGTGTCGTGGTATTACCGAATGACCCTCCGTGAACGCCTGCTCGCCCTTTTGCGCGAGCCTTCCTATTCTCCTGCCAGCGAAAGCGAATTGCGCCGCCAGCTCGGCCTGCACAAGAAACGCAGCGCCGCCGTCGCGCACGAGGTGCGCCTCCTCGTCTCCCGCGGCGAGGCCGCCCGCCTCCCCGGCGATCGCATCGCCCTGAAGGCAGCGCGCGCCGTCCCCAACGCGCCATCAACGGCCGCATCCGCGCGCCCGCCTCGGCGGGGCAGGGATAACCCGCCCCACCCGCAATCATCCGCACCCGCCATCCCCGCCGAGCGCAAGATTTTCACGCCGACCCGCCGCGCCCACCCGCTCGCCGACCCCGGCGAAGTCGAGACGCCCGTCCTCGCCACCGCGAAACGCCCCAGCCCGCCGCGCCTCGGCCCCGACGAGTTGATCGGCCGCATCAAATTCCGCTCCGGCGGCTCCGCCTTCGTCGTGCTCGAACGGCCCGGCGGCATCCCCGGCGATCCCGGCGAGCCCGCGCTCCAGGTTTTCCCGGAGGACACCGGCACCGCCCTCCCCGGCGATCGCGTGGTCGTGCGCGTCTTCCCCGGCCGCCGCGGCCGGCTGCCCGGCGAAAAAATCGGCGGCGTCGAACGCGTCCTCGAACGCGCCCGCGACAAGGTCGTCGGCGACCTGCGCCGCCGCGGCCGCGATTTCCTCGTCGCCGCCGATGACCCGCGCTTCGTCTACGACGTGCTCGTTCGCGATCCCGCCAAATCCGGCCTCAAGCCTTCGCCCGAGGTCGGCGACAAGGTGGTCGTCCGCCTCGACGAATGGAAACGCCGCCGCGATCCGCTCACCGGCGACATCGTCGAGCGCCTCGGCCGCACGCACGAGCCGCGCGCCGAGCTCCTCGGCATCTACGAGAAATACAACCTCGCCACCGAATTCCCCGCCGACGTCGAGCGCGAGGCCGCCGCGCTGCCCGACCGGGTCCATCCGCGCGAGCTCGCCCACCGGCTCGACTATCGCGCGGAGCCGGTCTTCACGATCGATCCCGACGACGCGAAGGATTTCGACGACGCGCTTTCCTACGAATCGCTCGGCCATGGCGATGTCCGCGTCGGCATTCACATCGCCGATGTCTCAACCTACGTCCGCCCCGGCACCGCCCTCGATCGCGAGGCGCAGAAGCGCGGCAATTCGACCTACCTCGTCGGCGTCGTCATCCCGATGCTGCCGGAAAAACTCTCCAACGGCCTCTGCTCGCTCGTCGAGGCGCAGGATCGTTTGTGCAAGGCCGTCTTTCTCACCTTCGACAAAAAGCTCCGGCTCAAGGAAACGACCTACGCCAACACCGTCATTCGCTCCCGCAAGCGCCTCACCTACCGCCAGGCCTACGCGCTCCTCTTTGAAAACTCGCTCGAGCGCATCCGCGCGCTGCCGGTCCCGCCGAAACACCAGACCGGCTCGACCGGCCGCGCGCTCGCGACGCTGAGCGACGCCGAGCTCGTCGACCTTCAGTCGTGGGTTCGTGCGCTCTGGAAAATCGCCAGCCGTCTCCGCGCGGACCGCATGGCCCACGGCAGCCTCGACCTCGACA
>DASZPP010000116.1:0-27237 GCA_035549975.1 Opitutus sp.
AAAGCAGAGGTGCCTGCCCCCTTCCTCCACACCTCCATCCCCGAGGCGCCGCGTTGCGGCGACCTCACTTCGATGGGGCATTATAGTTGGCAACGCAGAGGAGTTCTAATCGGCATTGACCAAGCATTATCCGGATGACCAGCCAGCGCATCATGAAGACCGTGATCGGCAGTGGCGGTGAGGCCGCCCCAAAGCCGGGCCGGACCCCCGACGGCGCGAAGGGGATGCAGAGCAGCGCGGTCTCCAGCATCAGGGGGTCGTTGAGCGTGGAGGTGAACTCCTGCCACACGCCGACGAAGGAGAGGAAAATCGCCCAGCACGCGAAGAGCGCGAGTCGCGGCCAGAGGTTCAGGACCAGGGCGACAGCCGCGGCGAGCCCGCACCACCCGAGCGCAACGACCGTCACCGGGTGGCTGCTGACCAGGAAGAGACTCGGCACGCGAAGGACGCGCTCGAGGAGGCCCGGCAGCATTCCCTTGGCCAGCGCGCAGTAGTCGGCAACCGGCCTTAGTCCGTTCGGCCCGACCAGCCCCCTGCCCTCCTGGAGGATGCCGGCGAAGATGAATACATAAACCAGACCGACCCCGCGCAGCACGATCCAGCGCGGCCACAGGTAGCTGGCTTCGTTTCCGCAACCGCCGAAAGTCCGGAGCTGCCGCCAGGCAGCCTTGAGCAGGGGCATGTCGCGCTGTGGCGTAGGCGCAGCGCGCCCGGAGCGCGAGCCTTCGTTTCAGGGGGGCACCGAGTCCCATTTCCTCTGCGCTCTCCGCGTCCTCCTGTGAAATCGGCCCTGTTGGATTGGATTCATCACCCGTGCCCGTTCGTGTGATCGCCGCCGCGCGCGCCCGCGCACCCTCGATGCCGTCAAAGCCAAGGCGATCGAGCTCGTCGGCCACGCGAAATTAGACACCGCGATGAGCGATCCATGGCGCGAGCGCTACCGGTCCCGGGTGTCGCTCGCACCTCCTCCGGACGGGCTCGCACTAACCGCTGGCTCGTCTCGCACCGACCCCGCAGCAGCTGGCACCGACCTCTGGGTCATCTCGCACCGACCCCGGGGCCGGCTCGCACCCTTCCCGGGCCGGGTGGGAGTGGGTCCTGGTGGGGCTGACACCGGTTCCGGGCCGGGTCGCACTGGTCCCGCACCGGCTCGCACTCACCCCGGGGCCGGGTGGTACCGGTCCCGGGTGTCGCTCGCACCAACCCCGGACGAGCTCGCACCGACCCCGGGTGCCGCGCGCACTGACCCCGGACCCGGCGCGCACCGACTCCGGGCGAAAGTCGCACGGGGTTTGGGTCCGGCTGACGTTCCCCGCTGCTGCCGAACAGGTCCCGGAACGGACGTTGCCGCCGGCCACCGGCGAGCCGGGGAAAGCAGCCCGGTCCCCGGCTTATCCTATGGATACGCCTGCCGCGTGAGCGCGGCGGCCGCGTTGCCGGCAACAACCCAGCTCGCTGATCCGGCGACGACGGCTTCATCCTCGAACCAGAGGAAGCCGAAGTCGTCGATGCACTCCGGGAAGTCAGGCTTGATGATGACGTAGCCGGGAATCACGGCGCCGGGGATGTAGGCGTTGTCCGCGCGATTGTTGCTGTAGGTCTTCGTCTTCGAGACCGTGCCGACGCCCGCGACATACGACGTGCTCGAGACCGGATGCGTGCCGAGGACGTAATTCACGGCGCGCAGCGTATACTCGGGGCTCACGAGGTCCGGAAACGCCTGGTGAAGGAAATACATCCGGATCGCCATCTCGACCACGGCGCCCGAGCCGCCCCACGCGCGCAGGCTCGGAGGCACGCCGAACGGCGTGGCGCCCAACTCCTGGTCCACGCCCGCCATGTAGGTCTTCACCGCTGCGCGCATCTGGTCTTTCGCGGCCGCGTCCAGATACGGCAGGGCGCGGACGGCCGTCCAGCCGCGGAACTCCATTTGCTCGGGTGTGATCATCTGGGGAAACAACTCCCGCAGCCGCGACCGGTAGGGCTCGGCTCCGTGCGTGGCGATGGTCAGCTCCAACGCCGCCGACCAGTCCATGCCGACGCTGAAGCGGCGCCAGAGCGCGTTAGCCGGCGAAGCGGCCGGCGCGCCGGCCGGGGCGGAATTGGACGAAGCGTTCGCGTGGCCATTTTCGCGGTGAGCGCTTTCAGCGCCCACCACCGCGCCTTGCGACGCAGCCAGCACGCCGCCGGCGGGAGCCGGTCCAGCCGGAGCCTCGCCGCCGAAGGAGCGCCACGCCGCCGGCATCGGCGTCGGATGAGCCTTTTCGTCGTTCCAGGCTTTGATCGCGGTATCGAGGCAGTCCTTCGCCATGGCGTCATTCCAGCCTTTCAATACGTCGGCCGCGGCCGCGAGCGCGGCGACGGCATTCCATTGGAAGAACGGATTGTTGGTGGTGAAAATCCAGCGGTCGTCCGGCTTGCCGGAATAATCGCCCTTCACCTCGTTCGGCCCGAGCTTCGGGTCGTAGATGCGGCCATCGGTCTTCGACGCGCCGTCGCCGAGATGCGTATACTGGCGCAGGTCGGGTTCGTGCGTGCCGCGGATCGCGTGCCCGATCTGGTGGAACTGCGCGAGGATATACAATGCGCCGTGCTTGACCTGCTGCACCGCGTCCGGGATGCCGTCGGGCCGGTGCATCTCGACCTCGCGGGTGGTTTCGTTCACCGTCAGCTCGTCGTAGTCGAGGTGAAATTCGCGATAGGCCAGCGCGAGGCTCTGGATCACGTTGAGCTGCGCCGGCTCCTCGAGGTCGAAGTCGCCGGCATCATACCAGCCGCCGACGTTCATCCCGGGAATGTGATCGCCGCCCTTGAACTTCCCGTCGGTGGCCGTGGCCTGACTCCAGCCGTCGAATTGCCCGCCGACCACCGGCGCCATGCGGCCGTCATCGAGGTGCGAAGCGCCGTGCCAGATGCGATACGCTTCGCGCACGGAGACATGATCCATCTGTTCCGCGAGGTGATGATCCAGGCTCGGCTGCCAGGTGTTCGCGTAGGCGTCCTTGGCGATGGGGAAAACCGCCGTGCGCTGGTCCGCATACTCGATCACGTAAAGGCCGGGCTCGTTCACCGCGGTGAAATCGAACTTCGAATAAACGTAGCGGAGCCACGGCGTTGGCGGCGTGATCGGTCCCTCGAACACCTGATTGTAGGATCCGTCCCCGGTGAGACGGAGCACTCTCGCGGTCTTCGGGCCGTGGTAATTCGGGTCGAGTTCGAGCACCGCGACCTTCGAAAACCCCGGCGCGTAGCCGACCTGGCTGTGCGCGATCACCGGCGGGCGCGTCCAGTTCGGGATCACGTCCGGCCGGATGTGCCACACGATCGCGCCCGTGGTCTTGCCCGTCGGGATCAGCGAACGCAGCACAAACCAGCCGTTCTGCGCGCGGGCGCGTCCGTCGAACAGCATGAGATCCGCCGTGTCCGATTTCACCGTCACGCGCGCCAGCGCATCGTCGACGCCCAGCGTGATGGTCCGGCCCTGCGCAAACGGCAGCGGCTGTGTGTAGCCCTTGGCCTTGTCCCACGCCTCGAGGTAGTACGCTTTCTTCGGCTCGTCGGGCAACGGCAGCACCTTGATCATCGCATCCTCCGGTGTCCGCGGGAAGATACCGGCCCTGGTTCCGTCCACGAGGTAAGCCTTGCCCATGTAGATCGACGGCAGGAACTCGAGGTTGAAGCCCGCCCGCCCGGCCAGTTGCTCGGGCAGCGGCTGGTCGAGATTGACGCTGATTCGCACGCCACCGGGTTCGGCGGCGACTTCGAGCGTGTAGCTGAGGCCGAAGGTCGGATAAGCGAGATCAGCGGTGAGCCGGTCGTTGGCCGGGTCGGCGTGGCGGCCTTTGAGCGTTGCGACGAGGTCCCACTGCTCGGGCGTCGGCATGAGGCGCACGTCGCCGTTCGTCGCGATGCGCTGGCCGTGGAGAATCATCTCCATCGCCGCGTTCTTCTGGTCGACGAAAACCGGATGGTAGGTGCTGTCGTAGAGGAACACGCTGAAGCCCCGGGCATCGAGGTAGTTTTTGTCGGTCACTCTCACGGCCACATCGGCGCCGAACAGACTCGCGCCAGTGGCCACGGCCAGGAGGAAACATGCGTGGATTTGCCTGAGCATAGTTTTGATGGGGATCCTACTTTTGCTCGCAGTTCGACGTGCCCCAAGCCTGTTTCGATGCGCTTTTTGTTCCACGCCGCCTCGTGGTCACGGCCGCGAGGCACGTCCCGCCCATCGGGGGTTGTCCGGAACACACGGCATCGTTCGTCAATCAAGATGAAGGCCGAAACCGCCGGCTCCGTCTGCCGCGCGATCCAATCGTCATCCCCTCGCCTGCGAAATCTTTCTCATGAAAACACCGACTCCCAAAAACACGATCTGCCTCTGGTTCGACAAGGACGCGCTCGACGCGGCGCGGTTTTATGCGGCGACGTTTCCGGACAGCAAGGTCGGCGCGATCCACCACGCGCCGGGCGACTACCCGTCGGGCAAGGCCGGCGACGTGCTCACGGTGCAATTCACCGTGCTCGGCATCCCCTGCCTCGGGCTCAACGGCGGGCCGGCGTTTTCGCACAGCGAGGCGTTCTCCTTTCAGGTCGCGACCGACACGCAGGAGGAAACCGACCGCTACTGGAACGCGATCGTCGGCCACGGCGGCGAGGAAAGCGCTTGCGGCTGGTGCAAGGACCGCTGGGGCCTGTCCTGGCAGATCACACCGCGCGCGCTCACCGATGCGATGGCCGCCGGCGGCGACGAGGCCAAGCGCGCCTTCGAGGCGATGATGGAGATGGGCAAGATCGACATCGCGAAGATCGAAGCCGCGCGCCGCGGTTGAAGCCGGGGTCGTGGCTGCGCGACGCGGTGGGGCATGCCCGCGGGCGGCGCCGAGCAGCCATGCGGAAGTTCCGGGCGACGCGCGGCCCGAGCGAAAGGCCCTGTTCGGGCGAAGACCCAATTCACCCTCCTCAAAACAGGCATTGACAATCGCCCCGTCGATTCTGTCCTTGTCGACTCCTTTCGCACGGTGAAAACCGGCGAGCCACGTTGCCCGGTAGCTCAGTGGCAGAGCAGGTGACTGTTAATCACTTGGTCGCTGGTTCGATCCCAGCCCGGGCAGCCATGAAGGCCAACGACTTAAGTGTTGTTGGCCTTCTCCATTAAAATCTGTCTGGGCCATTTCTGGGCCACTTTTTTGGTCCTGAAAACGGGCATTTTTGGCCTCGGGTTGCCCCATGGAAGTTGCGCAGTCAGGGAGGCTGGCCCTCGATTTGGTGCGCATAGAACTCACGGACTCGCCGCAACGCATTGGATCTTCCGAGGCGTGCCTCGGGAGAGAATCGCGCCGGAATGCCGACCGCGAATTTCCTTTCGAGGCGACACCTATCTCGCCCGCCGCTACCCTGTGCGCGGCGTTCATCCTTGGCGCCCACCCTTTCATGAAGCCGACCCAAGAGTTGCTTTAACGTATTCTCGAAACTTCATGACGCGGTCGCCACAACAACCCGCTCCCGCGATCAAACCGCCGTCGCAACCACGATGGCGCCGCTGCCGAAGCCGAGGGCTTCGGTTGCGGCCGGATCCGAACCGCTTGATCTCCCGCCCGCCGGCCGAAAAGAACGTTACGCCGCCGCAACCCGCTCTGCTCAAACGCCCTGACGCCGCCTGACCGCCAACGCCGGATTGCTCTCGACATTCCCCGATTAAATATCAATGTATTGCCTATTGAATCCGATAAGAGTCTATCCATAGCATTTAAAATGCGCTCCTCTCTCCATGACCTGCTGCCTCCGCCGACCCGCCGTGCCCTAGCCAAGCTCGGGCAGGATTTGGCCACGGCACGCCGCAAACGCCATTTCACCGTCGCCATGATGGTGGAACGGATGGGCGTGGCCACGAATACCTACCGCCGGGTCGAAAAGGGAGACCCGACCGTGGCGATGGGCGCTTACGCGATGGCCCTCTTTGTCCTGGGTCTGGGGGACGCCCTCGGCGAGCTGGTCGATCCCAAACGCGATGACGTGGGCCTTCAATTGGATGAAGCCCGATTGCCAAAACGCGTCCGGGTGAAGCAAGCGCCCACCTCGCTATGAAACGCACCCTCCAGGTTTATGTCGGCGACGACGGCCGTCTCGTCGGCACGCTGCATTACGATCAGAGCGGCGCGCGGGAGCATGCAGCTTTCGTTTACGACGAGACCTGGCTCGCTGCCGCGGACCGTTTCGCCCTCGAACCGAATCTGCCGCTCGTCACCGGCTCGCAGTTTCATCGGAAGGCACCGGAAGGGTCCGTGTTTCACGCCGCTATCGCCGACACGGAACCGGACGGTTGGGGCCGGCGCGTCATCCTGCGCGACCACGCGAAGCGACGCCAAGCGGCGAAACGCGCGGGCGCCGAAGCGGGATCGGCCCAGCTCAATGCCGTCGATTTTCTCCTGGCGGTGGACGACGGCAACCGCGTCGGGGCGCTGCGCTTTCGCGACGAAGCCGGCGTGTTTCAGCGCGCCGCGGAGCCGGGGCGCCGCACCGCTCCTCCTCTGCTGGAATTGCGGCAACTGATGAACGCCTCACGCGCGGTGGAAACCGAAACGGAGACCGCCGCCGATCTCGCTTATCTGCGAGGCCGCGGCACCTCGCTCGGTGGCTTGCGGCCGAAGTGCTCCGTGGTGGATGACGACGGCATGCTGGCGATTGGGAAGTTTCCGAGCGTGCAGGACGAACGCGCAGTCACAAAGGGCGAGGTGCTCGCCATGACCTTGGCGAAGGCGGCCGGTCTCAACGTCGCCGACGCGCGAATCGTGGACAGCGACGGCGTGCCCGTCGCCTTGATCCGCCGCTTCGACCGGACACTCGATGGCCGGCGCTTGATGTATATTTCGGCTGCGACGCTCCTCGGCGTCGAGCCGGCGGATGCTCAGGAACACGCCTACACGGAAATCGTGGACGCCCTGCGGGTAAACGGAGCGGCGGCTCAAGCCGACATCGAGGAACTCTGGCGGCGAATGGCCTTTTCGATCCTCATCACCAACGTGGATGATCACCTCCACAATCATGGCTTCCTCCACGCGGAGCGCGGCCTCTGGCGGCTCGCGCCGGCATTCGATCTCAATCCGTTCCCGGATCGCGCGCGTGAGTTGAAGACCTGGGTGTCGGCCGACACCGGCCCGGAGGCGACGGTCGAGGCATTGATGTCCGTGATCGCCTACTTCCGACTGTCCCTGCCGCGGGCAAAAACAATCCTGCATGAAGTCGAGCGCGCCGTCGCCGGCTGGCGCGAAATCGGGCGGACCTTGGGAATATCGGATCGCGACATCGAGGACTTCGCCGATGCTTTCGAGCACCCCGAGCGTGCGGCGGCGCAGAAACGCTCCACCACGTGTCCCGCACCTCGGAAACCGAAAAAATGAACCTATCCGGTATTCCCTCTCGAAACCGCTGCGTTCCTCAGCAGCGTATTAACTTAGAGCCATTCGGATCTTACCACCTCTGAGTCAGCACCTCATCTATCATCCTCTTCGGAAATCCGCACTCATTTGGGTGAGCCTTAAAATTGGCCAGAATTTGCTCTACGCCACGGCAAAATTCGGTTCGTGAATACCTTCCGAGCCGGAGACACTCTTCGGAAAGACTACGAAAGGCTTCGCTCTCACAACGCGATTGAAAAATGAGACATGCTCTCACGAAATGCTTTCCACTGCCAAGCAAACCGTCACGATAATTTTCATACATGTATTCCAATGTGTCTATCGTAAACCGCAGAGGCCGGCGCAAACCCGGCGCGGAGATCCATTTCTTTTCGCAAAGAAGAACACACACCGACGTGGGGCGAGCTGTGCCCGGCGTGAGCTGTTCCCATTTTCAAATCATCTCCTCCCATGAACACTGATGTTCTCGACAAGCCCATCGTCCTCTCGCTCAACCGCGCGTGGCAGGTCCCCGCGCGCGCAGATCGCAGGACGATTTCGAACGCGGCATAATTTACGGCATCGAGCCGCACTCCCGCCTGGCCCCCGCCGCCACCAACGCGAGCCAACTTCGGGAGCCGGCCTCAATCGATCTGGATGATGCCGCGATTGACGGCGACGACGAGCGCCCGCGTGCGATCCGTCGCCTACGGCGATTTAAAAAGACCGCGGCCGCGCGGATCGCGTAGCGGCAGGCCTCAGTGCCTGCCGGCTCCGAGCGCCCAAAACTCGGCAGGCAGGGACGCGTGCCTCTACAAACGGCCGCAGCATTTTTGAAACCGCCCTGGACTACGCGCGCTGCGGTTCCGCCTCCACAATGCCGAGCGGCTCCATCGCCTTCCACAGCCCGCGCGTGAAGTCCGGGAAATCCATCGGCGCGCTGCCGGCCGCGACGGAGCGGCTCGACAGCTCGATGATGCAGCTCCACGCCGCCGCGTCGTAGACCACGCTGTCCGGCGTGAGCCCGCGATGCAGGCAGTCGAGGTGACGGTAGTTCATCACGAAATCCATCCCGCCGTGCCCCGACCCCGCCGCGCGCGCGGCGAGCTGCCGCCAGAGCGGGTGCGTGAACTTCTCGCGCATCTTCGCCAGGTCTTTTTCGTTCAGCCACTCCTCCGAGCCCTTCGCCTCGAGCCCGTGCAAGGCCGGCTGGTCGAGCGCGAGCCGCGCGGGATAATCGAAGAACGTCGCGCGCGTGCCGCACAGTGCGTTGATCCGGCTGTAGGGCCGCGGGCTCACCACGTCGTGCTGCAACATGATCGTGCGGCCGCGCTCCGTCTTGAGGATCGACGTGTTCATGTCGCCGCAGATGTATTTCTCGGCGGCGTGCCGCCCGCCGTTGGGCTGCGCTTCGTTGCGATGCTCCGTCAGGCTCGCTTCGAGCGAACTCGTCGAGACGAGAAACTTGAACCGGTCGCCGCGGCCGACGCCGAGGTATTGCGCGACCGGCCCGAGCCCGTGGGTCGGGTAAAGGTTTCCGTCCATCTTCTCGTGATAATCGCGCCGCCAGTCGCCCTCGGACCCGAGTTGGAAGAGCACCTCGCGCAGGTCGTGGATGTAGCCGCACTCCGCGTGCGTGAGCGTGCCGAACACGCCGGCGCGCGCCAGGTTGAGCACGAACAGCTCGTTCTCGCCGTAGCAGCAGTTCTCCAGCATCACGCAGTGCCGCTGCGTGCGCTCGCTCGTATCGACCAGCCGCCAGCAATCGTCGACCGTGATCGCCGCCGCGACCTCGATGAACGCGTGCTTGCCCTGCTCCATCGCGCGCAGGCCCATCGGCACGTGCCAGGCCCACGGCGTAGCGATGTAAACGACGTCGACGTCATCGCGCCCGACCAGTTTTTCCCAAACGTGCTCCGTGCCGGAATAAGTCGCCGGTCGCCGCCCGCGGACCTTCACGCAATGCTCCGCGGCGGCGTTCGTGCGGTCCTCGCGCACATCGCACACCGCGACGACGTCCGCGAACTCGACGCCGAGTGCCGCGTTCACGTGCGCCAGCCCGCGGTGCAACCCGATCACGCCGACGCGCACCCGCTTCAGCGGCGCGGTCGTGAGCTGGTGCACGGGCTTCTGCCCCGCCGGCCGCGGCCTGATCCGGCCCAGCTCCGCCAACCCCGCGCCCGCCCCCGCCGATGCCGCCCCGGTGGCGCCGAGCCCCGAGCCGGCGAGCGACAGCCCCGCCCCGGCGAGAGCGGACGTTTTCAGGAAAGTGCGACGGGAAAGATTCGAATTGTTCATCGGTGCCATCGTTGCGCCGAGGGGCAGCGAAACGCAACGATTGGCCCGGCGGCTCGCAGCTCTTTTCTCGGAGAACCCGACGAATCCAGTGCGGATCCCGGCGGCAATCGAGCACGCGCTGGACGCCTGTCTCGCCGGCAGCGACCCCATGGTAGACCGCATACGGAAACCGCTTCGCGAGCAAACGATGGTAACCAAACTGCACACGGTGGACTCCCGCGGTTCCAGCTCTTCCTGCGTCTGCGCCATGGTTGGCAACTTCGCCTCGAACGCACATGACGGCGAAAAAGATCGCCGCATGCCTAGTCGAACTCTGTCGCAAGGGGGCATGTGGACGGATTCGCACCGGCCGGCGGCGCCGCTCGAAGGCGGCGCGCTAAAGAAGCAGCCCGATCGCGAGGCCCGTCGCGATCACCGCGAGGACCAACGCGGAGATCAGCGTATAAGCACGATCACGTTCGCGCACGAAGACCGCCAGCATGACCGCCACGCGCGCAACCGGCAGCAGGATGAACAGCGCCACGCCGCCCCGCATCAATCCGTAGCCGTCCAGCCCCGCGCGAACCGCCACCGACGGCCACGCCATGCTCCAGAGCATCCCCGCGGCGATGAGGAACGAGGCGCACCAGGTGCCGCGCCGCAGCAGGGCGGCGATGATGCGATCGCGGCGGGACGCGTCGTCCAGTTCCGGTTTCATGCCGCGCATCCGAGGATTCTGATCCCAAATGCATTCAGGAGCATTTCAACCGCGAGCAGGGTCAGGATGATCACGAAAAAGACCCGCAGCTTCGCCGCCGGCAGGCCGATGAGCACGCGCGCGCCGAGCAGCGCGCCGACGACCGAGCCGAGCGCCACGGGCCCGGCGATGCGGATGTCGATGTCGCCGCGAACGAAATAAGCGCCCGCGCTCGCCGCCGCCGTCACCCCGATCATGAAATTCGAGGTGGCGGACGACACCTTGATCGGAAGCCGCAGCGCCGTGTCCATCGCCGGAATTTTCAAGACGCCGGAGCCGATTCCGAGCAGCGCGGAGATCAGTCCCGCGCCGAACATCAAACCCAGGCCGAGTGGAACGCGGTGAACCTGATACGCCACGCTCCCGCCCGAGGCGCGATCGCGAAAACTCGAATGCAGCCGGAGCGCCGTCGCCCAGCTTTTCACGTTGGCCGCGCTCCAATCGACCACCTCCTGCCGCCGCGACAGCATCTGCCGCGCGGAAACCGCGAGGATGACCGCGAACAACCCGAAGAGAAACGCCGTCGAAATCCGTCCGATCATGAGCACGCCCGCCACGGCGCCGAGCGTCGTGGCCGTTTCGAGGAGGATCGCCAGCCGGACGTTCGTCAGGCGGCCCTCGAGAAAAGGGGCCGCGCTCCCGCAGGAACACGCGATGACGGAAATGAGGCTCGCGCCGATCGCGGCGTGGATGTCGATGCCGAAAAACAGCGTGAGCAGCGGCACGATGAAGATGCCGCTGGCCATCCCCAGCGTCCCTCCGAGCGCGCTCGCGCCGAACGCAGCAATGAACAGCCAGAGCGCCGGCATCACCTCAGTGGCCGCCCGGCCGGTTTCGCCCGCGGCGCCGCCCTTCGGGGCGTTTTCTTTCCATCAGATCTTTGGTCAACGACACGCAACGCGCCCCAAGTTGACGCGTGAAGTCGCCGAGTAGAACAGAATTTTCCAGCGGCTGCGGGTTCGGGTCTCGGCACCATTCCGTCCCACCGTAGCTGCGAGCGTGAGCGAGCGGGCCGGCGTGCCACTCGCTCACGCTCGCGGCCACATCGCACCGCTGCGTCGGCGGTCAGTGCGCGGCGGCTTCGGGCAACGGGTCGGGGTCGCGCAGGTCGCGTCGGAGGCGCGCCAGTTCATGCGTCAGATTCTTTCGCACCGCGGCGTAGTGGGGCTCGGCATAGACGCTGCGGAGTTCGTGCGGATCGGTTTTCAGGTCGAACAACTCCTCGTAGTCCTCGCCGTCGCCGTAGAAGTGCACGAGCTTGTAGCGATCGGTCACGACGCCGTAGTGCGGCCGCACATGGTGCGGATAGGGATACTCGTAGTAGTGATAGTAGAAGGAAGTGCGCCAGTCCGCCGAGCGCCGGCCTTCGAGCAGCGGCACGAGACTGCGGCCCTGCATCTCCGCGGGAATCGCGACGCCCGCCGCCTCGAGAAATGTCTCAGCGAAATCGAGGTTGCTCACGATGTCGCGATTGACGCTGCCGGGCCGCGTGACGCCCGGCCAGCTCACCAGGAACGGCGTGCGCAGCGACTCCTCGAAAATCCAGCGCTTGTCGAACCAGCCGTGCTCGCCGAGGAAGAAGCCCTGGTCGGACGCGTAGACGATGATCGTGTTTTTCGTCAGGCCGTGGGCATCGAGGTAGTCGAGCAGCCGGCCGACGTTCCGGTCGAGCGACCGCACGGTCGCGAGGTAATCGTGCAGGTAGCGCTGGTATTTCCAGCGGATGAGTTCGCGGCCGGAAAGGTGCGCGGCGCGGAAGGCGGCGTTGCGCGGGTCGTAGTAGGCCGCCCACCCTTCGTGCTTCTCCGCGCCATCGCGCTGCGGCGTAAGTTTCAGGTCGCGGTCGTTCATTCCCATGTTCCCCTGCACCGCGATCTCCATGTCCTGGTTGTGCTCGGCCGGTCCGCGGCCCGAGTAGTCGTCGAACAGCGTCGGCGGCTCCGGATAGACGCGATCGCCGTCCGCGTCCAGGTCGCGCACCGCCGGCTCCCACTCGCGATGCGTCGCCTTGTGCTGGCACATCAGCAAAAACGGCCGCGAGCGATCGCGATGCTCGAGCCAGTCGATCGAGGCGTCGGTGATGAGATCGGTGACGTAGCCCGAAAGTTGGATCTGCCGGCCGTTGCGGATCATCGGCGGGTCATAGTAAACACCCTGGTCGTGGAGGATCTGCCAGAAATCGAAGCCGGTCGGGTCCGAGCCGAGGTGCCACTTGCCGATCATCGCCGTCTGGTAGCCGGCGGCCCGGAGCAGCTTGGGGAAAGTGACCTGCGAGCCGTCGAAACGCGCACCTTCGGCGTTGTCGCGAAAGCCGTTCAGGTGGCTGTATTTTCCCGTGAGCACCACCGCGCGCGACGGCCCGCAGAGGGAATTCGTGACGAGACAGCGGTCGAAGCGCATGCCGGTTTTCGCGATGCGATCGAGGTTGGGCGTTTCGATGAGGTGTCGCGGATCGCCGTAGGCGCTGAGCGCCTGCCACGCGTGGTCGTCGGAGAAAATGAAAACGATGTTCGGCCGCGCCGGCGCGGCGGACAGCGCCCGGGCGAATGCGACCAGCACGGAAGAAAAAACGAACGCGATCGCGGTGCGGATGGGGCTGCGCAGTTTCATGGGTTTCTTTCCGGCCGCAGGGCTTCGCCGTCGTCGGCCACGTGGAGGGGAGATAAAATTTCCGCCGCCATCGGCGATCGCTGGCAACACGCAATCATTGAGACGCGACGCATAAAATGTGACACGCGCCCCGGCAGGCGGAACGCCGGTCCCGGAAATCACCGGCGGGAGCGCCACGCCCGCAAACGAAAAGTTCCGGCGTCGTCAGGAATCGGCTCGCGACGCCGCCATGCGCCAGCGACGCAAGGCTTCCCACCCGTTGCCGACGAGCAGGCCGGCGAGGAGAAACCAGACCGGGCCGGCCAGTTCGAAGACCGCGAAGCTGGTGCCGGCGACAAGAAGGCCGAACACGATCTGGTCCTGCCCGCGGCGCGGCGAGGTGGGCGGATCCGTCACCATGAAGAACGCGAAGAAGAGCACCATGCCGAGGTCCGGCAGCCGGTAGATTTCCGCCACCCTCCGCGGATCGCCGAAATACGCGCTCACCGTGAAAAGCAGGAAATAAGCACCGAGAAACCACAGCAGCGCCGGCAGCCGGTTGACCCGCCGGACGACATATGCCCCGGCCAACCCCAGCAAAACCAGTCCGAGTGGCCTGGCCGGCTGCGCCCCCCACCAATCCTGGCCGGGAGTGAAAAGATAATCGCTCACGACGAGCGCGAGCGCCGCCGGATTGAAGATGTTGGCGTGCCTCCCGTGAAGAAGATGTTTGCTCAGCACCGCGACGGCGGGGAGCGTGCGTGGCGGCGAAGACTTCCGCCGCCGAAACAAACCACGTCGGCGCAGTGTTTTCAAGTTCTCTGCCGGGAACGATCCCCAGCGAAACATCGCAACGCTCTCGCTGCACTCAGGCGCGGGGCTGGTCCAGACGCAGCCCGCTTCGTGCGAAGCGGGCTCCCGCGCGTCACGCCCAGATGCGCACGGCCCACCAGCCATGGAGGCCGAAGTAAATCGCCGCGATCGACAGCAGCACCGAGGTCGCGAACGAATACCACCACGCGACGCGGTTCACGCCATCGCGGCGCCACCGCACCGCCTGCACCACCCCGCCAAAGGCCAGGAGCGGAAACGCCGTCGTGAACAGGAAGAGCAAGGCCGACCAGACCGTGAGCTGCCCAAACCGCTCGAAGGCGGCTTGGGCGCCGACGATGCAGACAGTCAGGATGCCGGCGAGCGCGAGCGACGCGAGGAGCGGCAGCACGCGCACGCTGTAGTGCCGCACATCCTTCATTTCGCCGATCGCCGTCCGGATGATCCACACCACCGCGAAAATCACGACCGACAGCATCAGCGGCGGCAGGATCAGCAGCATCGCGGCCTCGCCGGCCACGAGCGCGCCGGGCACCCGCTCGTAGGTTCCCTCCATGGCGAACTGGATCAGAAATCCGTCGGGCGTGGGCCCGAGCAGCGCGAGCGTCGCGGCCGGCTCATCCTCGCGCCGCAGCAGACGGCCGCTCACAGGCACGAAATGCCGTCGTCCGCCCGAGCGCAGGGATGTCACGCGCATCCCTTTGCCGTCGGACTTCAGCCGCGCCGTCAGCATCAGCCGCTCGAAGCCGGCCATCAGCGAACTCCGCGGCGAGGCCGCCTGATACCAGCCGTCGTAGTTGTGCAGCGGGGCGAGCGCCGCGGCGTCGGCCGGCGGAAGCGCGGGTTTCATGAGCGCGAACACGAGGTGGTGCCGGATCGCCCGCACGATCTGGTTCAACGCCGGGCCGTTGCCGGAATTGATCATGACGGCGAAACCCACGCCGGCCTCGGGTTGGTAGTCCAGTTCGGTCAGGCCGCCGATCACGCCGCCGTTGTGGCCATGCCACACCCAGCCGTCGGCGATCGTCGTGTAGTTGCTCAAGCCGTAGCCGGTCGCCAGGCCGCCGCGGGCCGCGAGCGTGGAGGTCGGGGTTTCCATCCGGATGATATCCTCCGCGGGGAGCAGCGGCACGCCGCGGACGCGGCCGCGGTTCAGGTAGAACGCCACATAGGCCGCCATGTCGCGGGCGGAGGCGTTGATCGCGCCGGCCGGGCGCAGCAGGATGTGCCAGTAGGAAACGGGTGTCCGGCCGTCGTTCAGGTAAAGCGTCGCGGCGCCGGCCTTCGGCTCGAAGTAAGTCGCCGTGCTCATGCCGATGGGCCGGAAGAAATTTTCCGTCACATAATCCTCGAACCGCCGGCCGGTGACTTGCTCGACGATGTAGGCGCCGACGGGCGGGCCTTCGTTGCTGTAGGCGAAGCGCGTGCCCGGCCGCCAGCGCGAGGTGCGCGTGGCCGGATGAAACGCGAGCGCCTCCCGCAGGCCCATCGAGTCGGGCGCAGCGTAGCGATACTCGGACATCGACATGTCGTCCCAACCCGTCGTGTGCTCGAGCAGGTTCACGATGCGGACCGGATCGGTCGCCTTCCACGGATTTGCGAACGCGAGGTCCGGCGCGCGCGACTCCAGTGTGTCGTTCAGGCTGAGCCGGCCCTCGCGCTGGAGCTTGAGCAGCGAGAGCGAGACGAACGCCTTCGAGGTCGAGCCGATGCGAAACAGCGTGTCGGCCGTCGCCGGGATGCGGGCGGCGACGTTCGCGAGCCCGACGCCGGCGACCCACTCGGGCCCGTCGCGCCGCACGATCGCGATCGCCGCGCCGGGGGTGTGGTTCTTCTTGAGGATGTCCGCGACCTGCCGCCGGAGCGCATCGAGGTCCGCCGGCGCCGGCGTCGCGGCAAACCCAGCACAAACCAGCGCGAGCAACAGAATGAGAAGTCGCATGGAAGAAACGGGGGCGCAGCGCGCGGGGCAGACGGCGCATTGCGCGCCGACCCTTGCTGTCCGACGCCACACGCTCAATGCCCAAGTGGAACGACCGGGCGCGTGCCCGGGCTCGATTCGCGCGGCGCGTGCGTCGATCACTGACTCGCGTCGATCGCAAATCGCTTTCGCGCAAAGACCGCGACTCGGGTGCGGCGAAAACCCGAATCGCGGATTGCCGCCGCCCGCTTTCGCGTCGATATCGATCCCGCTCACCGGTGAACGACTCGACGATTTATTGCACGCCCGACGGCGTTCTGCACGGCAGTTGGAATGTCGCACTCGTGGTCCTGTCGTGCGTCGTGGCGGTCGGCGGCTCGTTCGCCGCGCTCGATTGCGCCGGCCGGATGCGATCCGCGACGGAACGCAAATACCAGCGTCGCTATTTCCTCGCCGGCGGGGCGCTCATGGGCGTCGCGATCTGGACGATGCACTTTGTCGGGATGCTCGCGCTGCACCTGGGCATGCCGGTGAGGTACGATCCGCTCCTGAGCGTGACGTCGATGGCCGCGGCGGCACTGGGTGCGGGGCTGGCGTTTCTCATCGTGAACGGCCGCACCGTGACGGGTTTTCACGTGGCCACGGGCGGGATCGCGATGGGACTGGCGATCGCCTCGATGCACTACATCGGCATGGCGTCGATGCGCATGGGCGCCACGATTCGCTACGACACCGGGCTGTTTGCCATCTCGGTCGGCATCGCGATCGCGGCTTCGTCCGGCGCGCTGGTGCTGGCGCGGCACCCGGCCATGGCGGGCGCCACCCACTACTGGGCGAAGTCGATGAGCGCGGTGGTCATGGGGGTCGCGATCGCCGGCATGCACTATGTCGGCATGGCGGCCGCGCGCTATCGCCCGAGCGGCACGGCGACGGCCGGTGAAGGGGCAACGGTCGGTCCGTGGACGCTGCCGACGGTGCTCGTGTCCGCCGGGCTGGTGATCACGGTCGCGCTGCTGGCGCTGGCGGCGAAGAACGCCGCGGAGCGGCAGCTCGCCCTGGAGTCGCTCGAGCAGAAGACCGCCGAGGCGGAGGCCGCGTCGCAGGCCAAGGATGTGTTCCTCGCCTCGCTGTCGCACGAGTTGCGCACGCCGCTGAATCCCGCGCTGCTCATCGCGAGCGACGCCGCGGCCAATCCGGAATTTTCGGCGGAGGCGCGGCGGGCCTTCGCGACCATCGAGCGCAGCATCCGCGTCGAGGCGCGGATCATCGACGACCTGCTCGACCTGACGCGGATTTCGCGGGGACTGTTGCAGGTCGAATCGCGCACGGTCGACGTGCACGGCGTGTTGCAGGAGGCGATCGCCGTGGTGCGGCCCGCGCTGAACAATCGCAAGATCGACCTGGAGCTGGAACCGGCGGCGGTGGAAAAATACACCCGCGGCGATTCCGAGCGGCTGTTGCAGGTGTTCTGGAACCTCCTGCAGAACGCCGTGAAATTCAGCAGCAAGGGCGCCAAGCTGCTGGTCAGCACCCGCAACGTCGACTCGTCCGTGGAGGTCCGCGTCGCGGACCAGGGCATGGGCATGACCGAGGCGGAGCTGGCGCGCTGCTTCGAAACGTTTACCCAGGGCTCGCACAAGCGCGGCGGATTGGGCCTGGGACTTTCGATCAGCCGGAAAATCGTGGAGCTCCACGGCGGCACGATGACCGCGGCGAGCCCGGGACGCGGACAGGGATCGACGTTCACCGTGAAACTGCGGACGACCACCGCGCCGCCGGCGGCCGGTTCGCCGCCGACGGCGGCTGCGGGTGGCGTTGAGGCCAGAAAACTGGCGGTGCTGCTGGTGGAAGACCACGAGTCCAGTCGCACGACGCTGGGATCGTTGATCGCACGGCGCGGCCATGCCGTCACCGCGGCCGGCACGGTTCAGGAAGCGCTCGCGCTCGCCCGGGCGCAGGCATTCGATCTGCTCGTTTCCGACATCAGCCTCCCGGACGGTGACGGCTATCAATTGATGCGCACGCTTCGCGCCGAGCAGCGGATGGTGGGAATCGCGATCACCGGCTACGGTTCGAAGGAGGACGTGCTGCGCGCGAACGAGGCCGGCTTCTCGAGTCACATCACCAAACCCGTGAGCATCGCGAGCCTCGAGACCGCGATCGCGAGCGCCGCCGGCGAGATTGGGAAAAACAGCGCGTCCGCCTGACGGCAGGCGGCACACCGCGAGGCCGCGCAGAGGGCTCACGTTGACGGATCTTGGGCCAATCCGCGACGAGGTGGAATTGGGCATCGGGTCAGCCGGCTGTAGCGGCGCTCTATGAGCGCCGAATTCACCGAGGCACTGCGGTCAGAGACCGCCGCGACAACTCGAACCGATCCCCGGCCGAACCTTGACCCGTTTTGACCGCGGGTTAGTCACAAGGCGTGAAACCCCTGCTTGTCGCCGCCCTGTTGGTCACCATCGGAACATCGGTCGCGAGCTCAGCGGCGGAAGCGCCGCCGGCCAGCCGGCAAATCGCGATCGCCGTGCAGGCCGCGCCGGAAAAGGAACGCGACGCGTGCACGGTGCTCGGTTACGACGACACCGGCAAACTCGTCACGCTGCGCGAAGGCACCAACAATCTCATCTGCCTCGCGGACGACCCCAAGCTGCCGGGCATCAGCGTCGCGTGTTACGAGAAAGGACTGGAACCGTTCATGCGCCGCGGCCGCGACCTGCGCGCCGAGGGCAAGGACGACCGCACGGTGTTCGCCACGCGCGAAGCGGAGGTGAAAGCCGGCACGCTCAAGATTCCCGACAAGAGCATCCTGTTCGTCGTCACCGGCACGGGCGTCTCCCCGACCGGCGAGATCGAAAACCGCTACCTGCGCTACGTGATCTACATTCCTTACGCCACGCCCGAATCGACCGGCATCCCGAAATCGCCCGCCGGTCCGGGCGGGCCGTGGCTGATGGACGCCGGCACGCACCACGCGCACATCATGATCAACCCGCCGCGCGGTTAGCGGGAAAACAAAACGCGCCCGGCAGGTTGCCCGGATTCCGGATACCGCAGATCCGGCTGTTCATCTGCTCGCGGACGCTCGCAGCTACCAGCGCCCGCGAGCAGTAATGAGGAATTCAGGCTGATTTGACGCGCGCGGTTTTGGGGCGCAAACAAAACCACCCGATGAAAATGCCGCTTTCGAAGCCCCGCGCTGTCGTCGCCGCGATCGCGGCGGTCCTGCTCCTGACCCTCTCCGTCCGCGCGCAGCACGCCAGCGTTCAGATTCCATCCGCGGAACGCGTCGCGCAGATCAAAAGCTGGCTCGTCGCCGGACCGTTCGGCCCGGGATTTCCGGCATCCGACCGCGCCCGCTGGACGAACGCCGCGGAGAAACTTCCCGTGCCGGAGCTCCTCGCCGCGGCCGCGCAGGCGGCGCGTGCGCCTGTGCCGGATGCACCGGACAATCTTTACCTCGAATACAGCCGGGATGGAAACCGCACGCACTATCAAAGCGCCATCGGGCGCCGCCGCGGGCGCCTCGCGCTGTTCGCGTGGGCCGAGGCGGTCGAGGGACAGGGACGCTTCCTGCCGGCGCTCGCGCGCGAAATGTCCGCCATCCTCGACGAGAAAACGTGGGTGCTGCCGGCGCACGACGGACACCTGACCAACTTCGAGGGCAGGACGACCGAGGTCGATCTCGGCACGGCGATGACCGGCTGGTCGCTCGGCATTGCGGACTACTGGCACGGCTCCGCCCTGCCCCCGGCGCTGCACGCACGGCTGGAGGCCGAGCTTCGTCGCCGCGTGATCGACCCGTATCTGGCATTGTTGCACGGCGCGCCGCGCACGCCCGGCTGGTGGTGGGTCACCGGCACCAACAACTGGAACGCCGTGTGCCATGCGGGCGTGGTCGGCACCACCCTCGCGCTCGACGGACCGAACGCGGAGCGCGCGGAAATCCTCGCGGCGGCCGAGCGCAACGTCCGCGCCTACACCGAGCACGGGCTCAGCGACGACGGCTATTGCGACGAGGGCATCGGCTATTGGGATTACGGTTTCGGCCACCTCGCGCTGCTCTCCGAGGTGATGGCCGGCGCAACCCGCGGAAACCTCCGGCTGATTTCCGGCCGCAAGCTCGAGGCGGTTGCGCGCTATCCCGAACACCTGGAAATCATCGCCGGCGTCTATCCCTCGTTTTCCGACGGCTCCGCCGACGAAACGCCATCCGACTTCGTGCGCGCACTGGCCGAGCACCAGTTCGACCCGACGATCGGGCCGCCCGCGGCGCCGGTGACGGTCGGCATGCTGCGCGGCGGCGAACTCTACGAGGCCGCGTATCGCGCCCTGCTTCCCGGGTCGACACCCGTGCCGCCGGCGGCGACGCCGACGAGCGCCCGCTTCTGGTTCGGCGACGGCCAGGTGCTCGTGAGCCGCGCGAATCCGGATTTCGGGGCCGCGATCAAGGGCGCCAACAACGGCGAGAGCCACAATCACAACGACGCCGGCACCTTCGTCGTCGCGCACGGCCACTCCGCCCCGATCATCGATCCTGGCGGCGAAGTTTACACCGCGCGCACCTTCGGCCCGCATCGCTACGACAGCAAGGTTCTCAACTCCTACGGACATCCCGTTCCGCTCGTGGCCGGGCAGCTCCAGGGCACGGGCGCGAAATTCGCCGCGCGCGTCCTCGCAACCGATTTCACCGCCGCGCGCGACCGGATCGTGCTCGACCTCACGCATGCGTACGCGGTGCCTTCGCTCGTTTCGCTCGTGCGGGAGTTCAGCGTCGTCCGCACGCCCGCGCCAGCCGTCGTGATCTTCGATCGCGTGACGTTCAAAACGCCGGAGACGTTCGGGACGGCATTGATCACATTCGGGCCGTGGCAGCAGGTCGCGGCGGACGTCCTCGAAATCGGCGCCGGCGCCGACGCGGTCCAAGTGCAGGTTTCCTCCGAAGGTGGACCGATCGCCATCAGTCCGGAAGTCATCGAGGAGGATCTGCCTTCGCACAAGAAACCTGTGCGACTCGGCCTCAACTTCGCGCACCCGGTGAAGCAGGCTTCGATTTCGATTCGAATCACGCCGGTCAAGTGACGCCCTCGCCAATCCCGGACCGGACGGAGCCGGCCGTGGAAACAGGACCCAACCCAGATCAGGCCCCCACGGGCACAGGCCCGGCTTTCCGGTCGGCGAGGTCGCGCTCGATCTGTTTCACAAGCGGCTCGTCGATCTTGTAGAACAGGATCATGAGCCCGCTCACGCCGCCGAAAAGCGCGGGCAGCAGGCTGAAGAGGATCACGATGCCATGCAGGGCGCGCGGGCCCTGCGTGACATTGGCCACGAAACCAAAATAGCTGAGCAGCCAGCCGAGCATCGCGCTGCCGATCGCGAGGCCGACTTTTTGCGCGAACACCGTGGCCGAAAAAACCAGGCCCGTTGCCCGGCGGCCGAATTTCCATTCGCCGTAGTCGGCGGTGTCGGCGTAGAGCGACCAGACGATGGCGGGCGTCGGGCCGGCGGCGAACTGGCCGATGATGTTCAACGCGTAGAGCGCGGCCGTCGAGTGCGGGTTGACGAAATAGAACGCCGCCATCGCGAGCGCGTTCACGATGGTGAGAGTGATCATCAGCTCCCGCCGCGCGACGAAGCGCAGCAGCAGCTTGGTGGCGAGCGCGCCGGCGATGAAACAGAGAAACCCGACGAGGTTGAAGGTGCCGAGCGCGGCTTCGTCGCCGACGACGTATTTGAAATAGTAGATGCCGGAGCCGCCGCGCAGCCCGACGTTGGTGAGATTGAGAAACGCAACGAAGAACAGGATCATCCAGGGCGTGTTGCCGCCGAGGTCGCGGACGTCGCGGACGAAGGAGGACTGCTGCGCCGACGGCGGCGTGACACGCTCGCGCGTCTTCGCGAACGTGTAGAGAAACATCCCAACGGAAACGACCGCGAACACCGACATGGTATTGCGGAAGCCGACGGCGGGATTGCCGGTGCCGCCGGCGAGCGCGTCCTTCAGCCACGGCACGAGCCAGCCGATGAGCAGCGCCCCGGTGAAGGCGCACGCGAAGCGATAGGTCGAAAGCGACGTGCGGTCCGCGGACGAGGGCGACATCACGCCCATGAGCGCGGAATACGGCGTGTTGATCGCGGCGTAGTTGATCAGCACGAGCGTGTAGGTGACGTAGGCGTAGACGAGCTTGCCCTGCGGGCTGAAGTGCGGGTTCGCGAACATCAGGAAGCCGAGCACGCCATACGGAATCGCGCCCCAAAGGATGTAGGGGCGGAATTTTCCCCAGCGGCTCGTCGTCCGGTCGGCGAGCGCGCCGATCACGGGATTCAGCGTGGCGACGAGGATCGGCGTGACGAGCATCAACGTGCCGACCGCCGTCGACTGCAGACCGAAGATGTCGGTGTAATAATAGACGAGAAAGAGGTTGAACGCCTGGAAGTAGAAATTCGACGCGGTGTCGCCGAGGCCGTAGGCGAGCTTTTCGCCGAAGCGCAGGCGCTCGCCGGCCGGACGGGGTTGCACGGGGGATTCCATGGAGCGGAGGAATTATTGGCGACGGTTGGTGCGCGCCGAAAGAAGTTTTGAGCACCAAAGGGCCGGAACGTCGCGCGGCGGAAGCGCGGAGCGCGCACCGGTGGAAACCGGTGCGCGCCCTTGATTCCAAGCCTGACGGATGGTGGCGCTGTTACACGCGGTCGGATCACCTAGAAGGCGATCTCGTAAGTGAGTTTGGCGGTGATCGGCGGATTGTAGATGAGGCCGTAGAGCTTCGTGTCGTCGAGGATGTTGTCCACGTTGAGCTGCACGGATTGGTCGTGCCCGCTGCCGCTCTTCCAGGACTTCCGGACAAAACCATTCAACTTAAACTGCGAGGGCATGTAGAGCACGATGACCTGGCCGTTGGTGTCGGTCTGCACCTGGTTGCTGCCGTGGGTGACGCCGGAGAAGTAGGCGCGCCGCGAGGCCCAGTCGCCACCGAGGCCGACGGTCCAGCCCTTGAGCGAGCCGTCGAACTTGTAATTGCCCCAGAGCGTGAAGCGGTTGCGCGGCGTGTCGTCACCGGGGAACGTCCCGGTGTTCGTCCGCGTCGAGGTGTCGGCCGGATCCGTGTAGGCCTCGGCGAGCGTCTGGCCCTTCAGGCCGAAACCGCCGTTCGGGAAATACCACGTCGCCCACTTGTCCTGCGGATAGGGATATTTGATCCACTGGCCCTTGTTGATGAGCTGGACCTTGCTGTCGACGGAGAACGAGAAGACGAACTGCATGCGGTTGTTCGGCGTGAAGAGGATCGTGCCGTCCCAGCCGCGCGCCTCGGAGACCGACGGGATCGCGGCCTGCTGCGGGCCGTTCTGGAACGCAGCGTCGTCGAGCGTGGCGTTGTTGATCCCCGGGTCGTTCACATCGTTGCCGTGGTAGAGCCAGCCGGCCCAGCCGGGCGCCGCGGCGGCGAACATCGTGTCGAGCCACGCCGCGCCCTGGGGCGTGCTCGCATTCAGGTAGATGCTGCCCTGGTCGTAGCTCTGGTGGTTGATCGGCGACGTGAGCGTGACGGCGCCGGCATTGACCGCCGCGACCCAGGCCGCCTGCTCGGCCGGATTCGGCGTGTAGGTCTGGCCGTTCGCGACAAAGCCGTTGTAGGTGACGGCATTTCCCTGCGCGTCGTGCGACTGGTAGGTCGTGTTCGCGAAGGGATTGTAGAAACCGGTGCCGTTGGCGTCGCCGAGATTGTAGATGATCGGCTTCGACGGATCGAAGCGCGTGTGTCCGAGCGGCGCCGGCGTCGAGAAACCCGACGCAAGCCACGCGTTTTTCGTGATCGTGTAGCGGCTGATCGAGCCGGAGATCTTGCCGTCGAGGAAATCGAACTTGATGCCGTATTCCTTGCTCTTGGCGGTGTCGGCGCCGACGGGCGAACCGGTGAGCGCCTCGTGCAAGCCACCGAAGTTCGGCTGGAAGCCGTCGGCCCGCAGCGCGAACGCCGAGAGGCTGCCCGTCAGCTTGATCATCACGCCGACCTGTTTCGAGGTGGCGCGCGTCTGCTTCGCCACGCTCGTGGTGGTCGTGGCGACGTTCGGCGGGTTCGCGGTCGGTGACGTGATGGTCGTGTCCGTGGACCAGTTGTCGGCGATGTCGCGGCGGACGCCGGTCATGATGATGATCCGGTCATCCACGCCCCAGAGCCGGCCGAGCTTGAGGAAATTGTTCACGTAGAAGGCGCGGTCCCAGCCCTTGTTGATATTGTCCTTGTCGTTCTGATAGAGCGGCGGCGCGGCCGTGCCGTCGCCCTGCTCGCCGAAGATGATCGGCGTGAGCTCGAGCGGTCCCTTGAAACTGTACTGGCCGTCGACCGTCTGCCAGTTCGCGCCCTGGATTTCGTTGTAGATTTCGGAGTGGCCGGCGAGGACCTGGTCCTCGAGCTGGAACCAGTGGCCGGTGAAGAGGTGCTTGCGGGCGGTGAGCTCGACGCGTTCCTGGTCGCGGCGCGTCGAGGCGTGGTTCTGGTTCCACGCGTAGCGCACGACCTCGTGGTCGAACGTGCCGTATTGGAGATTGCCGTTCGAGGGCGTGACGCCGTCGCCGAGGCTGTTGCCGACGGCGGTGATGGTGATCGTCTGCGACAGATCGAAACCGGGATTGCCGGCCGAGACCTGCTGGATGCCGCCGTTGGCATCCTGCGTCTGGACATTGTAGCGGGTGTGGTTGTAGCCGGCGAGCAGGTCGACCTGGGGAACGTAGTCGGTCTCGCGCAGGAGCTGCTGCGTGCCGAGAATCTCGATATTCGTCTGCTGCTGGTTGTTGTAAGTCGTCGGCCCGCTGAGGTTGAACGTCCGCTTGTCCGCGCCCGGCGGCCAGTAGAAGCCGGTGGCCTCGAGCTGGTCGTTGTTGACGGGCGTGGCGCCGGTGCCCTGGGCGGCGCGCAGCGCGCGGAAGCCGTAGCCGTTCTGCTTCGAGCTCGTGTATTCGCCCTGCACGAGGATTTCGGTGGTCGGCGTCGGCTTCCAGAGCAGCGAGGGCGAGATGAAATAGTGGGAGCTCTTCTGGAAATCGACGTTGGTCTTCGAGCTTTCCCACGAGCCGACCAGACCGTAGTCGAGGTGCGCGGTCTTGCTGACCGGGCCGGTCGTATCGAGCGTCGTGCGCATGTAGTCGTAGCTACCGTAGCCGAAGGTCGCGTAACTTTCCGGCTGATCGCTCGGCCGCTTCGTGAGGTAATCGACGACGCCGCCGAAATTGCCCGTGCCGTAGAGCAGTGCGTTCGGGCCCTGCACGACTTCGATGCGCTCGATGTTGATCGCATCACTCGGGCTGCCGCGGAGAAAACCGTCGCGCAGCACGTTGTTCGTGATGAAACCGCGGATCTTGAGCTGCGTGCCGCTGATGTTCGAGGTGACGCCCTCGGGGTTGTTCACGCCGCCGGGACCGTAGGCGCCTTTCTGGATGCCGCCGATGCCGCCGTTGTTCTCGAGATCGTTCTGCGACTGCAGCTCGATGCCGGAAACGTAGGCGAGCGAACGGCGCAGGTCGGTCGCGCCCGTGTCCTTGATGAAATCGCTCGTGATGACCTGCATCGGCACCGGCAGGTCCTTGATCGCGGTGTCGACGCGCGACCCGGAGATCGCGTTGGTCGCGGCATAGCCGTTGTCCTTCGCGGTCGTGACCGTGAAGGGCGACAGCACCACGGTTTCATCGTCGGCCTTCCGGTCGTCGGACGACGAGGCGGAGGCTTGCGCGATGGCGTTGAGCGGAAATGCCAGCAGACCGGCGGTCAGCAGCGAAGTCAGCAAACGGTCCGAGCGGACCGGAATGACGGGGGTTTTCATGATTTGAGGCGGACGCGGGTGTTATGACCAGGCGCCCCGCTTCAGCCCGTCGAGCAACTCGATCCCGGCACGCTCTGGAACGTGCGACTTCCGAGAAGGCCTGCGGGAAAAAGATGCATCTTTGGGGCTGGGGCGAGGGACGCACTGCTTGCGGTTCTTCGGCAGCAGATGGCCGGAGAAGGCGAAAATAATCCAGTAATGTCAACATAAATGTGCACACCATTGTTAATCCAATTTTAAGACCTATAGACAGCTCATATTTTAGCTAATTTTACCTATGTAAATCGCCGGGAATTGGAAAAGATTCCAGCCATAATTCGATGCGGATTTCGCTAAAATAGTTCACGAATGTGCACACTAGTTTTCGCGCTTGTAATTTGCGCACCTTCCTGCACCATCGCCCAAACTCCCGCTTCGCCATGGGCGAACGCGCCGGGAACCCTGCCCCAGCCGCGATGCAAGCGCTCAACCAACAACTTCTCGCCGAGAAACTGAATGTTTCGCGGACGACCATCTCGCGCAGCCTCGCCAATCATCCCGCCATCAGCGTCGAAACCCGCGAGAAGGTGCAGCGCCTCGCCGCCGAGATGGGCTACCGCGGCAGCCGCTCGCGCCGGCCCGGACGGCTGCGCATGAACAAGCAGGCCACGATCGGCGTGCTGATCGGCGTACCCGCCGAGAACGTCGCGATGGCCACCTTCCCGTTCATTCTCCAAGGCATCCGCGAGCGCGCCGAGATCGAGCAGCTGACGGTCGACGTCTGCTTCGAGAAACCCGCCGCACTCGATCCGGATTCGAAACGCCAGCGCGTCTTCCGGCACATTCGCACCGGCGACTGGCGCGGCACGGTCCTGATCTATCCGTTCCCGGAAACCGCCGTGGATCTGATCGCGCGCAAGATTTCCACCGTCGCCGTCCTCGAGAGCTACACCAATTCGACGATCGACATCATCGATACCGACGACTCCGCCGCGATCCTCGCGCTCGTCACGAAGCTGCGCGACGCCGGCCACCGGCGGATCGGCTTCCTCACCTGGCACTATCCCGTCGGCGGCCACTGGTCGATTCGCCGCTTCGGCGGCTACGTCGAGGCGCTGTTCCACCTCGGCCTCGAGTTTCGCACCGACTGGGTGATCAACATCAGCCGCATGACGCCGCCGCTCTCCGAGCTGGGCCCGGCGATTCCGGATCGCGTGCTGCACTACTACCGCCACGACCGCGTGACCGCCTGGGTGTGCGCGGCCGATCACCAGGCCTACCATTTGATCCAAGCCCTCCAACAACGCGGCATTCGCGTGCCCGATGACCTGTCCGTCACCGGATTCGACGGACTCGAACCGCCGCCGAACACGCGGCGCGTCACCTCGATGCTCGTGCCGCATGCCGACATCGGCAGCTCCGCCGTCGCGCGGCTGTCGAGCCGCATGATGCACCCGCACTCGCCGCGCCGAAAAATCCTCGTCGAAGCCCGCCTCGTCGAAGGCGAAACCATCGCCCCGCCCCGGCTCAGCTAGCCGACGTTACCGCCGCTCACTTCCTCGCCCCATTTTTCGCGCGCACCAGTTTGGTGGTGCGCGTTCCGGCATCCCTTCCCTCGCCCGGCGCGGTTCCGTGTTCGAACCGCCGGCTTCGTTTCGGCGCAGCCCACT
>DASZPP010000117.1:0-14839 GCA_035549975.1 Opitutus sp.
CGCCGGATTGCCCGCGACCATCACGCGCACCGGTTCGCGCCGGCGGCGAAACTCCGTCCGGCCCACCGCGACAAGTTCATCGAAAGCCGCCTCGAGCAATGCCCCAAACGCCTCGCTCGCCGCGAGCGGATCGAGGAAAACCGGCGTGCGGCTCATCCGTTCATCGATGTCGCTTTTCAATTTCGCGCGCCCTGTCGCGTCGCCCGCCAGGCGGGTGGCGAGCGCCAGGTAACCAGCCTCGTCGGTCGCGACGAGCTCGTTGAGTCCAAGTTCGCGAAGAAGCGCGGCGCCCATGCGCGAACGAAACGTCCGGCCTTCCCACGCGACGACCGGCATTCCCAATTCGAGCGGGTCGACCAGCGAGTTCACGCCGCCGAACGGAAACGTGTCCAGATAAACGTCGCCGATGCGCAGCAACTCCTTCACGTCGCTGCGCGAGCGCAGCTTCATCGACGAAATCACGAGCCGGTCCGTCGCCACGCCCTGCGCCGCCAGCACCTCGTCGCATTCGGCCGCAAAGCGTTTGACCGGATATTCCGAGGACCAATTCGGGTTGAACGGATGCACCAGCAGCCGCGAGTTCGGCACTGCCGCCAGAAGCCGGGCCCACGCCGCGCGCATCTCCGGGATGATTTTGAAATAGTTCGCCGCGGTCACGAAGACGATCGCGTCATCCGGCAGTCCCAGCGCCGCGCGGGTCCAGGTTCCAGCCGGTTCGAGCCGGTCTGCCTCGTAGTTAAACGCGTGCGCGGGGCCCGGCAGCAGCCCGAGCCGCTCGGTGAAATGTTCCGACGCATCCACCGTCTCGGTGAGCGTGCCGGAGACGTAGAGATCGATCTCCGGCAGCCCCGTCGTCGCGCACGACGAATTGTTCACGACCTGCAGCGGCGCCACGCGGTGCAACGCCAGCCGCGTGATTTCGTTGAACACCGCGGTGACATTTGTCCCGAACACGACCACGTCGAGTCCCGCCGCGCGCAACTCGTCCACCTGCGCGCGCGGATCGGCCGGAAGCACGCGAAACTCCGCGGCGTGGCTGCGAGCGTAATCTTCGAGCGGCGATCCGCCCCGGATGAGGGCGAACAGGATCACCTCGAACCGCGCGGGATCGAGCTGCTCGAAAGTCGGCAGCGTGGAATAGGTTTCGGTCTGCGATGCAAAATGGCGGTTGACGAAGCCGACGCGCAGCCGCCGGCCCAACCGAGGCTGCCGCGCGATTTCGATCCCCGGCCGCACCACCGCGCATTGGAGAATCTGCGCCCGCAATGCGTAGTGTTCCCTGAGCGATTCCGCGCAGAAATACAGCGGGATGCAGCTAAACTGGAGAAACGCTTTCAGCGCCTCACGCGCCGCCGGCGCCCCGCTCCGCGTGCGCGCGAAACGCACCAGGTCGGTCATGAAATGCAGCGCGCGGGCCGGATAACGCTCCGCCTGGCCGCGTTCGACAAAACCCTGCGGCGCCGAAAAAATCCACGCAGCGAACTCGATCATCATCCCTTCCGGCACCTGAGCGAATCCGGGTGCATCCGGCCATTGCCAGGCCGGCACGAGGAACATCGCGCCGAACAGCCCGCTTGCTCCTTTCGAGGCGAGACGTCGCGCGAGCTCCAAATCCGCACCGATCACCGGCGCGTCGTGCACGCCTGAAGCGATTACGTCGGTCAGAAGTTGTCGCACCGCGCTCCTCCCCTCGCCCGCGAGTTCTCTGGTCGTGAAAGTCGCGATTTCGCTGGCCGCGCGACCCAACGTTTCCCGCAGCCGGTCGCGCACGCCGACCGCCGCCGGCTCGTCTGCGTAGGCGGCGAGCGCCTTGCGCACCGCCGGCAGGAAGTCGCCGCCGGCGACGCGGCTGGTGGGGGCATTCTTCTCGGGTGCGATCGCGGGAAGGCTGGCGGCGGCGGGAGGCGGCATCGGGCGACCGTGTTTGCAAATTCCGGGCCCCGGAGATCGCTGAAATCGCTATCCGCTCGATCTCAGGGCGATAGATTTTTTTTCGCGCGCAATTTCCTCGAAATTCCCAAACCCTTTCGCGAATCGGACGGCTCGCGGAAGAAGTTGCCGGTGTCAGGCCGGCGCCGCGATCGCCGCCGCACCGTCCATCTCCACGGGCAACGAAGCGGCGCCCGTGCTGTCAGCCCGCCGGCGGCTCCAGCACGCGATCAACGCGTCGCCAAATCGCGCCGCCTGTCCCGCATGGTCCAGCAAGGGCGAAGCTCCCATCTCGTCTCGCAATCCGCGACTGATGATTTCGAGCCGTCCCGTGTCGTCCGCGAGCGCCGCTGCCATCCGCGCGTACTCGCTCCAGTCACGGGCGATCCACTCGGGATGACCGACGGCCGTGAGCAGGCTGGCGCCGACCCGCGCCGCGTGATGTTCGCCGCAGAAGGTGACCACCGGCACGCCCATCCACAGCGCTTCGCACGTCGTCGTCGTGCCATGATAGGGAAACGTGTCGAGGGCGACGTCGACCTTGGCATACGTCGCGAGGTGTTCACGCACTCCGGCCGTGCGTTCGAGAAAATCGACTCGCGCCGGGTCGACACCGCACGTCGCGAACCGCGCGCGTTGCCGCTCGCGCAGCGCCGGGTCGGCCAGCCCGTGATTTTTCAGCAGCAGCCGGGAGCCCGGCACCGCCGCGAGCACGCCCGCCCAGCCGCGCAGGGTCGCATCGCTGACTTTCGCGAAATTGTTGAAGCAGCCAAACGTGAACGGTCGCTCCCCCGGCATCGCGGGGCGCGGCGCAATCTCAGGCGCATCCGCCGGGGGCTGCCAGGCCCACGCCGTTGCGGCGAACCGCACGAGCCGCTCGGTGTGCCACGCGTCGGTCTGGCCCGGCGGGTCGCACAGGTCGTCGGTCAGCCGGAAATCCATCGCCGCGAGTCCCGTCGTATTTGGATAACCGAGATAGTTGATTTGCACCGGCGCGAGCCGTCGCGCGAAGACCGGCAGCCGGTTGCCCGCCGTGTGCCCGGCCAGGTCGATCGCAATGTCCGGCGCGTCGGCGCGCACGCAGGCTTCAAATGCGTCCGCCGGCAGTCCGGCCGTGTGCCGCCAGCCGGCCGCGAGCGCGCGCAGCCGCCGGCTTGTGTCGTCCACGATCGGATGATCGTGGTAGAGCAGCACCTCGAGCCGCGCGCGGTCGACATGCTCGAGCAGGGGCGCGAGAAAATACGCGACGGAATGCGTCCGCAGGTCCGGCGAAATGACGGCCACGCGCAAAGGCTGAAATCGAACGTCCCTGCTCGACGGCGGAGCCGGCGGGACAACGGCGCCGAATTGTGCCCCGAAAACATGATGTTCCACCGCGAGCTGCGCTGGCGACACGGCCTCCGAATAATGCAGTGCCAGCAGCCGCGCGCTGCGGGCCTCGTGATGCGCCGGGTCGGCCGCCAGCGCCGCCTCGTAAGTGGCGATCGCCTCGCGAAGCTCATACCGGCGCTCGAGCGCCACCGCGCGCCCGGTCAACGCATGCGAATGGCCCGGCGCCAGCGCCAGGGCCCGGTCGAAGCACGGAAGCGCGTCGCCCGCGCGATGCGTCATCGCGAGCGACACGCCGAGATTGATCCAGCCGTTTACCGAATGCGGCGCGGCCGCGACGACCCGGCGGAACCACGGCTCGGCCGCATCCATTCCGTCGGTCGCGGCGACGATCGCGCCCAGCCGCTCGAGCGCGGCGGTGTTGTCCCGCTGCAGCGCCAGCACCCGTTCGCAGGCTTCGCGGCTTTCCGCCAGCCGTCCCTGGCCTTGGTGCACCGCCGCCAGAACATTCCACGCCTCGACGAGGTCGGGCTGCCGCGCGATCGCCGCGCGAAGGTGCGTCTCGGCCGCGGCGTCCTCGTGCAGGGCGTGTTTGGCCGCGCCCAGTCTCATGGCGCACACGGCCGAAGCCGGCCGCAAACGCAGCGCTCGCGCGAGCAATTCCGCGGCTTCGCGGTGACGCTTGCCCTGATGCGCAAGCAATCCGGCGAGGTGCAACGCATCGAAATTGGCCGGCGCGACCGCCAGCACGCTTTCGTAGAGCGAACGCGCCTCGTCGAGCCGCCCCGCGCGATGCGCGGCGACCGCCTGCTGCAAAATCTGTTGAACGCGATTGGCCATCGCACCTCACGCGCCCGCGCCGGCTTGCCCGCAATAGCGCCGCCAGCATTCACGCAACGCCGCGCCGAAGCGCTCCGCCTGCACGGCATGATCAAGCAGCAAGCTTTGGCGGAGGTCGTCCCGCAGCGCGGCGCGCGCAGCCCCGAGCCGCGCGGCATCGCGCGCGAGGTTAGCGGCGATCCGCACGTAGTCGTCCCAGTCGTGCGCGATCCACTCGGGATGTCCCGCGGCCCGCAACAGGCTGCAGCCGACACGGCTCGCATGCCGGTCGCCGGCGAGCGTCACCGTCGGCACACCCATCCAGAGCGCTTCGCAGGTTGTGGTCGTGCCATGATAGGGAAACGTATCGAGCGCGACGTCGACGCCGTGATAGAGCGCGAGGTGTTCCGCCACACCGGTCGTGCGCTCGAGAAACTCCACGCGCGCCGGGTCAATCCCGGCCGCCGCCAGCATCGCCCGCAGCGGCGCCGCATAAACGGGCTGGTCGAGACCGGTGCCCTTGAGCCGGAGGCGTGCACCGGGCACCGCCGTGAGCAGCCGGCTCCACGCCCCCATGAGCGGAACGGAAATTTTCCCGGGATTGTTGAAGCTGCCGAAGGTGAAAGCCGCACCACCCGCGCTCGGTGGGAGTGCGACCTTCGGTGCATCCGCCGGCGGGGCATAGCTCCAGGCCGTGGTGGAAAAACGGAACAGCCTTTCGGTGTGCCAGTCGTCCGCCTCGCGCGGCGGATCGGTGATCGCATCGACGAACCGCCAGTCCATCGTTTCGAGGCCGGTCGTATTCGGATAACCCAGGTAGCTGATCTGCACGGGCGCGAGCCGCCGAGCAAACAGCGGCAGGCGGTTCAACCCCGTGTGGCCGGCGAGGTCCACGAGGAGATCGGGCGCATCGGCCCGGATTGTCGCTGCGACGGTTTCGCCCGGCAACCCGACGAAATTGCGCCAGACGGCGGCGCGAGCGCGCAGGCGTGCGGTGGTCGGGTCCTCGATGAAATGGTCGTGATAGAGCAAAATCGAAAACTCCGCCGGATCGAGGTGCGCCAGCAGCGGCTCGAGGAAATACGCGACCGAATGCGTGCGCAGGTCGGGCGAAAGAAATGCGATGCGCAGCGGACGCTGCTCTTTCGCCCGCGGGGAAGTTGGCGGCGTCGGTTTCGGATCGGCGCCGAGCAAACGCCCGTATTCGCGATGCTCCCGCGCCAGTTCGGCCGGGGACCGGCCCGGAAGATAGTTCAACGCCATCAAGCGATAGCTTCGCGCCTCGAGATGGCCCGGTTCCGCCGCCAGCACGCGATCATAGGCTTCGACGGCCTCGGCGATGCGATGGGAATTCTGCAGCGCGAGCGCGCGGCCATAGTGCGCCTTCACCAGCCGCGGATCGATCGCGAGCGCCCGGTCCTGGCAGGCAAGCGCCTCGGCCGGCTGGCGCGCGAGCACCAGCGCCAGCCCGAGGTGGTGCCAGCCCGGCGCGAAATCGGGTTTGATCTCCACCGCCCGACGGTGGCAGGCCAGCGCGCCCGGCACATCGTTGCGCGCTTTCAGGATGTAGCCGAGGTGGTCCCAGGCTTCGGCGTGGCCGGGTCTCAACTCGAGCGCGCAACGCAGGGCGGCCTCCGCCTCGGCAAATCGCCCGAGCCGCGCGAGCGCCACGCCGAACGCCTGCGCCGCGGACGCCGAGCGCGGATCGAGCCGCACGGCCGCGGCGAGCGACGCGGCGGCATCGCCGAAACGCCTTTGCTGCACCGCCAGCAATCCCGCGCGATAGTGGGCCTCGAAGGAATTCGGCGCGACTGCACACGCCCGCGCAAAACACGCCGCCGCCTCGCGACCGCGGCCCGCGCGATGATGAGCCGCGCCCTCGGCCAGCAGCCGCGCCACCGCCCCGGCGATCGGATGCGCGGGACGGCCCGACGGGGAACCTGCGGCGGCCCGGCGCGCTGAGGAGGAATTCATCCGCTCCGATTAACGGCGCGAAGCGCGCGCGCTTGAGTGGATTGCTCCTCAAGCAGTCGCCCGCCGCGCCGATTAGCCACACACGGATCCCGACGGCCACCCGGCCGCCACCAGCCGCTTCAACCATGCCTTCGGTGCAATTGCCCGATTTCGCCTCCTCCCGAGTCTATTCCGACGAAATTGTCCGCCGTCGCGTCGACGCGTGCCCCAAGCTCGCGTCACTCGAAAGCATCAATCGCGCATTGCTGGAGTTGCTCGCTTCCGATCGCAGCATGGCCTCGCAAATCGCGAGCATCATCCGCCGCGATCCCTCGCTCTCGGCGCGCCTGCTGCGGATGGTCAACTCCGTCTATTTCGGGCTCGCCGGCCCGGTGCACAACCTCGAGGAGGCGGTCATCGTGCTCGGCCTGCGGCAGATTCGCGAGCTCGCCACGACGACGCCCGTGCTCGAGGAACTCGAACGGATCAACCACGCCGGCCCGAAAGGCCTGCCGTGGCGCGAGCTTTGGCGGCATAGCATCGGCACGGCCATCCTCACCCGGGAAATTCTTTCGTCGGCGCACGGCCAGTCCGACAACGACACGCACTATCTCGTCGGCCTGCTTCACAACATCGGCAAGGTCGTCATGGCCTCCTCCTTTCCCGAGGAACTCACCTGGCTCATGTCGCAGTCGGCGGACGACACCGCGACCTTCGCCGCGGAGGAACGGCGGCTGATCGGCTGGGATCACGCGCGCATCGGCGCCCACTATCTCCGGCGCCACAATCTTCCCGAGGAAATCGCCGAAGCCGTGGAATATCACAACGCCCCCGGCCGCGCTCCCGAACATCAGGTTCTGGCGGCGGCCGCGCAGGTCGCCGATTGCCTCGCCCGCTACTGCGGGATTTCCAGCGGATTCGAAACCGTGCCCCCCGTGGCAAAGGACGGATGGCAGGAACTCGAAGGCTGGCGCATCCTCTACGGCACCGACAGCGCCGATTTCGACGACGCGCACGCTGCCCTCGCCCATGCGGTCCGCGACCTGCCGGACTTGCTCGCAACCCTTCTCTGACCACCCGCTATGCCCACCACCGCCACGCAAAATTTCATTCCGCCCGAAGCGGAACCCGCCTCCGCGTGGCTCCCGGAGGAATGGCTGGCCCGCAATGAACCCGCGTATTGCCGCGACCTCGCCGGCCGGTTGCTCGCGGTGAACGACGCGCTCTGCCGGCGCCTCGCCCAACCCGCGGCGGCCTTGCAGGGCGCCGACATCTCCACATTCCTGCCCTCCGAGGACGCCCCGCGCCATCTGGCGCTCGCGCCGGAGCTGACGCGGCCACCTTACCGCGTCACGCGCGACCAGCGCTGGATCACCCCGCAAGGCGTCCGCTGGTACTCGTGGCAGGAAAATGCCGTGCGCGACGAAGAGGGAGCCGTCGTCGCGGTGCGCGCCGTCGGCCGCGACATCACACGGCAGCGGCAGGCCGAGGAGCAGTATTTCAAGCTCGCCCAGGCGGTGGAACAATTTCCCCTCGCGATCGCCATCACGAGCCCGGATGGCTGCGCCCAATACGCCAACGCACGCTTCGCCGCGCTGACCGGCCGCGCGCTCGAGGAATTGCTCGACGGCCGCCGCAACGTTCTCCGCCTGCTGCATCCCGACGAGGCGTCCTTTCAAGCCATGCTCTCCCTCGCGCAGGAAGGCGGCGAGTGGACCGGCGAAATTCGCACCATGCGCCCCGTGGGCGACGCGATTTGGGAATCCGTGCGCGTGTCCGCGCTGCGCAGTCCCGCGGGCGAAGTCACCAACCTGCTCTGCCTCCGCGAAGACATCACCGCCCGAAAGCAACTCGAACAGGAGCTGCGTCAGGCCCAGAAAATGGAAAGCCTCGGCACCCTCGCCGGCGGCATCGCGCACGACTTCAACAATCTCCTCGCGATCATCAACGGCTACACCGAATTCTGCCTCGATTCCCAGGTCGAGGTCGCGACGATGCAGGCGAGCCTCGCGGAAATCCGCCGCGCCTCCCTCCGCGCCGTCGGGCTCGTGCGCCAGATTCTCACCTTCAGCCGCAAGACCGAGTCCCGCCGCGCGGCGTTCGACCTCAACCAGCAGCTGGGCGACCTCGTGCAGATGATGCAGGAAACGTTTCCGCGCACCGTGCAGTTCCACCGGCGCAGCGCGACGGGCCTGCCGCCGATCAAGGCCGACCAGAACCAGATCCAGCAGGTCATCCTCAACCTCTGCGTCAACGCCCGCGACGCCATGCCGGGCGGCGGCACCATCACCGTCTCGACGAGCTACCGCGCCGGCGCGAGCCTGCGCCACCTGCCCGGTGTCGACGCCGCGAAAAATTACCACTGCATCGAGGTCGCGGACACCGGCACCGGGATGAGCGCGGAGGTGCGGCAGCATATTTTCGAGCCGTTCTTCACGACGAAACAGGGCAACCAAGGCACCGGCCTCGGCCTCGCCGTGGTCTACGGCATCGTGACCGGCCACGGCGGCTGCCTCGAAGTCGACACCGCCCCGGGCCAGGGCAGTGTCTTCCGGACTTTCTTCCCTGACAGCGATCCGGGGCCGAGCGTTGCGCCGGGCCGGACGGCGGAAAACATGGATTTTCCTGACGGCACCGAATCGATCGTCGTCGTGGACGACGAGAGCGCGCTCCGCTCGCTGCTTCGATCCTCGCTCAGCCGCAAGGGCTACCGCGTCGACACTGCCTCGTCCGGACTCGATGCCGTCGAGCTCGTCAGCGATCCCGCGCAGAAGATCGATGCCCTGCTCCTCGACCTCAACATGCCGGGCGCCTCCGGCTTCGACGTGCTCAAGACCATCCGGGCCGTGCGCCCGAACCTCAAGGTCCTCGTCCTCACCGGACACCTGACTTCCGACGCCCTGGCCGAACTCCAGCGGCTCGGGCAGAACGACTACATGGCGAAGCCCTACAAGCTCGCCGAGCTCGGCCGCACGCTGCGCGAGCTGCTCGACCGCGCGTGACCGGTCCGAAGGCCGGCGGGTGGTTGGTTTCGCCTCAAGACGGCCGCGCCGCGTGCCGTTATCCTCGTCGAGCTTTTATTTCACCCATGACACTGGACTGTCATCATGCAAACGAGCAAACACCCATTCAATGGGGTAGAAAGGGCGCGGTTTCGACGCATCGCTGCGTTGATGCTCATGCCCCTCCTCTGCCCACAGCTTTATGCCGGTTGGGCTAAGCTGTTCCCGATTAATTCGGCGGCTGGCGCCGCCGGCGTTCGCCAACGTTCCGCACCTTACCTTCCGGCGGTCGGAGCCCCATCGCTGCGCTTTGCCGCCGCGGAGCCTCGACCGATCGTCGAACCCGCCGCGCCGGTGGCATCAACGCCGCCCGTCGTCGGCCCGGTCCCGGCTGTCGCAATGGTGCCCACGGTCGCTCCGGCCCAAGCCGACAATTCTGCGTTGGACGCGAAGCATCAGGAAAAATCGCCCGCCGCTCCCGCCGAGCCGCCTGTCATCGCCGCCACGCCGCCGGCCATCGACAGCGAGGAAAGACGCCGGAAACCGCCGCCGGAAATCCTCCCCGACGACACGCCCGGACGTCCCCGGCACGAGGATTTCCTGCCCTTCTTTCAGCTTCCCGGCGAGTCCGCCGAGCCCGGCGGAGCGGAAATAAACGTCCCTCCCTCGCCGAACGCGCTTCCGCCCAGCTCCGCCACCTATCGACAACGATGAGTCGCCGTCTTCGTCTCCCGCGTCGTTTGCCCGCCGCAATCGCATTCGCCCTGGCCCTCGGCCTGACGGCCGCGCTGCGCAGCGAGGAGCCGGGCCAACAGGCCGGGGTCGGCGCCTCGCCGCCTGCAACATCTCCGGCCGCGGCCGGCAGCCACGATCCCGCCGCGCCGGCGCAATCGCCCGCGCCGGACGAACTGGCCGGCCTCTTCAGGTTGGGCGAAACCATGATTGAACGCGGCGACTTCAGCGCCGCCGAGATCGCCTACCGTCGCGCCTACAAGATCGCCGCCACGGACACCGACACCGGCGCCGCGCTGCTCGGCCTGGCGCGGATGTATCGGAAGCAAAGTTCGTTCACGAAGGCCGTCGCCGTTTACGACAAATTCTGCAAGGACTACCCGAACGATCCGCTGATCCCCGACGCGCTCCTCGAGCTCGGGCGGACGCAGCGGGCGCTCGGCGCACCGAAGGCGGCGCTCAACAGTTTCTACAACGTCATCAACTCCAGCCTCAAGGTCACGGCGGACCACTTCCAGCATTACCAGTCGCTCGCGCGCACCGCGCAATTCGAGATCGCCGAAACCAATTTCCAGACCGGCAATTTCGCCGAGGCCGCCAAGCTCTTCTCGCGCCTCCGCCTTCTCGACCTCGATCCCGCCGACCGCGCCCGCGCGCACTTCATGGCCGCGAACGCGCAGAAACTCGGCGGCGACCTTGCCGGCGCCGTCGCCACGCTGCGCTCCTATCTCGACCAGTCGCCCGACGACGAAAACGTCCCCGAGGCGCTTTACCTGCTCTCCACGATCCTGCGCTCGCTCAACCGCAACGAGGAAGCGCTCACGACCACCTTCACCCTCCTGCGCTCCGAACAAGGCCGCACCGCCCGCGACCCGAAACGCTGGGCTTACTGGCAACGCCGCACCGGCAACCAGCTCGCCAACGAATTCTTCCTCGCCGGCGACACGCTCAACGCCCTCGCGATCTACCAGCATCTCGCCACCCTGTCGGACGACAAGGCCTGGCGGCTGCCGCTGCTTTATCAGATCGCCCTCTGCCAGGAGCGCCTCCATCAAACCACCAGCGCGCGTAAATCCTACCAGGAGATCGTGACCGCGGGCACGCCCGACGCCGGGCCGGAACTCGTCGACCTCGGCCAGATGGCCGCATGGCGCCTGCAGCATCTCGCGTGGCGCGACGCCACCGACGGGCAGCTCGCCGGCGTTTTCGACACCTCCGGCAGCCCTGCTGCCAAAATTGTCTCCACCCAACATGACTCGACCGGAAATTCTCCAGCGCCATCTTCAGGTATGCGTTGAGCTGCACACGCTCACCCTCGAGGAAAACAGCCAGTTGCGGCTCGGCGCCGGCGGGCTCACCGCCGCGCAAACCGAGCGCAAGCGCATGCTCCTCGCCCGTCTCGACGAATCGCTCCAGGCGCTGCGTTCGCTGTCCGCGGCGCGCTCCCCCGATCTCGCGCCGGCGCTGGAAAAAGCCCGCGCCCGCACCTTGCAGATCCTCGAGCTCAGTCGCGAAAACGAACAGCTCCTCCTGCGCGGCAGCCTTTCGCGCGGCACCGCGGCGGCTCCCGCCGCGCCGGCCACTCTGCTGCGCAAGGTATACCAAATCGGCTGATCACCACGGCGCGGGTAAGCCGGGCGGGCGATCCTTTCGTTCCGATTTTTTCCGGCCGCGAGGCGGCACCCTCATTCCACGGCCGGCAGCAGCACCCGAAAAACCGCGCCCCGGCCGGGTTCGCTGGTGACTGCGATCGAGCCTCCATTGGCCTCGGCGAGCCACGCCGCCACCGGCAATCCGAATCCACAGCGGTTCGCGCGCGTCGTGAAATAGGGCGCGAAAATCTGTTCCATGTTCTCCGGCGGAATGCCCGGTCCGTCATCGCGCACCTCGATGAACACGCGCCCCGCCGCCGCCCCGCCCGACCGTTCCCGCCCGGTCGCCACCAGAATCTCGCCCGACGCGGTGCCGATCGCTTCGGCGGCGTTGAGGACGAGGTTGATCAACACCTGCGCGATCTGCGCCGGATCCCCCGTCGCCGTCGGGTCGGCGTCATCCAGTTGAAAAACCAGCCGGGTGCGGCTCCGCACGCCGATGCGCAGCAGCCGCTCGTGCAGGCGCACGAGATTGTTCAGGCTGAAACCGCCGGACACCGCCTCTTCCTGATTGGCGTAGGTCAGCATCTGCCGGCAGAATTCCGCGCTCTGCCGGGCGGATTCGACGATTTTTCCGATGTGCTCGAGGCCGGGTGAACCGGCGGGAATGTCCTCCTGCGCAAGCTCCGCGCAACCGAGGATGCCGGCGAGGATGTTGTTGAAATTGTGAATCGCGTTGCCCGCGATCAGCCCGAAACCCTCGCGCCGCTGCGCGGCAATCAGCCGTTCGCGCGCCGCGGCATCGTGCCCCAGGCCGGACCGATGTGCGGCATCGTCACTGCGCGTCGTTTCACTCATGGCGCATCGTCCCCCTGGTTTGTCGCGAAGATTCGAAGCCGCCTGCGGCGGACGGAAGTTTCCATTCGGATCGAATGAAATTTTGGAACGGCGGGATCTTCATACGGCGAGGGTGAGAGTCTCCGCGCCGGTCGGCATCTTCAAGGAAACCCGCCCGGTGTCCACTTCCAGGTGCACGGTGCGGTTCTCCGTGCCGCCGGTGTGTCGCTGGCGAACCGGCAGATTGTGCCCGCGCAGCCAGTCCAGCGCGGCCCGCGCATTGCGATCGCCGATTCGAAACGGGTCCTGGCCGTTGAGCACGCTCGCGCCACCGGCCACCAGGATCTGCAGCCGGCGCGGGTCCACGTGCAGGCCCGCGAGCGCCCGGAAAAACAGCGGCAGGCCGGTGTCGGCGAACATCGCCGGCTGGCTGGCCGCCTTCTCCGGCGAGATGGACGAGTCCGGCAGCATCAGGTGCAGGATGCCCGCGGCCTTGACCGCGGGATCGTAGGCCATCACCCCGACGCACGAGCCCAGCGCATAGGTGGTGAGGATCGACTGCGTGTTGTTCGAAACGGCCATGTCGCCAACGCCGACGACGACGCGTTGGACAAACAGGCTGGCAAGTGAAGGTGAGCCTCCCATGCGATTTCAGCGGGGACAACCAGGCCGGGCCCGTCAGGCGGCGGAAGAACCGGGCGGCACTGTGGCGGCGGCATTCACGGCCTCGATTCACGAATACACCAGCAGCCGCTGGCTGATCGGCGCCACGCGATTGTGGCTGCGGATTTTGCTGATCACGGCCGCGTCGAGCGACTGCCCTTCGCCGATCAGGAGCAGCCCGTGCGGGCTGTAGATCCCGCTCGCCAGCACCATGCCGGGCTTCAGGTCGTCCAGCAGGATCTCCCGCACCTGCCGCGGGAGATGGATGAGTTGCATGACCTTCAGGAACAGGCGCACCGCCTCGGGATCGAAACGGGTGCCCGCCCTGGACTGCACGAATTCGAGGGCGGCCGCGCGGGGCAGTCCGCATTCCACGAACCCGACCGCCACGGCGAGGCAGCGCGCGGTCCACGGGATGTGATTCTCCGCCAGGCCGTCGGGGAACCCGTAGCCGTCGAACCGCTCATGGTGCGCGCGGATCGCCTCGCCGACCTCCGGGCTGTCGTCCACCAGCGCGGCGAGCGTCTGGCTGTAAACCGGATGATGGTGCAGCATCGCGCGCTCGTGCTCGGCCAGGTGTTCCGGCCGGGTGCGAAAGGAACGCAGCAGCTCGCGCGGCACGCCGATCAGGCCGAGGTCGCACAGCCCCGCCGCGGTGCGCAGCGCCCGGCGATGCGTGTCGTCAAAATACTCCGTCGCCGCCATCTTGCCCGCAATCTCCACCAGCGCGCGGGTTTGTCCGCCCAGCACCGGATCGAACGCCGAGAGGATGCGCCGCGTGAGCTCCAGCGAATTGTCGTAGCGCGTCGCCAGCGAATGGTTGGCCGCGTCGAGCTTTTGGCGCTGCTCCTCCAGGTCGCGGACGCGCTGCTCGAGGCTCGCGTTCGCCACCGTCAGCTCCTCGTTCAGGCGCAGCGTCTCGGCCTGCAACTGCTCGTTGCTCGTCACCAGGTCGTAGCGCTGCAGCGCATTCCGCACCGTGACCAGCAGTTCCTCCCGCAGCCACGGCTTCGCAACGAAGCGGAAAATTTCGCCGCGGTTGATCGCCTCCACGATCGTCGAGAGCGAAAGGATTGCCGTGATCAGGATGCGCGACGCATTCGGCCGCAACCGCCGCGACTCGATCAGGAACTCGAGTCCCGTCATCGCCGGCATCTTGTAGTCCGAGATGATCACCGCGAAATCCCGCTCGTTGACGAGGGCCAGCGCCTTCAGCGGGTCGAGGCATGCGACCACCGCGTGGCCGTCCCGCTCGAGCGTCTGGCGGAGTGAGTCGAGCACGATCGACTCGTCGTCGACGATGAGGATGGCGGGCGGAGCATTCATGCTGGAATGGATGACAGCGCCGGGTCGGGCCGGGCGGAGGAGGGAGTTTCCCCGTGACGGACAAGGAACGGCGCCACCTGGGCCAGCGGGAGCTGCCGTTGCGCACCGCCGAGTTCCCAGGCGACCCGCGGCATGCCATAGACCACGCAGCTCGCCTCGTCCTGCGCAAAGGTGGTCGCGCCTTTTTTCCGCAATTCCAAAAGCCCCGCCGCGCCGTCGCGGCCCATGCCGGTGAGCACGCCGGCGAGCGCATGCGGCGCCGCCCCGGCTTCCGCCGCGGACTTGAACAAAACGTCGACCGCCGGCCGCTGGTGCCATACTTGCGGGCCGTCGCTGAGCCGCACCCGATAGCCGTCGGCCGTGCGTTGCAGGAGCATGTGCTGGTTGCCGGGCGCAATCAGCGCCAGTCCCGGCGTGAGCCGGTCGCCTTCGAGCGCCTCGCGCACCTTGAACGCGCACAACTCGCTCAGCCGGTCCGCAAATGACTTCGAGAAGATCGGCGGGATGTGCTGCACGATCGCGATGCCGGGCAAACCCGCCGGCAGCGCGGTCAGCACCTCGCGCAACGCCTCGGTTCCGCCCGTCGACGCGCCCAGCAAAATGATCGTGCGGGGATCATGCCCGCCCGCCGCCGCCGACAATCGCGGCGGCGCCGCC
>DASZPP010000118.1:0-3658 GCA_035549975.1 Opitutus sp.
AAGTGGCGGTCGGGACGACCGCCGCTGTCGTGTCCAACGCAATCCCCGATTGGCTCGGACGGATTTATCCGTTCGCGCCAAAGATGGTCGTGACGCCGCGCGGCGCGCGGATGAGTTATCTCGACGAAGGCCCGCGCAGCGAGGAAGCGGTGCTCATGCTCCACGGGAACCCGACGTGGTCGTTTTATTTTCGCGAACTCGTCCGGACGCTGTCGCCGCGCGTGCGATGCGTCGTGCCGGACCATGTCGGGATGGGGTTGTCGGAGAAGCCGCAGAATTACGACTACACCCTCGCGACGCGGATCGCGGACATCGAGGCGCTGATCGAATCGCTGCGGCTCAAACGCGTGCGGCTGGTGGTGCACGATTGGGGCGGCGCGATCGGCTTCGGGGTTGCGGTGCGACGGCCGGAGTTGATCGAGCGACTCGTGGTGCTGAACACGGCGGCGTTTCCGGCGCCGTGGATTCCCGCGCGGATCGCGATCTGCAAAGCGCCGGTGATCGGGACGCCGCTCGTGCGCGGGCTGAACGGATTCGCGGGGCCGGCGACCTGGATGGCGATGCACCGGCGGGCGCTGTCGGCCGACGAAAAGCGGGGATATTTGTTTCCGTATGGAAGCTGGGCGGATCGGGTCGCGGTCAACGCGTTTGTGCGCGACATTCCGCTGCGGGCGTCGCATCGCAGTTGGAGCGTGCTCCAGGCCGTGGAGGCGGGGCTGGAAAAGTTTCGCGATCGACGGGCGCTGATCGTCTGGGGCGGGCGGGATTTTTGTTTCAACGACCGGTTTCTCGGGCGCTGGCGCGAAATGCTGCCGGCGGCCGAGGTGCGGCGGATCGCGGACGCCGGGCACTATGTGCTCGAGGATGCGCGCGAGGATGCGGTGCCGCTGCTCGCGGAGTTTTTGAGGTAGCGCAGGCGTCCGCGCCTGCAAATTCGGGCAGGCGGGAACGCCTGCGCTACTGCCCGTCGCGACCGTAAAGCTCGGCGAGTTCGCGCAGGTAGGAGCTCGCGCCCTCGCGCAACGCGTGGAGTTGTTCGGGCCGATAGCGCCAAGTCCAGTTGCCCTGCGCGGTGCCGGGACGATTGAGGCGGGCGTCCGTGCCGAGCGACAGCAAATCCTGCAGCGGGATGATGGCGAGATTGCAGACCGAGGCGTAGGCGGCGCGCAGGAAATCCCAGCCGATTTCGCGGCCGCTCACGCGAAAGTAGCGGCGGACGTGATCGCGCGTGCGTTCGTCGAGCGATGCATACCATCCGAGCGCGGTGTCGTTGTCGTGGGTGCCGGGGTAAACGACGCTGTTCGCGCGATGATTGTGCGGCAGGTAGAGGTTGTCGGCGCCGCCGCCGAATGCGAATTGCAGGATGGCCATGCCCGGCAGGCCGGTGGCGTCGCGCAGCTCGATGACGCTGGGCAGGAGATCGCCCAGGTCCTCGGCGATCAGGCGGGCGCCGGGCATGGCGGCCTGCAACGCCTGGAAGAATGCGAGGCCGGGGCCCTCGCGCCAGTCGCCGGTGCGCGCGGTCGGCGCGCCGGCGGGAATCGACCAGTAGGTGTCGAAGCCGCGGAAATGATCGATGCGAATGACGTCGTAGTGCTCGAAGTTCACCCGCAACCGATCGAGCCACCACGCGTAGCCGTCGGCGGCGTGCGCCGGCCAGTCGTAGAGCGGATTGCCCCAGAGCTGGCCGTCGGCGGAAAAGTAGTCGGGCGGGACGCCGGCGACGGCGGTGGGCCGCAGCGTGACGGGGTCGAGTTGAAAGAGCTCCGGATTCGACCAGACGTCGGCGCTGTCGAGCGCGGCGAAAATCGGGACGTCGCCGATGACGGTGATGCCGAGCTCCGCGGCGCGGGCACGGATGGCCGCCCACTGGCCGAAGAAGAGGTATTGCACGAATTCGTAGGCTTCGGCGCGCGGAGCGAGGCGGGCGGCGAGCGCGGACTTTTTCGCGGCCGCCAGCGAACGCAGCTCGGCCGGCCATTCCCACCACGGCTGGCCGCCGAAGTGCTCCTTGATCGCGGAAAAAAGGCTGAAGCCGCCGAGCCACGACGCGTGCCGCGCGCGAAACGCCCCGAAATCGCCGTAGGGCAGCTCGCGCGCGGGGCGGCGCTTCCAGGCGGCATGTGCGGCGAAGAGGAGGGGAGGTTTCAGCCGGAACAGTGCGCCGAAGTCGACGCGGTCCGGATTGAGCGCGCGCAGCGGATCGAGCTGTGCCGTGGTCAGCAGGCCGGCGGGCCCGAGCGGCGCGAGGTCGATGAGGTAGGGATTGCCCGCGAACGAGGAGAAACACTGGTAGGGCGAATCGCCATAGCCGGTCGGCCCGAGCGGGCAAAGCTGCCACGCGCGCATGCCGGCCTGCGCGAGGAAGTCGAGGAACGCCAGCGCGGCGGCGTCGAACACGCCGATGCCGCCCGGACCCGGCAGCGACGTCGGGTGCAGCAGCACGCCGGCGGCGCGGTCGTTCAGCCAGTTGAAGAGTGGGGGTGCAGCCGGCGCGCGCGGAGCGGAAACGTTGCGAGGCTGATCGCCGGGATCGAGGGTGCGGCTGGACATCGAATTGGGTGGTTGGCGCGCACTGTCCCGTGCGGACGCACCGTTGTAAAGGCCAGGCGAGCGCGGCGGGCCCGGAAGAAATTCGAATGTGACCGGATGGCGGGTTGACGCAACCGCCGGCCGTTTCAACACTCTAATGTCCCATGGCCCAATCGCTCCTGAACGCCGAGAGCTCACTTCCCCGCATCGCGATGGTTTCCACCCATGGCTACGTCGCCGCGGTGCCCCCGCTGGGCGCCGCCGACACGGGCGGCCAGGTCGTCTACGTGCTCGAGCTTTCGAAGAAGCTCGCGCAGCTCGGCTACGAGGTGGACATCTGGACGCGCCGGTTCGAGGAGCAGCCGGAGCTGGAGGAGGTCAACGAGCGGGTCCGCATCATCCGCATGCGGTGCGGCGGAAAGCAGTTTATCCCGAAGGAATACCTCTACGAATGCCTGCCGGAATGGACGGAGCACGCGCTGCGTTTCATCCAGAAGCACAACCTGAACTACAGTTTCATCGACAGCCACTATTGGGATGCAGGCTTCGCGAGCCGGCACCTGAGCGACGTCCTGAACGTCCCGCACGTGCACACGCCGCACTCGCTCGGGTTGTGGAAACAACGGCAGATGGAGCGCGACTTCCCGGGCGACACGAAGAAATTCGAGAAGCAGTACAACTTTTCGCACCGCGTCGCGGAGGAGCAGAAGCTCTACAACGACTGCTACCTCGTGATCGCCACGACCCCGCCGCAGCTCGACTTCATCGTCGCCGACTACGGCATCCCGGCGGAAAAAGTGCGGATGGTGCCGCCGGGCTACGACGACAACCGCTTTTTCCCCGTCGGCGAGGGCTCGCGACAAGCGATCCGGCAGCGGCTGGGCTTCGACGGCTCGGTCGTGCTCGCGCTGGGCCGCCTCGCCCGCAACAAGGGTTACGACCTGCTGATCGACGCGTTCGCGGTGACCGCGCAGCGGCATCCGGACGCCGCGCTGCATCTCGCGGTGGGCGGCGCCGATTTGAACGAAAAGGAAGCGCAGTTGCTCGCCGAACTGCGGGCGCAGGCCCAGGCCTCGCCGTGCGCGGACCGGATTCACTTCGGTTCATTCATTCCGGAGGAGGAGCT
>DASZPP010000119.1:0-5717 GCA_035549975.1 Opitutus sp.
ATCGGCAGTTCCTCGATCGTCAAATGGTCGTCGCTCGCCCGCGACTTTCCGTTCACGTCCGTGATCAACCGCGGCTTCGGCGGCTCCGAGCTCGCCGACAGCGTTTTCTACGCCGACCGGATCGCGATTCCCTATCACCCGCGCGCCATCGTCGTCTACGCCGGCGACAACGACATCGCCGCCGGCAAGTCCCCCGAGACCGTCGCCGCCGACTTCGTCGCGTTCCGTGAAAAAATCCACGCCGCCCTCCCCGGCACGCCGATCTTCTATCTCTCGATCAAATTCAGCAACTCGCGCATCAAGCTTAAGGACGCGATGGCCCGCGCCAACGCCCTCATCGCCGCCGACTGCGCCGCGCACCCCAACTGCACGTTCGTCGATGTGAACACGCCGATGCTCGGAACCGACGGCCATCCACGCGCCGAGCTCTTCCAGCCCGACCAGCTCCACATGCGCCCCGCCGGCTACGCGATCTGGACCCGCATCCTCACGCCGCTGCTGACCGCGGCCGTCGGCAATAAGCCGTAGCCGACAGCCGACAGGCCTCCGACCGGAGTCCGCCGCGAGGCATCCTCTCTCAACGCTCAACCCTCGACTTTCAACTTCCCTTGAACGCCCGCCTCGCCCAGCAGATCGAATTCATCGCCGAGTGCGACAAGCTGAAGGAAATCTTCCGCCAGACGATCAACACCCAAAGCCGCCGCGCCGAAAACGACGCCGAGCATTCCTGGGCGCTCTGCCTCTGCGCCATCGTCCTCGCCGAACACGCCAACGTCCCGTCGCTCGACCTGCTCCGTGTCCTGAAAATGGTGATCATCCACGACCTCGTCGAAATCGACGCCGGCGACACCTACGCCTACGACACGGCTCGGATGGCCCACCAGCACGAACGCGAGGCGCGCGCCGCGGATCGCATCTTCGGGCTGCTCCCGCCGGACCAGGCCCGCGAGTTCCGCGCGCTCTGGGATGAGTTCGAGGAGAAATCCACGCCCGAATCGAAATTCGCCACCGCCATCGACCGCTTCCAGCCCGTGCTCCTGAACTGCCGCACGCAAGGCGCCGCCTGGCAGCGTCACGGCATCACCCACGACCGGGTCGTCGCGCGCAACCGGCACATCGCCGACGGCTGCGCCGACCTCTGGGCCTACGCCGACAAAATTATCCAGGACTGCGTCGCCGCCGGCCACCTCGCCCCCGCGCCGCAGTAGCGCCGGCTTCCGGCCGGCATCTCCGCGCCGCGACGCATGCCGCGCACGGCTACTGCCCGGGATTCACCACGATCTGCGACGTCACGTCCTGCCCATCCTGCTCGAGCACCGCCCGGTTGTTTTGCGCCGGCAACGCCCTGCCTTCGGCATCCGATCCGGCGGTGAAGTTCAACTGAATCAGCCCGCTGACCTCGACCGGCTTGCCATTGTCCTGCGCGAGATTTCCGCCCGTGATCCGCGCATCGCTCGGCGGACTCCCGAGCATGATCACCGGCGTCGCGTCGTCGAACGCCGTGATCTCGCCGATGTAAACCGGCCCGTGGAAACTCGTTCGCGGCGCATACAATCCCGTCAGCCCCTTGCTGGCGTAGAAATGCACATTCGCCGTCCGGACGCCGCCAAAATCCCGCTGCCCTCCGATCGCGATGAACGCGATCTGCGCCGTCCCGTTGTAGTTCGTCGTCTCGTGACCTGCAAAAAGCGGGCTGCCGTTGTCCGCCGGGACATTCGTATCACTGGGCGCCTGCAGGATGTCGTATGCACCCGTCGGATCGAAGGCGGTGGCGTGGCCGACGGCGAACACCGAGACGTTCGTCGTTTCATCCGACCCCGTGATCACGAGGCCGACGTGCCCCTTCACGTAATTCACGTTCTGGCTGTAATTGACCGGCGGCGCCGGCTCGCCCGCGTCGTCCAGCACGAGCGTGAGCGTGCCCGCGCCGCTGAATTCCACCTGGACGATATTGTCGTTGAGGTCGATGAACGACGTGCGCGTGACCTCGCCTGGCCGCGCCGTGATCGCCGCCGCCGCGCCGGTCATCAGCACCTGGTCATAGTGCCGGCCGTTGGGGTGCGGCACGTCGCTCGCGACAATCGAGCCGTCGCCGACGGCGCGTTCCGTCGTGGCGATTCCGACGATGCCTGGCCAGCTCGTCACGGTCCCCGAGTCGTTGGTCGCCACCATCGCATACAGCCCCGCGTCCGCCGGCTGCAGATTGGTCAGGCTCAAGTACTCGTTCGTCGCTCCGGCGATGTCGACGCCGTTGCGCTCCCCCTGGAAGTTCGGGAGCGGATGTCCGTTCGCGAATGCCTGCACCAGGACGTTGCTCCCGACCGAGCCCGCGGCATCGGACGGCGACCCCGTGATCTGGGGAGCCGCCGGCGCCACCGGCGTCACGGTCAGGGTGACCGGATCGGATGTCACGCTCCCCGCCGAGTTGGTGATCTTCACCGTGTAACTCCCGGCATCCGCCGGCTCGGCTGGATTGATGCTCAGACTAGCGCCGGTCGCACCGTCGATCGGCACTCCGCCTTTGCTCCATTGATAGCTGAACGGCTGCAACCCGAGCGCCTGAACGGTGAAGAAGGCGTAGCTGTCCTGGTTGACCGTGAGGTCGGCGGGCGCGCTCCCGATCACCGGCGCCGCCTCGACGCTCGGCGAGGTCAGGGTCGTCCGCAGATACCGCACCAGCGGGCCGGCCGCATCCAGCACCCGGTCCGTAACCATCGACGCCTGGCCGTCGCTGCGCACGTCGGTCCACAGCGGCATGCGTTGATTGTCGAAAAGCACCTGCGTGTGAAGGTCCCACTCACCTCCGCCGGTCGCCAGCAGGCTGTCGAGCATCACGCCCGCAAGCACCAGTGGGTCGGCCGCCCCGTCGTAGGTGTACACCGCCTGCCCGGCCGAATCGTAGCGCACGAAGTGCAGGTAATCCGTGTACTGCTTCAGCAGGGCGATCTGGATCATCAACAGTCCGCCCTCCGGCAGCGCTCCGAACACCGTATTCGATGGCGCGTACTGCAATGTGATCTTGGCGAACGAAGGATCGACTTCGCCCGTCGCCAGCAGCCGCGTGACTTCGATCGTGCTCACGGTCGTGGAACCGCCGGTCTTCACAAAGACTTTTCCATCGGCCGTCGGCAGCACCTGCGTGGGGTGCGCGCCGAGATCGGCGGAGAATGAGCTGTCGAGCGTCCCGTCGGCCAGGTAGCGCTTGATCGCGGTCGAGTCGTCCGTCACGTAAACCCGCCCGGTTGCATCCGGCGTGACGGTGGTCCCCGCCGTCACCGTGATCGGGAATGTCGCCAGTTGCGTGCCGTCGGGCGCAAACCGCGCCACCTGGCTAGAGGCCTCAAAATCGCCGGTCGCCGTGAAATGACCGTCCGGCTCGACGCCGATCGGCACGACGCCGGCGGGGACCGGGTGCGCTGCATCGAGCGTGCCGTCCGAATTCAGCCACACGGAATTCGGAATCAACGGGCTCGGCTGCACGCCGTTCACATAGCTGAACGACCCCGTCATCAGGTAGCGCCCGGCGCTGTCCCGCCCCACCAGCGTAAGGTTCGTCGCATCGAAGCTGAAGCGCGGGGCAAAGCTCGCCACCAAGGTGCCCGTGGCATCGAGCTTGCTCAACGCCGCCTGGGCGGTGTCGCGCGCCAGCGTCACCGCCGCCCCCACGTAAAAGACCGTCTCGTCCCACGTCGCCGGCACCGCCAGCCTCCCATTGTCTGTCGTCGCAAAACCGAATGAGCCGTCGACCGTGCCGTCCGCGTTCAGCCGATGAAGCGCGTGGTTGGAGCCTTCCGCTTGCACGAAATAAACATGTCCGTTTGGCAGCGGGTGCCCCAAAGCGTCCGCCTGAATTGTCGGCGCATAGCTGGCGTCCACCGACCCATCGGCGTTCAGTCGCACCAGGCTGGTTCTGGCTGTAACGAGAATCTTGCCGCCGGTTAGCGCCGTGACCGTCTTGGTGACGCCGCCGCTCGGATCCATGCCGGGGACAAAGGTCGAATCGAGCGCACCGGCCGCATCGAAGCGCACGATCCACGCCGTCGTGTTCTCCGCCACGGCAAAGCTGCCCACCGCCACCGCCTTCCCGTCCGCCTGCACCGCGAGGTCATCGACACCTTGCGCTGTAAAGGCAGGAGCAAATGCCGCCTCGAGCGTACCATCCGCCTTGAGCAGGGCCAGCTTGGGATGCGACGCGCCGTCAACCGTGTCGAAATCGCCAAACAACCAGATGCGCCCGTCCGCGGCCACTCGCGCCGTGAAGCTCGTGCCGTTGACCTCCACGGCGGCGAAACCCGGATCGATCGTCCCGTCGCTCAACAGCCGGTAGAGATGTCCTGGTTCGGGATAGTTCGCCGGCACGCCGACCAGCAGCCGCCCGTCCGCGTAGACGCCGGCCACAAACGCGTTCGCCGGCAGATCGGGATGGAACGAGTCGTCCACCGTGCCGTCGCTCGCGATCCGCGTCAGCCCCGTCACCGCCTCGCCATTGATGTAGGCGTAGCTGGTCGACACCACCACTCCGCCATCCGGCAGCGCGACCGGCGTCACGCCTCCCACGTTGCCGCGAAAATCCTCGAAGACCGGGTGAAAACTCGCGTCCTGCGTCCAGAAATCATCGGCGTGCAACTGCACCGCCACGGCCACCAGCAATCCGGTCACGGTGACAATCGATGAGAGGGAAAAACGTGAGTGCATGATGAAAAAAACAGGATTGCGGAAAAACAAGGGTTGCAGAACGAACCGCGGATTGACCGCGGTGGCATTCCCGGCATCTCGCCGCGGGCCATAAGTAGTCGCACCGACCCCAAACGCGGGGAATGGCTCCTACTCCAGCGTCCCTAATCGTATTACGGAAAAACCCCGATGGCCCTGCGTCGCTCCCAAAATCGCCCGCTTGCCCGACCGATCCTTAACTCAAGTCCCGCAGCGATCCGAACTCCGGGTCGAACAGCCGCCGATACGTCCGCACGATCATGCCGTCGGTCAATCCCGCGAGATAGTCGCAGATTTGCCGCGCCTTTCCGGCCGGCGTCGTCTCCGCGTCGATGAGCTTGCCGACCCGCGTCGGCAGGATGTTGATGACGCGGGGCCCTTTCTCGACGTAGTTCCGCCATGTCGAGTCCCATAAATCGAACAGCACCTTGCGCGCCTTGTGCTCGATCTGCTGGATCTGCGGGCTCTCGAAGATGATGTCGTTCGCCATTTTTTTGTAGAAGAGCGCTTCGCGCTCGATCTCCGGCGAAACCAGCAATTCGAACCGGTAGCGATTCGTCTTCGCCGCCATGAAATTATCGCGCTCGCGCAGCCGGCACGCCGTGATGAACGCGCCGATCCGCCGCGAAAAAACATTCTCCAGCCGGTCGCCCCGGATCGCGTCGAACAGCGCATCGAGCTGGCGCCGGCGCGGCGCATCGACCGGCTCGCCCGCCGCCCACTGTTCCACGCGTTCGATCGTCAGGAATCCCGCCCGCACGCCATCTACGATATCGTTGAGCGAATAGGCCGCGTCGTCCGCCCAGTCCATGATCTGGCATTCGATGCTCTTGAACGCATTCAGGTTCTCGCCTGCGTGCAGCCCCGGCGGAATCACCGCCCCGCCCAGCACGAAACTGCGCACCGCCTCCTGCGTGTCATAGAGAAAATGATTGCGCGGCGCCGCCGGAAACTCGCGGAAAAGTTTTTTGTATTTCAACACGCCATCCAGCAATGCGCGCGTC
>DASZPP010000120.1:0-2286 GCA_035549975.1 Opitutus sp.
GGCCCTTCTTGTTTTCGCTGATCGCGAAAACAAGGAACGTCCAGCGTCCAACGTCGAACATTCAACGTTCAATTTTGGCGGATCAGGTGGGCGTTGGACGGCGGTGGGGTTTCACCTTATGGCGCGAGGCCTCGGGTGGAATTAGATTAGCCGCGTCATGCCCGAGGCTTCTGCATCCGCCTCCACTCCGCCGCCCGCCCTGCCCGCGGGGGATCCGGTGCGTCCCGCCTTGCCGGCGCCCGGCGCCACGGCGCGGAAGGAGGCGACGCCACCTGCGAAAACGAGAACGGAGGCCGCCGCGCCCGCTGCGACGGACCGGGCGCCGCGGAACAGAAAATCCGTGCTGCCCGTCATCCTCGGCGCGGCCTGCGTGGTTCTCCTCATCGCGGTGCTGGTGCTGCGTTCGAAGCTCGGGGAGCGCGACCGCACCATCACGGAAAACCAGAACCGGGCGAACCAATACGAGGCCGGCACGGCGTTGCTTCAGTCGCAACTCGACGCCGCCAAGGCCAACGCGGCCAAGCTGCAGTCCCAGATCGACGAAAACAAGGCCGCCTCCGCGCAGCTCAAGAGCCAGCTGAACGAAAGCCAGGCCGCCGCGAGCGATCTCCAAGGGCAGCTCGACAAGACCAAGGCCAGTGCCGACACGTTCCAGTCGCAGGCGGAGGACGCGAAAGTCGCCGCCATCCGCCGTCAGGGCGAGGTGGAACTCGCCAAGGCCCAGGCGGCGGTGCTGCAGGCCCAGCTCGACGAGGCCCGGGCGGACAAAGCCAAGCTGCAGAAGCAGCTCGACGACGACCGCGCGAACGCGAACGCCCTCCAGCAGAAACTCGATCAGGCCAACGCCCAGCTCGCGCAGCTGCAGAAACCCGCGGCGAAGAAGAAGTAGGCGGAACGCGTTGGTTGGGTCTGCCGGCGCTTTTCGCGGACGATGGCCGACACACCCCGGGCGCTTCGCGCGAGGCATGAGGCGTGAGGCCTGAGGTGTGAGGCCAGATCCCCTCTAGAAAGAGGGGTGGCGCGAAGCGACGGGGTGTGTCGGGCGCGCCGCAGGATTCAATCGCCGCAAAGCGATGGATCAAAAACGGGCCCGCTCGGATCACCCCGCCACCCCGTGTGCTTTCTCAATAAAACGGCTCCGCCGGCCCGCCGCTGCTGCCGCTCTTCACGGTGCCGTTGACCTTCACCGTGGCGTTGTCGAGGACCACCGGGTCGCCGACGGCGGCGTGGATTTCCACCTGGTCGAAGGTGACGTCCTTGGCGTCCTGGAGAAGGAAGCCGCGGTTTGATTCGATCTTCACGTTCGTGAACGTGACGTCGTGCGCCATCTGCTCGGGCAGCCCGAGGATCCGCCCGGCGAGCGGGGAGCGGACGATTGTCAGGTTCGTCACGTGGATGTCGTGGAAGTTGGGAATCGCCTGGGTCTGGCCGGCGGCGGCCTCGCGCGGACCGACGTCGGTGGGCCCGCCGGCATTGCCATTGTAGAGCATGTTGATGTCGAACGGCCGGCGCACGTTGCGCATCGTGATGTCCGAATAGCGGATGTCGTGCACCTCGCCGCCGTTGCCGCGGTAGGATTTGATCCGCAGGCCGTTGTCCGTGCCGTTGAAGCTGCAGTTGCGCACGATCATGTGGCTCACGCCGGTCCGGGTGCCGCTCCCGATGGAGATGCCGTGGCCGTGGAAACACGTGAGGTTCTCGATCAGGACGTCGCGCGAGCCGCTCTGGACCGCGACGTTGTCGTCGCCGGTGTCGATCTCGCAGTTGCGGATGACGATGCGCGTGCCGCCCGGGTCCATCGCGTCGGAATTGGGCGCGTCGCTCGGCGCGACGACGCGGACGTTCTCGACCGTGATATCCTCGCCGCGTGGCACGAGATGAAACATCGGCGAATCGGTCAACGTGACGCCGTCGACGTGCAGCCGCTTCACCCCCGTGATGCTCACGAGATAGGGGCGGGCGACGATCCGGCGCCCGGCCGGATAGAGGCGCGCGGCCTTGTCGGACCAGATCCAAAAAATCGCGCCCGAGCCATCGATCGTGCCGGTGCCGGTGATGGCGACGTCCTCGAGATTCGCGCCGCTGATCAGCGGCGCGACGCGCGGACCGCCCTGGCCGCGCGCGGCAGGCCTGCCAGGGGTGGCGGCCGCGTCGGTCGGCGGCAGCGGCTCATTGGGATCCGGCAGGCCGTACTCGGCGAATGTCGTCGGCGCCTTGATCACGGCGCCGGCCTCCAGGTGCAGGTCCATGCGGCTCGTCAGCACGAACGGCAGCGTCTTGTACGTT
>DASZPP010000121.1:0-54301 GCA_035549975.1 Opitutus sp.
GTCGACCTGCAGTCGTGGGTTCGCGCGCTTTGGAAGATCGCCAGCCGGCTCCGTCGGGAGCGCATGACGCACGGCAGCCTCGATCTCGACATGCCCGAGACGAAAATCTTCGTCGACGAACAGGGCTACGCCGACCGCCTCGAAACAATCGAGCAGGACGAGAGCCACCAGCTCATCGAGGAGTTCATGCTCGCCGCCAATGAGGCCGTGGCCCGACTCACGCGCACGCAGCATCTGCCGTCGCTCTACCGCGTGCACGACGAGCCCGACCCGGAAAAGCTCGACGAATACCGCCAGCTCCTCGGCACGTTCGACATCGACGCCGGCGACCTCACCCGCCGCGAGAACGTCGTCCGGCTTCTCCAGACGCTCCGCACGCATCCGCAGGGCTACACGCTCCGCACGCAGTTGCTCCGCAGCCTGCGCAAGGCCGCCTACCGCGCCACGCCCGACGGCCACTACGGCCTCAACAAAAAAGACTACACCCACTTCACGTCGCCGATCCGCCGCTACTCCGACCTCGTCGTGCATCGCGTCCTCGGCTTCTACCTCGCCAAGCACGAGGGCCAGCCCGCCGCGCGCGACCGCCCGGCCTACAACCTCGCCGGCGTCGAGCGCCTCGGCGAACACCTCAGCCTCACCGAAATCAACAGCGCCGAGGCCGAGCGCGAGAGCGTGAAGATCAAGCTGCTCGAATTTTTCGAGCGCGAGCTCGCGAAGAAAAAGAAGACCCCGTTCACCGCCGTCATCACCGACGTCCGCCAGAACGGTTTCTTCGTCGAACTCGTCGAGTCGATGACCTTCGGCTTCGTCGCCGCCTCCGCGCTCGCCGACGATTACTACGCCGCCAATAACGCCGGCACGATGCTCGTCGGCCGCAAGCACAAGCGCCGCTTCGCCCTCAACGACCGCCTCGAGGTCGTCGTCGACAAGGTCGACCGCTTCAAGCGCCTGATCGACTTCCGCCCGGCCTGAGTGCCGCAGACGAAAGCTCCAAGCCCCAGGATCCAAACTCCAGAGAACCTTCAAACACCAAGCCTCCAGTTGAGAAATCGGGCTTGGCCGTTCTCTGGAGCTTGGTGTTTGGATCTTGGAGTTTCTACACCCCCGCCCCGCAGCACTTCTTGTATTTCTTCCCGCTGCCGCACGGGCACGGATCGTTCCGCCCGACCTTCGGCGTCTCCCGTCGCACCGTCGTGCCGCGCGGCGCCTCCTGTCCCGCATAGACCCACTTCCCGTCCTCGCGCGTGAAAATCGCCGTCTCCAGGTGTTCGTGCTCCTGGCCTTCGCTCCGGAATCGCGCGGAAAACTCCACCAGCCCTTCGCCATCCTCCGGCCCGCCTTTTTCCGTCCGCAGGATTTTCAGCCCGAGCCACTCGGACTTCTCCGACCACCGGCGCGCGTCCGCTTCCGAGTAATCCTTCCGCTGCGCCGTCGACAGCGACCGCCCGAGATGTTCGAAAGCGTGCTGCGCGTAAGCCGAGTAGCGCGAGCGCATCAATGCCTCCGCCGTCGGCGCCGCCGCGCCGGCGATGATCGGTTCGCAACAGGTTTCGTAGCTCCGGCCGGAGCCGCATGGGCAATCACTCATGCCGCCGCTTATCGAAGGTCGGCGCGCACCGTGCAATCCCGGAAACGGATCCCGTCGGGCGACGCCGCCCTCAAACGTGGATGTCGGGCGGGGTCTCCCGATATAGAGACCCCAAAAACCCGAGCCCCGCCCCGCCAAAATCCACACGGGAAATCCCAATCGCTGCGCAGCCGCGCCTGCGCATTCCATGCTACAGAAGGCGGTCACCGCGCACTTCAACCGACGAACGCCCCACCTTCGCTCATGAAATGACGCCTTGCGCTCCCAGTCGCACTGCAGGCTCGCACCGCGCCGTTCCCGGCCCGGACCGCGCGACTTCCCCCTCATGAGCGCCGCATCCAATCCCCACTGGCGCGCGCCGCACAACTGGGCCCGCCTGCCGCGCGCCGCGCCGCCGAAGCGTTCCGCGGCCGAGCGCGTCGCCGACTTTCTCGAAATCTACGCCGAGTTCGACGAGGCCACCGCCCGCGAGGAAGCGAGCCGCTGCATCCAGTGCCCGAATCCCACCTGCATGCAGGGCTGCCCGCTGTCGAACCGCATTCCCGAATGGCTCGCCCTCACGGCCGAGGGTCACTTCCTCGAAGCCGCCACGCTCTCGCGTTCCACCAGCAATATGCCCGAGCTTTGCTCGCGCGTCTGCCCGCAGGAGCGCCTCTGCGAAGGCTCGTGCATTCTCAACGGCCCCGGCGAGCCCGTCGCCATCGGCGCGATCGAACGTTTCATCAACGAATACGCCTTCCGCCGCGACGCCGTCCACGCCGCCCCCGCCGAACCCAACGGCCGCACCGCCGCCGTCATTGGCGCCGGCCCGGGCGGACTCGCGTGCGCCGACGAGCTCGCGAAGCTCGGCTACGCCGTCACCGTGTTCGAGGCCAGCCTCGTGCCCGGCGGGCTGCTCGTGCGCGGCATCCCCTCGTTCAAACTGGAAAAACACCTCGTCGCCCGCCGCGTCGAGGTCCTCAAGGAGCGCGGTGTCCGCTTTCTCCTCGGCATGCGCATCGGCCGCAATCTCTCGCTCGCGCACCTGCAGCACGATTTCGACGCGATCTTTCTCGGCGTCGGCGCGCAACAGGCCAAGCCGCTCGACGTGCCCGGCGCCGATGTCGCGGGCGTGCACCAGGGCCTGCCGTTTCTGGTCGAGAAAAACGTCCAGCTTCCGTTCGACCATTCGCCGATCGAGGTGTTCGGCAAACGCGTCGTCGTCCTCGGCGGCGGCGACACGGCGATGGATTGCCTTCGCACCGCGATCCGCGGCCGCGCCCGCGAGGCCGTCTGCCTCTATCGTCGCGATCTCGCCAACATGCCCGGCAGCCGGAAGGAATACGCCAACGCCCTCGAGGAGGGCGCCCGCTTCGAATTCCTCGTCAACCCCGTCGCCCTCGAGTCCGACGCCGGCGGACACGTCACCGCCGTCCGCTGCGTCCGCATGGAGCTCGGCGCGCCCGACGCCAGTGGCCGCCGCCGCCCGCGGCCGGTCGCCGGCTCGGAATTCCTCCAGCCCGCCGACGTCGTGTTGATCGCCTTCGGCTTCGATCCCGCGCCGTTCCCCGCCGACAGCGATTTTGCCGCGATCCAGACCAACGACTGGGGTGGCATCGTCGTCGATGCGAATCAGATGACGAGCATCCCCGGCGTGTTCGCCGGCGGCGATTCCGTCCGCGGCCCGAGCCTCGTCGTTCACGCCGTGCGCGACGCCCGCCGCGCCGCCGCGGCGATCGACCGCTACCTCGCGCAAAAACCCGCGCGCGGTCCCGTCGCATCAGTCTCGTCCGGCCCCGCCGACTCCTTCGCCGCGCCCTGATGGCAACGGCACCGAATCCGCCCGTCGCAGCAGGTGGAACCCGACGCCCTCGTCGGCTTGTTTCGCAGTCAACCGGCTCCCGCCCGACGACGACACCGCCCTCCGCGTTTCGCTTCGAACCTTCGCTTTCCGTCGCGCACGCCGGGCTTCAAATTTGAAATTCGCGCCCATCCGCGCCACTTGTTCGGCTGCGGCGCGTCCACCTCTCCGGCTCCCAGCCTATGAAACACTACGATTTCTCCACCCGCTTCCACCAAACCTATCACAAGGCCGTCGCCCTCTACGGCAAAGGCCAGCGCGGCGCCGACACGCTTTTTTCGGCCGACGAAAAACTCTGGCTCGCCGCCAACGGCCTCACGCCGCAGCACATCTACGACTACGCCGAGGATCACAACAGCTACTCCGGCGAACCCGGTTACGACATCGCCCTCGGCATCGAACTGGTTCGCCGCGATTATTTCCTGAACGTGCAAGCCGGCCGCGCCTCCACCACGGCCATCGACGAGGCAAATCTTCCCGCCAAGACCGACGCGGTCAAAGGCATCGAGTGGCTGCCGCGGATCCTCCCGAAAGCCCGGGCCAAGCTCCGCGGCGAACTGCCCGCCTCGCTCATGTATTGCTGCGGCGGCGATCGCAAATTCTTCAAGGCCCATGACATTCTTCCCGCCGAATTTCTCGCCGTCGTCTGGCGCCATGAAAACGACGACGATGCGATCGTCGACTGGGTCGTTCGCCGCAGCGGAAAATAAATGGAGCGGCGGGCACGGCGCTTCGGCGGTCACAGACCGCCGCTCCATTCCCCCGTCTGCAACTTTTCGCAGCTTCCCGCGTCAGCCGGTTGACCGCGGCCGGGAGCGCCACACACTTCTTTGCGTCCTCCCGGACTGTTTCCCGTTCCACCCATGAGCAAGTTCACCCTGCACGTAAATGGCCAGTCCCGCACCGTGGACGTGGCTTCCGACACCCCGCTTCTTTGGGTCCTGCGCGACCACCTCGACCTCGTCGGGACGAAATTCGGCTGCGGCATCGGCCAGTGCGGCGCCTGCACCGTGCACCTCGACGGCGTGCCGACCCGCGCCTGTCTCACGCCAGTGTCGACGGCCACCGGGATGAAGATCACGACGATCGAGGGGCTCGCGACCGACGCCGCGCACCTCCACCCGCTGCAACAGGCCTGGTGCGAGATCGATGTTCCGCAATGCGGCTATTGCCAGGCGGGCCAGATCATGACCGCCGCGGCGTTGCTCAAGCGCAACCCGCACCCGTCCGACGCCGAGATCGACGACGCGATGGCCGGCAACCTCTGCCGTTGCGCCACCTACTACCGCATTCGCCAGGGCATCCACCGCGCCGCCGAAATCGCCGTGGCGCAGGAATCGCATCAGCCCGCAACGGAGGCCGTCTCATGAGCGCACCGGTGCTGTCCGAAAAATCCCTCGACCGTCGCGGCTTCCTGAAAATTTCCGCCCTCACCGGCGGCGGCCTCGTGCTCGGCTTTTACCTCAACGGCCGTGCCTTCGGTGCCGACATCGTCAACGCCTCCAAGGAAGTCCCGGCCGGCGATTTTGCGCCCGGCGTGTTCATCCGCATCGCCCCGAGCGGCCTCGTCACCCTCGTCTCGAAAAATCCCGAGTGCGGTCAGGGCGTCAAGACCTCGCTGCCGATGATCATCGCGGAGGAGCTGGGCGTCGACTGGAAGGACGTCACCGTCGAGCAGGCCGACCTCACGCCGGACTACAGCCGCCCCTGGTATGGCGCCGGCGGCAGCGGCGGGACTCCGAACCATTACGATCTGTTCCGCCAGGCCGGCGCGACCGCGCGCACGATGCTCACGACCGCCGCCGCGCAAACATGGAGCGTGCCGGAATCCGAGTGCTACGCGGAGGACAGTGCGATTCATCACCGCCCGACCAGCCGCAAGCTCGGCTACGGCGAACTCGTTGCCAAGGCCTCCATCCTTCCTGTGCCCGACCAGAGCGCGGTGAAACTCAAGGATCCCGCCGACTTCAAGCTTCTGGGCCGCCGCATTTCCGGCGTGGACAATCCCGCGCTCGTCACCGGCCATCCGCTTTTCGGCATCGACACGAAGCTGCCCGGCCTGCTCTACGCCGTTTACGAAAAATGCCCGGTCTTCGGCGGCAAGGTGAAGAGCGCCAACACCGACCGCGTCAAATCGCTGCCCGGCGTCCGCGAGGTTTTCGTGATCGAAGGCACCGACGACGTGAACGGCCTCGTGCCCGGCGTGGCGATCGTCGCCGATTCGACCTGGGCCGCGTTCAGCGCCCGCAAACAACTCCGCGTCACCTGGGACGAGGGCCGGCACGCGGCGGACAACTGGGACGACTTCGCCGCCAAGGCCGGGGAGATTTCCAAGCAACCCGGCGCCGTCCAGCTCCGCAACGACGGCGACACCGCCGCGGCGCTCGCGAGCGCGGCCAAAGTCGTCGAGGCGGCCTACAGCTATCCGTTCATCTCGCACGCGAATCTCGAGCCGCAGAACTGCACCGCGTGGTTCAAGGACGGCGGCTTCGAAATCTGGGCGCCCACCCAGAATCCCGGCTCCGGCCAGGGTCTCATCCACAAGGTGCTCGGCGTGCCGCCGGAAAAGATTCTCGTGCACGTCACGCGCATCGGCGGCGGATTCGGCCGGCGGCTCAGCAGCGATTTCATCATCGAGGCGGCCGCGATCGCCCAGCGCGTCAACGCTCCCGTGAAGCTCCAGTGGACCCGCGAGGACGACTTTCACCACGACCACTACCGGCCCGGCGGCTTTCACTTTTTCAAAGGCGGCCTCGATGCCTCCGGCAAGCTTGTCGCCTGGCACAATCATTTCGTCACCTTCGGCAACACGACGGACAAGGCCGGCAGCGGCGGCTGGCTCGGCGGCGACGAATTTCCCGGCCGCTGGGTGCCGAACTTTCACGGCGAGACCACCACCCTCGAAACCGGCGTGCCGATGGGCCCGTGGCGCGCCCCCGGCAGCAACACGTTCGCGTTCGTGATCCAGGGTTTTCTCGACGAGCTGGCGCATGCCGCCGGCCGCGACCCCGTCGAGTTCCGCCTCGACGTGCTCGGCGATCGCGACCTCATGCCCGGCACCGGCGAGCACGGCCAGCCCTACAACGTCGCCCGCATGCGCGGCGTGCTGAAGTTGGCCGCCGCGAAGGCGGCCTGGGGCAAAAAACTTCCCCGCGGCCAGGGCCAGGGCGTCGCGTTTCACTTCAGCCACCGCGGCTATTTCGCGCAGGTCGCGGATGTCACCGTCTCGCAGGACGGCACGCTCAAGGTCGACCGCGTTGTCTGCGCCTGCGACATCGGCGCGCAGGTCGTCAACCTCAGCGGCGCTGAAAATCAGGTCGAGGGCTCGATCGTCGACGGGCTCGGCACCGCGATGTTCCAGGAGTTGAACATCGACCGCGGCCGGGTCGTGCAGGCAAATTTCAACGAATACCCGATGATCCGCATGCCCGACACGCCGCCGAAAATCGAGGTTCATTTCCTGCGGACGGACTATCCGACGACCGGCCTCGGCGAACCTGCGCTCCCGCCGCTCGCCCCCGCCGTCGCCAATGCCGTCTTCGCCGCCACCGGCAAACGCATCCGCACGCTTCCGTTCAGCAAGACCGACCTGAGCTGGAGTTGACGGGCGGCGTTGCCGCGCTCTCTTTCCACCATGATCACGTCGCGCCGCGATTACCTGATGCGCCTCATCGACGAGGTGGGCCGGATCCTGGCGCGGATCGTGTTCAAACGGCGCAAGGGCGACACGGACGACTCGGCGCTCGAGACCGTGGTGTTTGGCTTCCAGCGCCTGTTCGACATGGGCGCCGACCAGATTTTCATGCTCACGCCGACCCAGCATTTCGAGATGCTCGTGCGCGACGAGTCGCCGGATTTCGCGCGCGACAAGGTCCTGCTCTACGCCGCGCTTTGCACCGAGGCCGGTCACATCTACGCGCGTATGGGCAGCCGCGACAAGGCGACGGCGACGTTTTCGACCGCGCTCAACTTCACCCTGAGGGCGCGCGCACAATTCCCGTCGGAAGGCTGGCCGGATTACGCGCCGAGCGTCACCGATCTGGTGGACGCCCTCGGCGACACGCCGCTCGATTCCGCCACGAACGAACTGCTGGCCGCCGCCGGCATGCCGCACAAGCTGTAGGGCGGGGTCTCCCGACCCCGCCGTTCTCTGCTCCGTGCAGGCCATTGCGCCAGGCGGCATCGGGAGATGCCGCCCTACAATGGCCCGCCCTTACCCGAACAATTCCCCCTGTTCCACCGCCGGCTTCACGCCGAGAAAAACTCCATACCGCTCCAGCCAGTCGTCGAGCTTCGCGGTGTAATAGACCGGATCGTAGGGCGCCGCCACCGGATCGTAGAGCGCCAGCGCGCGGGCTCGCTGCCAGTCGTTCGTCCGGCCCTTCGCCTTGGGCGTGATGTAGTAGCTCACGCGATCGCCCATCCGCGGGCGCGGATTCAACTGCAGCGCCGCCTCCGCCGACGCCCGCCGCGGCTTCCCCACTTCCGCCATCAATCGCTCATAGGCGGTGGGATTCTGGCTCAGCGTTTCGCTTTTCGCGAGCTCCTCGACCGGCACCGCCCGCTGCGCCAGCCGCGCCCGGTAATCCTCGAGCAACCCGAGCGGCGATTCCGCCGACGCACCGACGAGGAATGTGATCAACTGGTCGCTCAGTTTCTTCAGAAACGGCTCGATCCCGCGCGACCGCAGCGCGCTGCCGCGCAGCGTGATTTTCCTTCCGTCGTAGAGCGCGTAGTTCTTCGCCTTGTAGCACCACATCGCCTCGTAGCGCCCGTCGTATTCCAGCTCGATGCCCTCCGGCAAAATCGTCTCCACAAGCGCGAGCAATTCCTCCGGCTTTTCGTGATAGTGCTGCGATGAAAGATAAATCCCGTCCGTGTCCGCCTCCAGGATCGTGCAGCCGTGCTTTGCGAACTCGTCGATGAGCGTCTGGAGGAGTTCGCGTCCGCGCCGCGTCACCTCCGCGGCCAGTTCGCCGTCGCCGAACCGCGCGCCGGAGAATCCGAGATAGCCGTAGAACGAGTTGATCAAAATCTTGAAGCTCGTCTGCCGCGCCTGCGCCTCGCTGCGCTCCTCCTCCGTCGCTCCTTCGCGCGCCAGCCGCTTGTAGACGAGACGATACTCGCGCAGCTTCCGCAGCATCGGGATGAAAACCCCGAGCGAATCCGTCCGCGGATTCCGCCCGATGTGCAGCAGGAGGCTCGGATAAAGCGACGCCACGTCGAAGTGCAGCACGTGGTGAAACACGCCTTCCTGGAAGCTCCGCGTGTAGCCGCCCTCGAACGGCTTCACCTCCGGCGGCAGCGGGCAGGCCTGGCGCGCGTGGTAGTATTCCTCGAGGAAGAGCAGGTCGATCTTCGACGTCGCGCCGCGCAGCGTCGCCTCCTGCAACAGCGTCGGAAACGCCCGCGTCTGCTCGAAATAAGTCGGCAACAACTGCTCCGCGATCCCCGCCGTCTCGCGCAGGTCGTCCTCGAGATATGCGCGGAACTGCCCGCGGTCCGCCTGAAACACCTCCTGGATCCGGTGCCCTTCGATGTAGGTCCGCGTGAGGCTGTCCTCCTCCGTCACGCCGAAATACACCGCCGCCTCCTTCAACCCATACGAGGTCATCTCCCGCGTCGTGATGTCGTAAAGCTGCACGAGCAGATACGTGTCCACGATCGCCCGTCCGGGCAGGTCGCAGCGCAGGAAATCGATCCACCGCTCCGCCACCTTCAGCCGGCTGCTCCGGAAACTCGCCTTCTGTCCGTAGCGGCCCCACATCGCCGGCACCTTGAAGCGCCGGCCGCGCTGCCGCAGGTAATCGAAATCGAATTTGAACACGTTGTGCCCCTCGATCACGTCGGGATCGATTTCCGCCAGCACGTGGTTGAACTGCTCCAGCAGCCGCTTCTCCGCCTCGTCCGTCAGGTCCTCGATTTCGAGCAGCCGGCTTTGGCCGCCGCAACGCAGCCCGATCGCGAGCACGCGGTCGCCCGGCCGCGCCGGATCGCAGAAGCCGCCCTTCGACGACGCCGTCTCGATGTCGAACTGGCAGCGCCGCAACTGGTGAAACGCCAGGTTGCGATACAGCCGTTCCTTTTGCTGCAAAAGAAACTGGCTCTCGATCGGCCGGATCGCGTCGACGCCCACGCCCGCGCTCCGCGCCTGCCGCAGGAACGCATCATACGCGCCGAGATCGTCCGCGTGCACCAGCCGGTTGAACGGTCCGTCGCCGCGCAGCGGTTCGAGCCGCACGTCCACGATGATCGCGTCGGCCGGCGTGTCGTCGAGCCACGCGAACGGACTGAAGTCGCCCGCCCGCGTCTCGCGCCGCCCATCCGCGAGCGCCACCGTCGTGTGCACACCGCCGTCCTCGTCGATCCACACTCCGCAGAGTGAGTCAGTAACCTTCGGAGTATCGGGTGTCATTCTGGGCGAACCGAAAGATCCAGCGGTAAACCGCGCCAGCGGATGTCCGCTGGATTCTTCGCTTCGCTCGCAATGAAAGACCAAAACCTGGCGGAAGCTTCAATGCTTCAAAACGACGGCTGCCAATAAACCATCGCCAGCGCCACCGCCGCGAAGACGAGCGTCAGCACGATCCACAGCGAGGCCTTGGCCCGCCGCCGATACGCCACCCCGGTGAACGCCGACAGCCCCAGCCAGCACACGAGCTTCACCCAGATCCAGCCCGGCATCCCATGGTAGATTCCCTGCGCCATCCGGATGCCGGTCAACAGCACCAGCAGCGACGCGATGCCGCCCCACATCAGCGCCCGCTTCCGCGTTTCCGGCGCTCCCGCACACGCATAGAAAACCGTCCCGGCGAGGCCGATCAGGGAGAGGAGGTGGACGACGTGAAGCGCGTTATATTCGCCGGGATTCATGGGAAACTGGAAGGCCGGCCGGACCGGCGGACGTAAGTCGGAAATCGAAAATCAAAAATAAAGGTGACACCCCGCCTGTGCCGTATGCCCAAAGGCTCAGGACCTTTTTATGTCAAGGTGGGCGCCTCCTCCACAGCGTCTGTCTTCCGATTTACGGCCGGACATCTTCCGCGGCGGTTTCAGCTCCCGTAATGTTTCTAAGGCAAAGAGCAGTTATTGAAAGCACCTCGAACACTGCAGGGTGTCGGCGTTGAAGGTAGGAGCGCCGCCGCCGCCGTCAAACCGGAACCCCCGAATCTTTCACCGCCGGGCGCGAGCTCACGATTCGATGATGCTCGAATCGAGGTGCTGGATGATCAGTTCCTGCAGCGTCGCCAGAAACAGGTAGCACATGAACGCCTTTCGCACCCGCTCCTCGAGCTGGGCGATGTCCACGTCGCTGCTCTCCAGCGTCTCGTCGCCGATGTCCTTCAGGAACTTCTCCCGCAACCGCAGCCGCACCGCGGCGCACGCGCGCACGACCGGCTCCGCGTTCGACTCGTCCAATCCGATCACGCCTTCCGAAAAGAACTCCTCGTTGAACAGCGCCAGCAGCACCTGCACATCCGCCGCCTGCGAATCGAGGAGGTCCGTCGTCCACGCCTGGAGAAACTCCGCGTCGAGGTCCGGCAGCACCTGCGGCGCAGCCAGCCCTTCCTTCAGGTGATCCGCCAGCTCCTTCATCACGTCGAGCAGCGGGGCGACCACCGGCAGACTGAGCTTGACCTCAATGCGTTTCATCCGGCTCCAGCACGGCGGTGAGATGCCACTGTTGCAACGTGAACGCATACGCCTCCGCCTTCTCGCGCAATCCGCTCCACACGACCGACCGCCCCTGCTCGTGCACCTCGAGCATGTGCCGCCGCGCCGTGAACTCGTCGAACCCGAAGACCTTTTTGAAAACCATCACGACATATGACATGAGGTTCACCGGATCGTTCAACACCACCACCCGCCAGACTCCTTCGAGCGCCAGCGCCGTGTCACTGTGCGACTCGGGCGCGGTGTGGGGGTCGCTTTCGGAGGTGATGCGTTTTCTTTCTGTCATTCTGGGCGAAACGAATAATCCGGCGCGTCGTCCGCACGGCCAGCCAGATGGATTCGGCTCTTCCGTTGGAATGACAATTCAAAAACCCCGGCGGTTTCAACCGTTCGCATGAGCCCGGGCCTGCGCTTCCGCGACCGCCGCCGCGACCCGCGCCTCCGCCTCCGCGACCGGCACTTTCGCCACGTCCTTCGCCGACCGCCACTTCAGCTCGATCACGCCTTCCTTCAGTCCCTTGCCGCCGATGGTGAGCCGCAACGGAATTCCAACCAGGTCCGCATCCTTGAATTTCACGCCCGGCCGCTCCGCCCGGTCGTCGATCAGGACCTCCGCGCCCGCGCGCTCCGCGGCCGCCGCCAGCTTCTTTGCCAGGTCCATCGCTTCCGCCATCTGCGGATCGAGCACGCAGATCAACACCTGGAACGGCGCCGAGTTCCACGGCCACACGATCCCGTCCGCATCGTGGCTTTGCTCGATGATCGCCTGCAGCGTCCGTGAAATCCCGATGCCGTAGCACCCCATTTCCATGAGGTGGTTTTGCTTCTGGTCGTCCATGTAGGCCGCGCCGAACTTCTCCGAGTATTTCGTGCCGAGCTTGAAAATGTGCCCGACCTCGATCCCGCGCCGCACCTGCAGTGGCTGGCCCGACTTCACGTCCGGCTCGCCCGCGCGCACGCGCCGGAAATCGCCGAACTTCGTCACCGCGAGGTCGCGCGTCACGTTCACGTTGCGCAAATGGAATCCGTCCTTGTTCGCGCCCGTCGTGCCGTTGCCGATCAGCCGGATCGCGTGGTCGGCAAAAACTCCGGCCAGCGCGCCCGGATTTTTGATCGTTCCTCTCACCGCGCCCAGGCTCCCGGGTTTCGCACCCATCACCGGCTCGATCTCCTCCGCCGTCGCCGGCCGGAACACCCCGAACCCGAGCGTGCCGAGCTTCGCCTCCTCGAGTTCGTCGCAGCCGCGCAGCACGACGAGAAACGGTTTTCCATCGCCGATGTAGACCAGCGTCTTGAACTGTTTGTCCGCCGGCACCGAATAAGGCGCCGCCTCCAGCGCCGCGATCGTCACCACGCCCGGCGTCGCGAACTCCTCGAGCGTGCCGGCCGGCGCCGCGTCCGCCAGCTCCTTCGGCACGAGCGCGCTCGTCGCCTTCTCGCGGTTCGCCGCGTAGCCGCTCGCCTCGTTGTAGATCACGTCGTCGTCGCCGACTTCCGCCGGCACCATGAACTCGTGCGAGTAGCTTCCGCCCATCACACCCGTGTCCGCCTCGACCGCGATCGCCTGCGCGCCAATGCGCCGGAAGAATGCCTCATACGCCGCCTTCATCGCGAGGTAGCTTTTGATCGACGCCTCGTCGCTCACGTCGAACGAGTAGGCGTCCATCATCACGAACTCCTTCGCCCGCATCAGCCCAAAGCGCGGCCGGATCTCGTTCCGGAACTTGGTCGCGATCTGGAAAAAATTCTTCGGCAGGTCGCGGTAGCTCGTGATCTCCGCGCGCACCAGCGGCGTGATGATCTCCTCGTGCGTCGGCCCGAGCACGAATTCCGGCTCCTTCGGCCCGCGCTTGCCGTCCCCCGCGCTGTCCGCCCGAAACATGATCTCCCGCGCCGCCGTCCAGCGCGGACCCTGCATCCAGAACTCCGCCGGGTGCACGTGCGGCATCCACACCTCGATCGCACCCGCCCGCTCCATCTCCTCGCGGCAGACTTGCGTCAGCTTCTGCATCACCCGCAACCCGAGCGGCAGATACGTGTAGAGCCCGCCGCCCAGCTTGCGCACCAGCCCGGCGCGGATGAGCAGCTTGTGCGACGCGATCTCCGCGTCCGCGGGACTTTCCTTCAACGTCGGGATGAAATACTGCGACCAAAGCTTCATGGGAGCCCGGCACCGAAACAGCGCCCGCGCGCCGGAGCAATTTTATTTGCGGCCATCCGCCGCAGTCGGATGAATGATCCCTCATGCCACCCGTCCTGCGCGAACGCAAACCCTGGCCCATGAAATGGGTCGCACTCACGATCGTGCTCGCGCTGATCCCCTACACCTGGCTCACGCTTCATTTCCGCAAGCCCGGTCGGATGTTCGAGCCTTACCACGACCTGAAGGAACGCGCGAACACGATGCGCCTCCTCTCCGCCGGCTTTCAACGGATCAACCTCGAAGCGACGCGACCGCCCGACGCCACTCCCGGCGTCCCCGCCGCCCCGGTGTTTCCCGCCCGCGGCGGTTTGCCGCCGGAGCTCGATCTTTCACTGATCGATCGCCCGTTGCTCCCCGCCGAAATCCAGTCGGTCCACGCCGCCGCCAGCGCCAGCCCGACGCTGCCCTATCCGATCGAGTTCCGGTGCACGCAGCCCGACAATCACCAGCAGCTCGGCAGCGCCGAACTCTACGTTCACGGCGGGGAAGTCGTGCTCGTGCCCGATTTCGAGCGTCTCGCCGGCGAACTCCTCGCCCGCTCCAGCGACAACCTCATCCGCGTCACCGTTCCTCCCGGCGCGCTGAAGCCCGGCAGCTATCACGTCACCCTCGTCGGTTCGAGGCTCTCGAAAGCCTGGACGCTCGAAGTGAAATAGCGCCCTCGTCTCTGTCGGCCGGAACGTTGAAGTGGAAGGCGGAACCCGACGTCCTCGTCGGCTCGATTTGCGAGGGAAAGCCGCCCTCGTCGCCCGTGATTCGAAAATTCCTGTCCGCTTTTCGATCCGGCGTCGTTTACACCTACAACCGGCATGAATGACGACCCGGCCTTGCTCCTCCGCTACGCCTCGGACCGCTCCGAAGCCGCCTTCGCGGACCTCGTCCGCCGTCATCTGCCGCTCGTTTTTTCCGCCGCCCTTCGTCGGCTGAATGGCGATGTGCACCGCGCGCGCGACGTCACCCAAATCGTTTTCACCGCCCTCGCGCGGGATGCCGCGCGGCTTTCCCGTCATCCCACCCTCGCCGGATCTACACCGCCACCCGCAACGCAGTGATCGACGCCGCCCGGGCGGAAAGGCGCCGGCTCGCTCGCGAACAAGCCGCGTCCACCATGCTCTCGATTTCATCTGCGCCCGAAGCCACCGCGGATTGGGCCGCCCTTCGCCCCGTGCTCGACGACGCCATGGACACACTGACCGCCCGCGACCGCGAGGCGGTCCTGCTCCGCTTTTTTCAAAACCGGCCATTCGCCGAGATCAGTCGCGTCCTCGGCGTGAGCGAGGACGCCGCCCGGAAGCGCGCCGACCGCGCGCTCGAGACACTGCGCCGCGTGCTGATTCGCCGCGGAATCGACTCCACCGCCGCAGCCCTCGCCGCGATCCTCGCCGGTGAAACCGCGGTCGCCGCGCCCGCCGGCCTGGCCGCAAGCGTCGCCGCCTCGGCCGTCGCCGGCACCAAGGCCGCCCTGCTCGGCGCCGCCTTTATGACGATCACGAAAACCCAGGCCGCCATCGCCGCGTTCGCGCTGCTCGGAGGCGCCGGCGGATTGATTCTGCAGCACCAGACCTCCGTGAAGCTGCGCGCTGCCAACGCAACCCTGCAACGCGAAGCCACCCGGCTCGCCGCCGAGAATCGCCAGCTCGCGAAGGCCCGGACCGAGGCTGAAACCGAGTTGACGCGATTCAAAACCGAATTGAAGCCGTCGCCTGCCACCGCGCCCATCGCGTTCACCGCTGCTCGATCGCAAGACGCATCTGCGCGACCCGCCGTCGGTCCGCGCGCTCCCCGGCCGCGCGAGTCGCAGCAGCCGTCGCAGCTTCATGAGCGCTACGATTCGTTCCTGCGGGAGCGCGGACTGTCGCCGGCCGACATCGATCGCTGGATCGAATTGATGAGGGAGAAGGAAAACATCCGCCTCGATCTGCAGGCCGCCGTGCGCGAATACGGCGGGCGCGGCGGCACCAAGGAAATCGAGGATCTGCGCTCGAAACTGAGCGACGGTTTGTGGCGCGAGATGTTCGCCATGTTGGGGCCGGACGGCGCCGCCGCTTTTCACGACTTCGAGCAAACGTCCTACTATCGCGGATTTCTCCAGCCGCTGACGCCGGCGCTCGCCGCCGCGAACATCCCGCTCTCCGCCGACCAATCCGCCCGCCTCGTGCGCCTGCTCGTCGCCAACGATCATCCGCAGCGGGAAAACGCGACCGATCTCGGCGCGGAAAGCCGCATCGACTGGCCGGCGGTGATCCAGCAGGCCGGGAATTTTCTCACGCCGGCACAGCAATCCGCTCTCCACGATTTCGCCGACCAACGCCGCCCGCGCTGATCGCCCGCCCGTCGCCGGTCAGACCTGGTCGAACGCACGCTGCTCGCCGCCGCCGGCTGCAAGCAGAGATTCGCCCGCCGCCCGCGACCTCGCGCGTGGCTCGCACCGCTATTGACGCGCCGGCCCGCTTCGTCGAAAACCACCGACCATTCCATGAGCAACGGCAACGGCCAACCGGGCGCCACTCCGCCTTCCCCCGCGCTCGCGACGACCATCAAACCCACGGATCTGCGCGGCATCCTCCAATACGTGCCGCGTTTCCAGGGCCAGATTTTTGTCGTCGCCATCGACGGCTCGATCGTCGCCGACGAGAATTTTCCCAACCTTCTCCTCGATCTCGCCGTCCTCCGCTCGCTCGGGATCAAGCTCGTGATCGTCCACGGCATCGGCCACCAGCTCCAGGAGCTCTCCGCCAGCCGCAACATCACCATCACGAACGTCGACGGCAGCGGCGTCACCGACGCGGCCACGCTCGACCTTGCCATCCGCGCCTCGTCGCGCGTCTCGCACGCGCTCGTCGAGGGGCTCACGCAAAATTCCCTGAAATGCGCCGTCACGAACGCCGTTCGTGCGCTCCCCACCGGCATCATCAAGGGCGTCGACCAGCAGTTCACCGCCAAGGTCGAGCGCATCGACAAGGATTTTCTCGGCGAGCTGATCGACCGCAACGTCGTGCCGATTCTTTCGCCCATCGGCTTCGGGCCCGACGGCCGCTCGCTGCGCATCAACTCCGACCTGCTCGCCGCCGAGCTCGCCGAGGCGCTGCACGCGACGAAGATCATCTACCTCACCACCCAGCCCGGCCTCGAGATCGACGGCCAGTTTCGCCGCGAGATCTCGGTCGAGGCGGTGCGCCGGATTCTCGAGGAGCATCCCGAGCAGATCGCCGACGAGACCCGCAGCAAGGCCGCCAACGCCGTCCGGGCGATCGAGACCGGCACGCCGCGCGTCCACATCCTCGACGGCCGCATCTTCGACAGCCTGCTGAACGAAATCTTTTCGAACGAGGGCGTCGGCTCGCTCGTCTACGGCAACGACTACCAGCAGATCCGCAAGGCGCGGAAGAGCGACGTCCGCCTCATCTACAACCTCACGCGCAACGCCGTCCGCCGCGAGGAGCTGCTCTACCGCACGCAGCTCGCGATCGAGCGCAACATCGAGCAGTTCTTCGTCTACGAAATCGACGAGAACATCATCGCCTGCGTCACGCTCTATTTTTATCCCGACCGCCCGCAGCTCGCCGAGATCGGCTCGCTCTACGTCATGCCGTTTTACCACAACCGCGGCATCGGCAAGAAAATGGTGGACTACGCCTCGATGATGGCGAAGGAGCGCGGCGCGAAAACCGTGCTCGCCCTGTCCACGCAAAGCTTCGGTTTCTTCCAAAACGTCTGCGGCTTCGAGGAGACCGACAAATCGATCCTCCCCGAAACCCGCCTCAAGTCCTACGAGGACAGCGGCCGCAACGCGAAGGTGCTGGTCAAGAAACTGGCGTGACCGGGCCGCCCGCCGTCAGTCTCGCCGGCGGCCTTTTGCCAGCTCATCCCACGCCCGCGCATACCGCCGCCCCAGCTCGTGATACGACGGCGTGTTGAAATGCGTCCGGTCGCCCTTGTCCGTGAGTCCCTCGGACGAAACCAGCGCGCAATGCGGCACGCGCCGCGCCACCTCCGGCAGCACGGCGTTAATCTCGTCGCCGTGCGCAAAAAAATGGCCCAGCTCGCCCACGACCACCGGCACCTCCGCCGCGCCGAGATCCTTCCGCAATTGCGCGATCATCACGGCGAACCGGTCGGCATACGTGCCCGCCGTGTGGTCCGTCGCGTCGTTCTCGCCTTGGTGCCAGAGAATCCCCGCGAGTCTTCCGCTTTTCATCGCCTCCTTCGCCCGGGCAATCGCATCCGAATAAAGCTTCCCGCCCGCCTTCCATTCGTCGAGCGACGTCCCCCCGAACGCCGCCGGGATCAGCCCGACCACCGCGCCCGGATGCTCGTCCGCGATCACCCGTCCGAACGTCGACCCCAGCCCCACGCCCGCGATCGCCGGCTTGTCGTAATGCAGCGGATCGACCGCCGGCGCCCACGTCAGCTCCTTCGTCTGCACGAAGACCCGCGGATGCGGCACCTTGTCCTCCGGCCCCACCGGGCCGCGACCCGCCATGTTCGACTGCCCGATCAGCAGGAACAGCATCATGTCCTTCGATGCCGTCTTGTCGGCTGCCGCCAACGGCATCGTCCCAGCCGTCACCAGCAAAAACGCCCGGATAAGTGATTTCATTTTCCATTCAGCCTTTCAATTCCATCCGCAGCTGCAATCCCGCGATTGAGCCTCGCGTCCGCGGCGACCAGTCCGGCCCGGCTCAGCGCGGCGGCGGCTTCCGACTCTTCCGCACTCGTCGGCCGCACGGTGCCGTCGAGGCGCGCCGCCAGCGCGCGCATCGGCGGCGTCAGCGCCACGTTTTCGTGCCAGCGGTTCGCCACCGCCAGCCCGCTCGCCGCCAGCGTGCGCGCGACCGCATCCACCCGCGGCATCGCCGGCACCTTCGTCGCGCAATCAAGCCCGCTGCTTAACAGAAAATCCGCCGCCTGCCGCACCACGAGATCGAACAGCACGCTCACCGCCTGCGCTTCCAGCGCCGCCGGGACTTCGATGCCGGCCGACGCGAGAAGCCGCCGTGTCGCCGCCACCGCCTCGGCAAACGCCACCCGCCGCGGCCACGCCGCCGCCAACACCGCGAGCAGCGCCTTCGTCGCCGCGTCACCCGTCTCGAGCCCCGCTCCTTTCGGATGCGTGAAGCGCACGCGCTGTCCTTCGCGCAGGTCCGGCACCGCCACGCCGGCGCGGAGTTGCGAGCCGACGACGCATCCGCGCAGCGCGTCCGGTGTCCAGGCGCGCGGCTTCGCTTCGCTCGCCCGCGTCAGGAGCGAACAGCGAAATGTCTGCTGCACCACGAAATCCATCATCTGCTCGCCCTGCACCGTCTCTGGCGCCACCGCCGCAAACGCCGCCGCCGTTTCCTCCGGCAGGTTGGGATTGGTCATCAAGCTCAGTTGGGCGTCGCCGAGATACCGCAGGCCGTGCTCCTCCGCCCACTCCACGAATTGGAGCAGGTAACAGGGATCGTTGAATGGGCCGAGCTCATCGTGATAAAAGACCATTGGATCCTTCTTTTCCATGTCGGCCACGAGCGACAGCAGCGCCATCGCCTGTGGTTTGTCCGCCGTCGCCAGCGCCGCGCGCAGAAACGCCAGCGTCGCCCGCGCGTTCGCCAGGCGCTCGTCGACGCCTTCGACGCCGCGCAGCCGCAGGGCCAGCAGGTCGCGCAGCGTCTCGCGCGCTTTCCAGCCGGGATACGTGTTGTAGCTGATGTAGGCCACCCCGTCCGGCGCGAGCGCTCGCGCACAACTCGCCAGGATCGCGGCCTTCGCATCGTCCGGCACGTGCGAAAACAGCCCGTGCGCGATCACGAAATCGAAATCTTCCGCCGCCGGCACAAACGCCCGCACGTCCGCGACCTCGAGCCGCAGGTTTGTCACGCCCGCCGCCGCCGCCAGCCGCCGGCCTTCTTCGATGTCGGGAGCGGTCAGGTCGACGCCCCTGAACTGCGCCTCGGGCAACATCGCCGCGAGCGGCAGCAGGTTGAGCCCGCAGCCGCAGCCAAGCTCCAGCACGCGCGCCCGTTGCGGTTCCGCTGCATTTCCTCCGAGGAGACGCGCGATCGCCCCGAGTCGGGCCGGATGCGTCAGCCGGAAAGCCCCCGTGCGATACGGCAGCTCACGGTAGCGAGCTTGGATCGCGGGCTCCCCCGGACTCGTGCCTCCACGGCCGGAGTCGGTGCCCGCCGCGCCGCTCGCGCTCGTGCGCGCCGGCGCCCAGTCAGCCTCAGCGCGACCCCGAGCGCGATCGCGCCCGCTCCCGCCGCCGTCGCCGCCGGCTCGGGCACCGCCGTCGGCATCTGGCCCGCCGTGATCGAACCGCCCGCCGTGCTGTTGTAGGCCCAATCCACCAGGATCGTGGACGAAGAGCTGGTATAGTCGATCTCACCCCAGCCGTAATAGGTGCTGGCACCCGAAACAAAAGAGAAGCCGACATATCCCGTGTCGCCCGGATTCCACCCACCGTTCGAGTTCATCGGGAGGGCATTGACGGCCTTCAGCAACGCACTCGCGCTCGAGATCGAAGAGCCTGCCGAGAGCTTCTCCAGCACCGAGAGCGAGGGGACCCTGACAAACTCTGCCGTTTCTCCCGATTTGTCTGCAAATCCCTTCGTGTTAAGCTGAGCGTCGAACGTGCCGTCCGAATCGAAATCAATCTGGGTGGTAGTCGAACTCGAGATATTCTTCACGCCGCTATAGACGATCTGCGCCTGCGCCACCGTGGCGAGGGCGCAGCCGGCGCCCGCGGCGGCGGACAAAGCGAGCCCGCGGGACCGGAAACGATTCGAGGCAGGCGCGAAGGAAGCAACAGGCGACACGGTGTGTGGGAGGGTTTTCGCTGGGCGGACATGAGTAATGCCGGAAAGGGCTCGGTCACCGGCATTGGCTGGAAACGGAAAAGCGCCACGACGCCTAAGGATAACCCCCTAAATACTCCAGCACAAAATATGAACTACTGTCTTTCTGAGGACGACGCCGATCCTCGTCCATTCTCCGCTCGTTCCCGCCATGCCCGTGTGCGCCCAAGCGAGAATTCCACTTTAGCAGCGCCGAGGGGAGGCCGCCGGTCAATCTCCGCCCGCGATCGGTTCCATATCACCCCTTCAACTCGACCACCAGCTGCACTTCCGCGGTCGAACCGCGCGGCAGCCCGTTCACCGCCACCGCCGCCCGCGCATGCCTGCCCGCATCGCCAAAAACCTTCACGAGCAGATCGCTCGCGCCGTTGATCACCGCCGGGCTTTCGGTGAAACCGTCCACCGCATTCACGAACCCGTTCACCATCACGACGCGCGCCACCGCCTCGAGCGATCCGGCCGCCGCCTTGATGTTCGCCAGCGCATTCAGCACGCAAACCTCGGCCGCCTTCTTCGCCGTTTCGACGGTCTGCTCCTTTCCGACCGGGCCGGTATGCGTCATCTTTCCATCGAGCATCGCGATCGTGCCCGCGCAAAACAGCAGGTTTCCCGTCCGCACCGTCGGCACGTAGCTGCCCGCCGCCGCCGGCGGATTGGGCAACACCACTCCGAGTTCCGCCAGCCGCGCTTCGATATCCATGGCGATGGACGCTGCCCGCCGCCCCTCTGAACGCAAAGCCGTTTTTCGCCCCGTCCGTTCCCCGGCGCCCTTGTCATATAATGTATGACAAAGCTCCGCGCCGCCTTCTGCGCCGGCCCCGCCTCCACTCATGCCGCCGGTCACGGCAGCCGCAGCAGCCGCGCCGCATTCTCGCGCAACACCGCCGGCGGCACGCCCGCCGCCTTCGCCTCGGCGATGAATCGCCGCATCGATGTCGTCGCATCGGTCTTCGGGTAGAGATTCAACGGATAATCCGACCCGAACAGCACCCGCCGCTCCGGCACCGCTGCCAGGAACCGTCTCCAGATGCTGTCGTCGTACACGAGGGGCGAGGCCGCGGTATCGTAAAATACATTCGGCAACGCCTGGTCGGCGACGTTGCGCAGCGGCAGCAACCCGCCCCAGTGCGCGAGCACGAAATCCACCCGCGGCCACGCGCGCGCCAGCTCCTCGAAATCCTCGAGCGGCGTCTCGACCCGGCCGGGATACATCCGGCTGTTCGGATCGGTCACATGCAGGTTCAGCGGCCAGCGCCATTCCGCCGCGAGCGCGAGCGCCTCGCGCAGCGCCGCGTCCCCGACGCCGTAGCCCTGTGCATGCGGCGAAAGTTCCCCGAGGCCGATCAATCCCTCGTCCCGCGCCCGGCGCATTTCGGCCACCACGTCGCCCGGCTCCGCCCCGCGCGGCTGGATCGTCGCGAAGGCCGACAAGCGCGCCGGATGCGCACGCACGCACTCCGCATAAAAACGATTCTGCCGCTCGCACGTTTCCGGCCGGTTCCAATACCAGCCGAGCAACACCGAGCGTTCGACATCCGTGTCGTCCATTTCCCGCAGCAATTCATCGACGCTCGGAAAACCCTGCACCATCAGCCCGCTCCTTCGGCGGCGCGTGCACAGTCCCGCCCATTCCGCCTCGCCGTGCGCCGTCGCCCAGCCCAGCGGATCACGGTTCACCTCCCCCGGATAAAGATGGACATGGCAATCGATCACTCGCATCGCCGCACAAAATTCGCTGGACGCCTTTTCAGCAAGTCTTGCCGCCGCGGCACGCTTCAGCCTGATGTTGTGGCCACGCCCACCCCCACCGCGCCTCGTTGTGGCGGCGCTCCATGACCGCCGGACTCCTGCCGCCGCGGCCGCCCGACCACGACAAACCGCCGATGCCCCCGCCCCAGCCACCCCGCAAGAACTCCTTTCCGCCAGCCGACTGGTCGATCCTCGCCCGCTGCTGGCATCCGGTCGCGCGCGCCGACGCCGTCACCACGGCCCAGCCGTTTGCCGCCCAACTGCTCGACCAGGAACTCGTGCTCTATCGCACGCCATCCGGCCTCACGGTCGCCGCCGACGTCTGCGCCCACCGCGGCGCGCCGCTCAGCCTCGGCACGATGTGCGACGGCGCGATCGCGTGCGCCTACCACGGCTACCGCTACAACGGCGAGGGTCGCTGCACGTTCATCCCCGCTCATCCCGGCGCGCCGATTCCCCAAAAGCTTACGCTGCGCCGCTTCGCCGCCCTCGAGCGCTTCGGTCTGATCTGGGTTTGCCTCGACGACACCGCCTCGCCGCCGCCCGCGCCGCCGGAATTCCCGGCGTTCGCCGACGACAATTTCCAGATCATCCACGTGCCGCCGTTCGACTGGGCGGCCTCCGCCGGCCGCCAGATCGAGAGTTTTTGCGATGTCGCGCACTTCGCCTTCGTGCATCCCGTGACCTTCGCCGCGTCCGACCCTGTCGTGCCGCGCTACGACGTCGCCCCCACGGCCAGCGGCGTTCACGCCGATTTCTCCAGCCGGGTTGGCAACATCAGCAACCGGTCCGCCGCCGCCGAGTCGTGGCGGCGCGTTTACGACATTCACCTGCCCTTCACCGTCCATCTCGACATCACGTTTCCGCACGGCGGAACGATGATCGTCTTCAACGCCTCCTGCCCGCTCTCCGCCCGGCGCACGCGGATCTTCGCGAGCGTCGCCCGCAATTTCGACCGCGACCAGCCCGCGGCGGACACGATCGCGTTTCAACAGCGGATCTACGCCGAGGACCAGCGCATCGTCGAGCGCCAGAATCCCGAGGATCTTCCCGTCGATCTCGCCGAGGAAGTTCACGTTCGTGCCGACCGCACCTCCGTGGAATATCGCCGGCAACTCGCCCGTCTCGGCCTCGGCCGGGCGTTCACGGCGTGATCCGACCGCAGCTTCATCAGCTTCCCCGCATCGCGATTCCGTCCGTAGCCCCTGCGCGAGCAGCGGGACAAGCCCGGTGTCCAATCCCTGCGCCCACGCGCAGGGCCGCCACGGCGCCGTTTCAAAGTCCGCCCTACAACTCCGCGCTGCTCGCGAGCGCCGCCGACTCTTCCTCTTCCTCCGATTCGTCCTCCCCGATCGCCGCCGCGCTTTTCGCCGGCCAGGCGAGGTTCATGATCAACGCCGTCAGCCCGCCCGCGGAAATTCCCGACTCGAACAGCGACCGCAGAAACGGTGGAAAACTCGCGACCAAGCCCGGCTGCGTCGGCAATCCCAGCCCGATCCCGAGCGCCAGCGCCACGATCACGCCTTCCCGTTGCCCGAGCCCGGCATTGACCAGCAGCCGCACGCCGGAAACCGCCACGAGTCCGAACATCAGCAGCGCCAGCCCGCCGAGCACCGGTGGCGGCATCGCGGTCACCCACCGGCCCACTGGCGGAAACAATCCCAGCAGCGCGAGGATCGCCGCCATCACGTAGCCGATCCGCCGGCTCGCGACGCCGGTGATCTGGATGACGCCGTTGTTCTGCGCATAGGTCGCACTCGGAAAGCCGCCGAACAGCGCCGACGTCGTGCTCAGCAATCCATCCGCGAGCACGCCGCCCGAAAGCCGCCGCCAGTGAACCCGCCCGCTCGTCTTCAGCCCGGACAACTGCGCCGTCGCGGTCATGTCGCCCATCGCCTCGAGCAGCGACACGACGTAGATGAACGCAAACGGCGCGGCCAGCTCCCACCGAAACGCGAACCCATGCGGCAGCAACCGCGGCAACGTGATCCACGCGCCGCTTCCATCCGGCGCCGGCGCATGCAGCGCGCCGAGCAGTCCGCACAGCGCGCATCCCACCGCCACGCCGATCGCCGCGCCGGCGATCCGCAGCCACGGCCGGCCCGTCGCCTGCGCCAGCACGATCGCGATCACGACGGTCAACCCGACCGCCAATCCCAGCCACGGCGGCGCGTCCGGCCGCAAGGGAGTCGCGAGCGCGTAGTAGGCCGACGGGATCAGCGACGCGCCGATCAGCAGCACGACCGTGCCCGACACCACGGGCGTGAACACCGACCGCAGCCGCGCGATGAACGGCGCGAGCACAATCACCAGCGGCGCCGTCACGCACGACAGCCCGAACATCAACGCCAGCCCGCCCGTCTGCCCCGCCTGGGTCAGCGGTTGCAGAAAGGCGAAGCTCGTGCCCGTCACGCTCAGCAGCCCCGAGCCGACCGGGCCGCGCTGCCGGCATTGCAGCAACGCGCCGATCGCCGAGCAGAGCAGCGCGATGCTGATCAGGTAGGCGGTCTCGGCGGCCGGGAATTTCAAGATCCCCGCGAGGATGAGCGGCGGCGTGATCGTGCCCACGACCATCGCCGACACGTGCTGGACGCCGACGAGGATCGCGACGCCGAGCGGCGGTTTCGCGTCGATGCCAAAAACGAGCGTGGTCGCCGGATCCGACGCCGGGTAGTTTTGCACGCCGCGAAACCAGCAACCGGCGCGCCACAACGCGACAGCAAAAAGCCGCCCCCGGTCCGGGAGCGGCTTTTCCGGCCTTGCGGCCGGGATGTGTCAGGTGTTGGTGCGATCGCTCAGAAGCTGTATTTGACCTTGAACGAGACTTCCGTGCCGGGCAGCGCGTTGATCGAGGCGTTGCCATACACCGGATTCGGCGGCGACCAGTTCTTCGCATCGAGCACGTTGCCGACGTCCACCCGGAAATACCACTGCTTGCTGTAGCGATACCAGACGCTGGCGTTGATCGTGTACTGCGTCGGGATCACGAGCGTGCCGGCGTAGTTGTTGTCGATTTTGCTCGTCCACTGCCCGTTCGCGGAAAAGCCCACGCCGTTGTCGAGGTTGTACGACGCCACCAGGTTCACCAGGGCCTTCGGCAGGCCGGAAACCTGGTTGACGTGCGCGTAGTCGATGCCCTCGGTCGGCAGCAGGTCGACACCACCGTCCGACTGGAACGGCGCGGTCACCGTGGCGTCCTCCACCGAATAGGAGGCGGTGAAGTAGAGGTGCCGGTTCGGCTGATAGTTCATCTCGGCCTCGAATCCGCGCGCGTCGAAGGTCTGAATCACCGTGCTGCTGGTGCTCTTCGCCGTGCGGGTTTGTTCGTAGACCGCGAAGTTCAGGAAGAGTTTGTTCTGCAGCAGGGCAAACTTCGATCCGACCTCGAACAGCTCGCTCGGCTGCAGGAAGTTTTCCTTGTCGAGCATGAGGCCGGTGCTGTCCCAGCCGGTGATGCCACCGCCGTTGCCGACCGCGCCGGACGTGTTCTTGCTGAAGTTATAGGTGAAATAAAGACTGGAGGTGTTGGTGGGCTTGAGGACGAACGAGGCGTTGTAACTCGGATCCCAGACGCTGATGGAGGAATCCGGCTTCGGGTCGGGCCAGAGCGGATCGATCACGTTCGCGTGAAAGCGGTCTTCGCGGATGCCGGAGCGGATATCGACCATGCTGCCCAGATGCCACGTCGCCTGGAAGAACGGTCCCACGGTCGTGGCGTAGCTGTCGTTGGTGTCGCCGTTGATCGTGCCCTGGGTGGCGTAGCGGTCCGGCCAGCCCGGCACCGGCTGCCCGACGAAACGTCCGTAGAACGCATCGGCATTGTACACGTTCACGTAATGGAGGTCCTTCGTCAGGTCCCACACGTTCGCCGGCTCGAAGAAATAATCGTCATACGCGGTGGTCCGCTGGTAGCGGAGGTCCAGACCCGTGTTGATCTCGACCCACGGCTTGGTGATCACCAGCTCGGTGCGGCTCTCGACGAACCACGACGGATCGATGATTTCCGAGTAGTAATATCCGCTCAGCGTGTTGCGGTCCGTGTAGCTGAAAAACGAATTGTTCACGATCTTGAAGTCGCCCTCCGCGCGGTAGGTCTGGATGGCCTGCGCGTTGAACTCGCGGCCGGTCGAGTGATTGCCGGGGCTGAGCAGGCGCACATGGCGGTCGAGCTTCACCGTCGGCCCGATCGCGAGCTGGTTGCCGCTGTCGAGCACGTATTTCGAGTTCTGCGGATCGGAGAGCGGGGCGCCGGCGCCATTGTTGTCGTTGACGCCGGTGATGTACATTCCGTTGTCGATCAGGTCCTGCGTCACGCGGTTGATGCCCCAGTTCTCCGTGTAACGATACCAGCTCGCGGAGGCGTTCACGAACAGCTCGTAGTTGTCGCTGGGCCGGTAGGTCATCGCGCCGTAGAACGAGTTGTTCTTGTTGTAGTAGTCGTGGTAGTAGCCGTTGCTATCCACGCCCGAGTAGCTGAAGCGGTAGGCGAGCTGCTTGGAAAGCGGCCCGCCGACGTCGACGTTCCACTCCTTCTGGTTGTAGGAACCGATCGTGGCGCTGACGCTGCCCTTGAAACCGTCGAAATAGGGGCGCTTCGTGATCAGGTCGATGAACCCGCCGACGTACATCGAGGTGCCCTGCACCGCCGTGGCCGGGCCCTTGACGATGTTGACGGACTCGACCGAATTGAAGTCGAGCGGCAGGCCGTTGCCGTTGGAAGTGATGCGCCCGCGCACGCCGTTGATGAACAAGTCGGCCGACTGGCCGCGAATCGAGGGGTTGGCCGGCGCGCCGAAATTCGTCGTCGTGTAGGAGCTCGAGGTGAGCTTCGAAAAATCCAGCACGCTCGAAATGTCGATGTCGCTCAGTTGCTGGCGCGAAATGATGGTGACGTTGCGCGGCACGTTGACGATGTTGTCGTCGGTGCCGAAGACCGAGTTGAACGGCCGCGAGGTCGGCAGGATCTGCTGCTCGATCGGCACCTGGTTGACATCCAATTTCTCGAGTTGAACGGTTTCATCGTCGGAGGGCGTCGCATCGGATTGCGCCGAAGCGGGAATCACCGTCGCCACCGCCATTAGCACGGCGCAGAGACTGGGAATGCGCGTTTTATTCATGAGTGTGTGTGTTAGGAACTGAATGAGTTCGTCAGCAGTTCACATACCATTCATCCAATGCTCAAGCCTAACCGCGGCACACCCTTGGCCCGCGTCCGCTGATCAATTTCCCATGCGTCTCCTCCCCGCTTCCCTTCGCGCACTGGCCGTTTTCATCGCGCTCGGCCTCGTCCTCGCCCGGTCCGCACCCGCTCCCGCGGATGCCGTCGACCTATTGCTGGTCAGTGGCGAAGATCGCGCCCTCCAGCCCGTGCTCGATCGCCTGCAGGGCGCGCAGCGGGAGACGCACGCCGCCTGGACGCTCTGGGTCGGTGCGCTCGCCGGCAAACGTGTCGCCGTGGTTCGCTCCGACGGCGATCCGCTCAACGCCGTCGCCGCGACCACGCTGGCCCTCCGGCACCATCCGCCGCGGCTGATTTTCATTTTCGGCACCGCCCGGGCCCACGATCCCGCGCTGCACGACGGCGACGTCGTCGTCGCGGGAAACTTTGCCGCGTTCGACGGCATCGTCTCACCGACGATCGATCTCGGCGCCGGCAGCGATGCGCTGCACTGGGACCGGCTGCCGCACCTGCTGATGACCTCCGGCGAAACGGAAAAGGCCGCCGACACCTTCCCCGCTGACCCGGATGCGACCACCGTCGCCCTGAAACTCCGCGCTCCTTCCGGCCGCGTGCTGCGCGGCGTGCTCGGTTCCGCGAATCAAATCAATCGCGAGGCCGACCGCATCGCCTGGCTTCACGCTCATTGGGGCACGAGCACCGAGGACGGTGAGTCCGCGCACATCGCCGGCTGCGCCGCGCTCTTCGGCATCCCGGTCGCCGGCGCCCGGGTCGTCAACGGCTCCCCCGCCGACGCCGCCAAATTCGCCCTCGAGTTCACGGAGGCATGGAAATGAAACAAATCCTTCTGCTCGTCCTTCTGGCGGTCGCCGCGCACGCCACCGAGCCCGTCGAGGTCCTCGTGCAAGGCGCGGAAAAACTCGAGGTGACCGATCTCGTCGCCGCCCTCGGCCCGCAGGCCGAAAAAATCGCAATCGGCCCGTTCAGCTTCTGGCTCGGCCGGATCGGCCCGCATCGCGTCGCCGTCTCGCTCACCGGCCAGGGGCTCATCAACTGCACCGCCGCCACGATTGTCGGCATCGAGGAATTCCACCCGCGGCTCATCGTCAACCAGGGCACCGCCGGCGCGCAGGCGCCGTTCCTCGCGCTCAACGACATCATCGTCGGCCGCCGCGCGCTCGATTACGGCAATTTCATCACGCCCGTCCGCGCCGCCGGCGCCGGCAGCTCGCCGCTGACGTGGACGCCGATCCCTCAAAGCCTGCGCGATCCCGCCACCGACAAAATGGTCGCGTTTCCCCGCGGCTTCACCGGTGACGCCGCCGCGATCGCCGTCGCCCTGCGCACCCGCAATCCCCTCGGCCGCGTCTTCCCCGGCGTCGTCGGCTCCGCCCACGAGGTGAACCTCGAACTCGACCGCGTGCGCTGGTCGCACGAGACGTTCGGCATGGATGTCGAGGAAATGGAGTCCGCCCACGTCGCCGCGCTCGCCCACGCCTTCGGCCTCCGCTACGTCACCTTCCGCGTCGTCAGCGACGCGCCCTACGAAGGCGTGCCGTTCGATGCACTTGCCGCTCGCGCCACCGCCCTCTTCACGATCAACTTCCTCGGCAATCTTCCCGCCCCGACCCCCGGCTCGAACTGATCCCTTCCATGCTCAACCGTCTCTTCAAGCTCGACGAGAACCGCACCACCGTCGGCCGTGAAATCCAGGCCGGCCTCACGACGTTCGCCGCGATGGCCTACATCCTCGCCGTCAATCCCGACATCCTGTCCGCGACCGGCATGGACAAGGGCGCGCTCGTCACCGTCACCGCCATGACCGCCGCCGTCGCGACGGCCATCATGGCGTTCATGACCAATTACCCGATCGCGCTCGCGCCGGGGATGGGCATCAACGCCTTCTTCACCTACACGATCTGCCTCACGCGCCACGTCCCCTGGCCGGAGGCGCTCGGCATGGTCTTCGTCAACGGCCTGATCTTTTTCCTGCTCTCGATCACCGGCGTCCGCGAACGGATCATCGCCGCCATCCCGCACTCGCTGAAAATCGCCGTCACCTGCGGCATCGGGTTGTTCATCGCCTTCATCGGCCTGAAAAACGGCGGCGTCATCATCGCCAGCCCGGCCACTTTCGTCACGCATGGCGACTTCGCCTCCGGCCCGGTCATGCTCTGCCTCGTCGGCATCCTGCTCACGGCGATCCTCGTTTCGCGGCGCGTGCCCGGTGCGATCGTCCTCAGCATCGCGCTCGTCACGCTCGCCGGCTTGTTCGTTTCCGCCGGCAATGGCGCGCATGTCACGCAACTTCCCGCCAGTTTCTTCGCGCTTCCCGCCTCGCCCGCGCCGATCTTCCTCAAGCTCTCCTTTCACTTCCTCACCAGCTCGGCCGCGTTCTTCGTCGCGCTCCCGTTGATCCTCACGCTGCTGCTCGTCGACATGTTCGACAACATCGGCACCCTCATCGGCGTCACCAAGCGCGCCGGCTTTCTCCGCCCCGACGGCACGCTGCCGCGCGCCGGCCGCGCGCTCCTCGCCGACTCGATCGCCACGCTCCTCAGCGCGCTCAGCGGCACCTCGACCGTCACAAGCTACATCGAGTCCGCCTCCGGCGTGGAAGCCGGCGGCCGCACCGGCCTGACGACGCTCACGACCGCCGTGCTCATGCTGCTCGCGCTTTTCCTCACCCCGCTGATCCTGATCGTCCCCTCCGCCGCCACCGCGCCCGCGCTCGTGATCGTCGGCGTTTTCATGATGCAGTCGGTGATCGAAATCGACATGGCCGACTTCAAGATCGCCGTCCCCGCCGTCCTCACGATCCTGATGATCCCGCTGACGTTCAGCATTGCCGAGGGCATCGGCATCGGCCTCATCGCCGCGTCGCTGCTCGCGATCGGCACCGGCCGCGCGAAGAGCCTCACGCCCTTCGCCTACGCCATCGCCGCCGTCTTCTTCCTCGAATTTTTCAGCATCTGGCCCTTCCGGTGACAATACCGCCCAACCACACCGACAGATACGAATGAACAACAGATCGCGAAATCGCATCTGTGTTTATCCGTGTCCATCCGTGGTTGATCCTCATTCGAACAACGGCAGAATCTTCATCCCCGGCACCGTCACCAATCCCTTGTCGGTGATCCGGATCTCCGGAATCACCGACAGCGGGATCAAATTGAAACCCATGTAAGGCAGCGTGCAGCCGGCCTCCTGCCACGCCTTCTTCAGCGCGGTCGACTCCTTCGCCACGATCGTCGCGCGCTTGTCCGAGATCAACCCCGCCACCGGGAGCGCCACGCTCGCGACGACGCGCCCGTCGCGAACGATGCACACGCCGCCGCGCAATTTCCTGATCGTCGCCAGCGCCACCTGCATATCGGCCTCATTCGTGCCGGCGAGGATGATGTTGGGCGCGTCGTGCCCCACCGAACTGCCGACCGCGCCCGCCCTCAGGCCGAAATCCTTCAACAGGCCGTGCGCCACCGCGCCGGATTTGCCGTGACGTTCGACCACCGTCACGAAGCACAATCCGTGTTTCGCGAACTGGTCCGCCCACGTCCCGCTCGTAGCGGCAGGCGTCCCTGCCTGCCGTACTGCCGCCGGCTCCAGGCTCACCGTGTCGTGAAACAGGATGATCCCCGGCAGCGCCGTCCGGATCACATTCGCCGTCACCGGCTCCGCCGGCAGCTCCGGTGTGAGCCGCCGCTTTTTCTTCGACAGCTTCACCGTCTGGTAAGCCGCGCGCGGATAGCGGTAACGTTTGCTCAGCGCCTGGTCCAAAACCGGCGTGATCTTCCGGTTCTCGACGACCAGCTCGCCGCCGAACCACGTGTTCTGCACCTCCAGCGCATCGTTCAACAGCACCACGTCCGCGCGCCGCGAGTGCCCGAGCCCGCCGACGTCGCCATCCTTCGCGTAACGCGTCGCGCCGTGCAGCGAGCCCATGCTCCACGCTGTCACCGGCGGCAGCCCGGCCTTCACCGCTTCGCGCACGACCCAGTCCATCCCGAACAAGAACAAATCGTCCGCGTCGCGATCATCCGTGCACACGCACACGCGCTTCGGGTTCGCGCCAAGCTCCGTCACCGCCTTGATCGCCAGCGGCAGCGAATGCCACGGCGTCTGCGGATTCCCGCCGCGCAGGAAAATCCAGATGCCCGCCTCGAGGAAGTCGTTCGCGATCTCGCGGTCGATCGACTCGTGCGTGTCGGTGATCCCGCTCGCCGCGCCCGCCGCAACGAATTCCCGCCCGTAAATGTGCCCGCACACCGGCCGCCCGCGCTTGATCGCCTCCGCCAGGATCGCATGGCTGCGCCCGTCGCCCATCGCGACCTGCACGAAGTCCATCTTCTCGCCGAGCGCGACCGCCTCCGGCCACTTGTCGAAAATCATCCCGATCTTTTTTGGCGTCAGGTCGCCGCCGGCCGTCTCGAACTCCGGCGTCGTCGCCGGCACCGTGCTTGGCACCGTCAAAAAAATCGACAGTGGCGCCTGCCGCGCATCCGCCAGCATCCATTCCACGCCCGCCGCGTCGCACACGTTGCCGATTTCGTGGCTGTCGCAGAAAATCGTCGTCGTGCCGTTGAGCAGCGCGCCCTCCGCATACGCGCACGCCGTCATCATCGAGCTCTCGATGTGGATGTGCGGATCGACCAGCCCCGGTGCGAGGATCCCGCCATGCGCATCGTAAACTTTCGTCTTTCCGCCTTTCGTCGGCTTGAACGTCCCCGCCGCTTTCACCGCCGCGATCCGTCCGCCCTTGATCCAGATCTCGCGCCCGTCGTGAATCCGCTCCGTGTAAGTCGAGAGCACGCGTGCGCCGGTGATCACGAGATCGGGCGCCTCGCGTCCCATCGCCACCGCGGCGAGCGTTCGGGTCATCGTGTGCAGGGGCGCAACCGAGAATCGCGTGAGCATGCCGTCGTTCTAAGCGCAAATCCGCTCCCGGCGAAAGCGCGAAAACTCCCCGTCTCATCTTCTCGCCAGCCTGGTTCGCTTCCCGTTTTCCGAGGGACCACCTCCAGTTGGTCCGCGCTCCACGCGCACCTAAACCGTCCCGGATGAATCCACCCGCCATCTTCCCGTCCGTCCCATCTTACCATCCCATCTTCCATTTCCTCCCCGCGCTCATTTGTCATATAAGGTATGACAACCGCCGTCGTCTTCTCGCGAAAACGCCCGCGAGCAATTGTCATACATTATATGACAACCGCGGGAGGCGTTTCACCGCATCCGGAGCCGCGGTTTCGCTTGCCGGCGGCGCGGCGCGTGCTTCTCGTCCGCTCCATGAGACTGCGCCTGCTTCTCCTCGGTATCGCCGGTTTCTTCCTCTGCAATCTTCGCGCCGCCGATTTCGCCGACCGGTTCGAGGAGCTGAAAACGCACGCGACGCCCGCGCAACTTTACGCATTGCTCTACGATCTCCCCAAAGGCGGCGACCTCCACAACCACTCCGGTGGCGAAGACCGGCCCGAAGTGCTTTTCACGATCGCGACCGATCCCAAGCGCAACGGCGGCGACACCATTTACACCCGCGTCCGTTTCCGTGATCTGCCCGACGCGATCAACCCCACGCAGCGCTTCCACAACATCCGCCAGCACACCTACGACCACCTTCCGCCCGACGAGCAGGCCGAATACGTCCGTCTCGACGCGCTCACTCCCGCCGGGCGCGCCGACTGGTGCAACAGCCTCCGGCTCGACGCGCCCGGCGAGGGCCGCGCCGAATTTTTCGACGTCATCTGGGACCGCCTCGGCGAGATCGACGACAACCTCGCCATCGCCACCGAAATGATCGTCGAAAACATGAAGGCCTTCGGCGCCGAGCATCTCGTCTACCTCGAGACCCAGTTCGGCATCGAGCACATGCGCAACAACGCCGGGCAACCGATCCCCGCCGACGCCGCCGTCGCCTTCGTCAAGCATCGCCTCGCCCAGCCCGACGTCGCCGCCACCGGGGTGACGGTGCGATTTCAGCGCACGATCCTGCGCTTCACCCCCGACGCCGAACAAGTGCTCGGCGAGGCCTACGCCTTCGTCGATGCGCACCGCGACCTCTGGGTCGGCCTCAACATGGCCGGCATTGAGGAAAACGGCCACGGCTACCCCGCGCGCTTCCTTTCCGTCTTTCGCCGCCTCCGCGCGAAATATCCCACGCTCAAACTCTCGATCCATGCCGGCGAGATGGATGGCCCCGACTCGCACATCCGCGACACACTCCTCCTCGGCGCCTCGCGCATCGGCCACGGGACCAACCTGCTCAAGGACCCCGACACGCTCCTGCTCCTCCAGCAAACCCGCCGCGTCCTGATCGAGGTCAGCCTCATCTCCAATCACGTCCTCGAATATGCCCCGGACCTGACGCAGCATCCGTTCCCGGAATATCTGCGCACCGGCATCCCCGTCTGCCTGAACACCGACGATCGCGGCATGTGGGACTCCAACCTGACCGACGAATACTTCACCGCCGTCACGACCTTCCATCTCTCCTGGGACGAAATCGTCGGGATCGGTCGCAACTCGCTCGCCTTTTCTTTCGTGCAGCCCGATGTGAAACAGAAACTCCTCGCCGACTACGCCACCCGTGTCGCCGCCTTCGAACAAAAATACGGCGCCGGCTCGCTCGACGATTCCCTCTCCGCCCTCTCCACCGTCCACCCCGTCGCCTACACCTACGCGAAGAAAACCTGGGGCCTCGCCTTCAAGTAGGCAAAGCGGCGGAAGACACTGCCGCACTCCAGAAGCTCGCGCCGACCTGAAGCCGGTTCGCCACTGCGTCACCGTTTTGGAGTGCAGCCGTCCTCTGGCGTTTTCCATCCCGCCGCCCCGCCAAACATCCCCAACCCGCTACTCCCCCGCCGACGCTCCACTTCCCGCCCGCACGACCAGAATCGGCACCGCCGTGTTGTGCCGCACGCGATCGATCGTGCTTCCGTAAAAAATGTCCCCGATCAGCTTGTGCCCGTGCGACGTCATCGCGATGAGGTCGCACTGCCGCGCGTGCGCGGTCTTCACGATCTCGCTCGGTGGATTGCCCATCGCGAGTTCCGTCCCGACCACCAATCCGTTCGCCCGGAGTCGTCCCGCGATTCCTTCGAGGTAGGCGCGATCCGCCTTCATCTCGTCCGATTCCGCGAGCCCCAATTGCTCGAAATTCCTCGCGGCAAACCCATCCGCGACGTGCACCAGCAGCAGCTCCGACCCCATCCGCCGCGCCAGTTCCGCGACGTGCGGCACGACTGCGTCGTCCGCCCGGCTGTTCTCCAGCGCCACTAGGATTTTTTTATACATGCCTGAAAGTCCGGGAACCGGGGTCCAAAGCTTGGAGCTGCGGCGGAATGCTCGAGTGGTGCGGTCCGTTTTGGCTGTCGCTCTAGGCCTTTCCGGTCACGCCGGCGATGTCCAGCAGCAGCTTCACGTTGAGCCCGATGATAAGCACCGTCGTGGCCCAGCCAAGCAGTTTGATCCACCACGAATTCACAAACTCCCCCATCTTCGCCCGTTCGCCCGTGAACCGCATCAACGGCCAGCACGCAAACCCCAGTTGCATGCTCAGGCCCACTTGGCTCGCGACGATCAGCTCCGTCGACTTGCCCTCGCCCGCGATCCCGATCACCAGCACCGCCGGCACGACGGCGATCGCACGCGTGATCAACCGCCGCAGCCACGGCCGGATGCGCACGTTGATGAATCCCTCCATCACGATCTGCCCCGCCAGCGTTCCGGTCAGCGTCGAATTCTGCCCCGACGCCAGCAGCGCCACCGCGAACAGCATGCTCGCAAAAGTCACCCCCATCAGCCCGTCGAGCAGGTGATAAGCGTCCTGGATCTCCGCCACCTCCCCGTGCCCGCGCGTGTGGAACACCGCTCCCGCCAGCACGAGGATCGCCCCGTTGATGAACAACGCGAACATCAGCGCCACCGTCGAGTCCAGCGTCGCAAACCGGATCGCCTCCCGCTTGCCGCCCGCCGTCTGCTCGTATTTCCGCGTCTGCACGATTGACGAGTGCAGGTAGAGATTGTGCGGCATCACCGTCGCGCCGAGGATGCCGATGGCCGCGTACAGCATCCCGGGGCGGCGCAAAATATCCGCGCTCGGCACGAAGCCCGCCAGCACGCCGCCCAGTTCCGGCTTCGCGATGAATAGCTCGACGGCAAAACACGTCCCGATCGTCGCGATCAACGTCACCACCACCGCCTCCAGGTACCGGAACCCGCGATTCTGCAGCAGCAGCACGATCATCACGTCCAGCGCCGTGATCAGGCAGCCCCACACCAGCGGAATGCCGAACAGCAATTGGAGCGCGATCGCCGAACCCACCACTTCCGCGAGGTCGCACGCCGCGATCGCCAGCTCGCACAGGATCCACTGGAACCACACCACCGGCGTCGGATAATGATCGCGGCACGCCTGCGCCAGGTCCCGCCCCGTCGCGATGCCCAGCTTCACGCACAGGTGCTGCAGCAAAATCGCCATCAGGTTCGAAACCATGATGACGGACAGCAGCGTGTAGCCGAACTGCGCCCCGCCCGCCAGGTCCGTCGCCCAGTTCCCCGGGTCCATGTAGCCCACCGCCACCAGGAAACCCGGGCCCGCAAACGCGAAAAACTTCCGCCAGAACGGCGCCCCCGCCGGCACCGCGATCGTCCCGTGGACTTCGCCCAGGCTCGCCGCGCCCGCCGCCCGCCGCCAGCCCGCCGTGGGTGGTGGGGAGGAGGACGCGTCGCCGTTCATGCCCCGAACACGGCACGAATTGATTTTGATTAGTCAAAATAAATCTTTATTTGCCTCAAAACCATGATTCGCTATCGCCCGCTCATGGCGTCGAGCACCGTCGAGAACTACCTCAAGCAGATCCTGCTCCTCTCCGAGTCGACCGGTGGGCTGGTGCCGATGGGCGACCTCGCCGGCTCCCTCGCCGTCGTGCCCGGCACGGTCACGACGATGGTCAAGTCCCTCGCCGCCGACGGACTCGTCCGCCACCGGCCGCGCCAGGGGGTCCGCCTCACCGACCGCGGCCGCCGGGTCGCCCTCGGGGTCATCCGGCGCCACCGCCTCGTCGAGACGTTCCTCGTCAACGTCCTCAAGATGGACTGGGCCCGCGTCCACATCGAGGCGGAGCAGTTGGAGCACGCGATCTCCGACGACGTCCTTGACCGCCTCGATGCGCTTCTCGGCCATCCCGCCACCGACCCGCACGGCGACCCGATTCCCAACGCCCACGGCACCCTCAACGCCCAGGTCTACGCCACCCTCGCCACCTGCGCCGTCGCGCGGCCGCTGCGCATCGTCCGTGTGACCGAGCAGACGCCCGACTTCCTCGAGTTCGCCCGCCACAACAGACTCCGGCCCGGCGCCACCGTTCGGGTCGTGGATCGCAACCTCGCCGCCGGCCTCGTCACGCTCAAGACCTCCGCTGTGCGCGCCTCCGCGCTCAGCCTCGCCGCCGCCGGCAAGATTCTCGTCGAGCCCGCACGGTAGGACGCGTTGACCCAACCCACCGGTTCGCGGCGCACACGCATTTTCGACCTCGCCGGGCTGCGAGTCGCCCGCGCACCTTCGCCTTGCGGCTCCTGTTGCGCTCCCGCACGCTCCCGCCGATGTCGCAGCCCTTCGCGCGCACCGTCTTCCTGCTGACCGCCGCGTTTTTCGCCGCCTTCTTCGTCTGGCCGATCCTGCAGATTCTCCGCGGCGGCTTCATCGATGCCGACGGCCGGTTCACCTTCGCCTACCTGGCGACTTTGCTGCGCGACCCGACCTACCTCACCGCGCTCCGCAACTCGTTCCTGCTCGCGTGCGCCGCCACCGCGCTCGCGTTTCTCCTCGCCCTTCCCCTCGCCGTCGTCAGCGACCGTTTTCTGTTTCCCGCCAAAAACCTCCTCGGCTCGCTCGTGCTCGTGCCGATGATCCTGCCGCCGTTCGTGGGCGCGATTGGCATCAAACAGATCTTCGGCCAATACGGCGCGTTCAACTCCCTCCTCATCGCGCTCCACCTGCGGCCGCCGGGTTGGACGTTCGACTGGTTCGCCGCGAACCAGTTCTGGGGCGTCGCCAGCGTCGAGGCGCTTTCGCTCTACCCGATCATCTATCTCAATGCGGTCGCCGCCCTCGCCAATCTCGATCCCGCGCTCGACGAGGCCGCCCAGAACCTCGGCTGCACCGGTTTCCGCCGCTTCTGGAAAATCACGCTCCCGCTCATCCAGCCCGGCCTGTTCGCCGGCGGCACGATCGTCTTCATCTGGGCGTTCACCGAGCTCGGCACGCCGCTCATCTTCGACTACGCCGAGGTCACCTCCGTCCAGATTTTCTACGGCCTCGGCGAAATCGGCGGCAACCCGTTCCCCTACGCGCTCGTCGCCGTGATGCTCATCGCCTCCGTTTTTCTCTACGCGATCGGCAAGGGCCTCTTCGGCCATGCCTCGCCCGCGATGATGGCCAAGGCCACCAGCGCCCCCGCCGCCCGCCCGCTCCCGCCGTTCCGGGCATTCCTCTGCACCGCGCTTTTCGCCGGCGTCACCTTCATCGCCGTGCTTCCGCACCTCGGCGTGGTCCTCGTCGCCTGTTCGCGCGACTGGTATGCGACCGTCGTGCCCCGCGCCTGGACGCTCGACAACTTCCGCCTCGCCCTCGGCCACAACCTCACCGTCGGCTCGATCGCCAACAGCCTCAAATACTCGAGCCTCTCCACCGTCGTCGACATCGTCCTCGGCGTCGCCATCGCCTACGTGATCGTCCGGACCAGGCTCGCCGGCCGCCACGCCCTGGATTTTCTCGCGATGCTTCCCCTCGCCGTTCCCGGCATCGTCCTCGCCTTCGGTTACCTGGCGATGGCGCAAAAAGGCCGGGCCTTCGCCTTCCTCGATCCCGTCCGCGATCCCACCCTTCTTCTCATCATTGCTTATTCGATCCGCCGGCTGCCCTACGTGGTTCGCTCCGCCGCCGCCGGATTCCAGCAAACCAGCGTCACCCTCGAGGAAGCCGCGCAGAACCTCGGCGCGCCGCCGCTCCGGGCCGTCGCGCGCGTGACCCTGCCGCTCATCACCGCCAATCTCATCGCCGGCGGCCTGCTCGCCTTCGCCTTCGCGATGCTCGAGGTCAGCGACTCGCTGATCCTCGCGCAGAAGCAAACGTTCTATCCCATCACGAAAGCGATCCTCGAACTCTTCCAGCTCCTCGGCGACGGCAAGTTCCTCGCCAGCGCGCTCGGCGTCTGGGCCATGGCCTTCCTCGGCGTCACCATCGTCGCGCTCGGCACGCTCCTCGGCAAAAAACTCGGCGCGATTTTCCGCGTGTGATGTCGAATGCGGCGACGCGACGCCGCTCTCGACCCGCCGAATTCAACTCCTCCCCGCCCGCCGTTTCAACGCGCCACGCGTGCGATCGTCAGGTGACGGGCCGTTTGCTGTAGCGCGCCTTGGCGGCCGCCAAATTTCCCGAGGCACGGCGCTCACAGGCCGCCGTTACAACTTCGGACCCACCACCCATTGTCATATAATGTATGACAATTGCCGGCGGCCCTGCTGCCGGTCGCCGCAGGTCAGAAAAGTCTCCCTTTCCGTCTGGGCTGTGTGTTCCGTGGTCCTCGCCGCCAATGTTCCTCCTTCTCCTCGTCTCCTTCATCTGGGCCTTTTCCTTCGGCCTGATCGGCAACAAGCTCGCCGGCGTCGATCCCACGGCGATCGCCGTCCTCCGCCTGGCGCTCGCGCTGCTCGCCTTCCTGCCGTTCTTCCGCCGCGGCGCGCTCGATGCCCGCACCGCCCTGCGCCTCGTCCTCATCGGCGCCGTCCAATTCGGCGCGATGTATCTGCTCTACCTCCGCGCCTACCTCGACCTGCCGTCCTACGCCGTCGCCCTCTTCACGATCACCACGCCGCTTTACGTCGCGCTCTTCGACGCCGCCCTCGAGCGCCGCTGGCGGGTCCGCTTCGTGCTCGCCGCGCTGCTCGCGATCGCCGGCGCCGGCCTTCTCGTCTTCGCCAGCTCGATTGCCGGGAAGAACGTTCCGCGCGGCATCCTGCTCGTCCAGCTCTCCAACATCTGCTTCGCCGCCGGCCAGCTCGCGTGGCGGCGCGCGCGCACGCACCTTCCGGCCGCCGTCTCGGACGCGTCCGTTTTCGCGTTGCCCTACGCCGGCGCGTTCGCCGTCTCGGCCGGGCTTTCGATTTTCACCGTGCAGTGGTCCGCCGTGCATCTCACGCCCGCGCAGGTGATGATCATCCTCTACCTCGGCATCCTCGCCTCCGGCGTCTGTTTCTTCTGGTGGAACGTCGGCGCCACGCACGTCAACGCCGGCACGCTTGCCGCGTTCAACAACGCCAAGATTCCGCTCGCCGTCGCCTGTTCGCTGATCTTCTTCCACGAACAGGCCGATCTTCCGCGTCTGCTCGTCAGCGGCGTCCTTCTCGCTCTCGCCGTCTGGATCGCCCGGCGCCGCACCGCGCCATCTTGAAGCGGTAGCGGCAGTCTGTGACCGCCGTGGCCTGGCCTGCGCCGCCCGGCCCGAGCGCGCCAGGCGCTCCGATGCCCGAGTCGCCTGCCGCGGCCGCCTTCGCTTCTCCGTCGCCTGCCGCGGCCTTTCCTCACGCTCGTTTTACCAAAAAACGGTAAGACTCGGCCCGGTCACCGATTCGCGCTCGCGCGTTGCGCACGCGGGCGCACAGGTTCACGCGTCCCGCACGCAGCCCTCCCCAAAAAAATCATGCCGCGAAAAATCAGCTTCCTGAATTACAAGGGCGGAGTCGGCAAAACCTCGCTGATCGTCAACACCGCCGCCTGTCTCGCGCGCCGCGGCCTCCGCGTTCTCCTCTTCGACCTCGACACCCAGTCCAACGCCTCGATCTGGCTGATGCGCCTCGAGCGCTGGAACAAGATCAACGCCGACGGCACCGGCTCGATCTACTCCATCTTCGATCCCGGCCGCGCCCGCCTGAAAGACCTCGTCATCCGCGACGTCCTGCTCGGCAAATCGGGGGAAAAGCTCCTCCCCGGCCTCGATCTCGTGCCGACGACTTTCAACCTCGTCGACCTCGAGGGCGAATATCACGGCGACGGCCATCGGCCCGCCTGCGCGATCTTCCAGGAGCAGCTCGCCGAGATCGAGCGCGGCTACGACTTCGTTCTCTTCGACTGCCCGCCGAACATCCTGCGCGCCTCCCAGTGCGGCGTTTTCGCCTCGAACGAAATCTACGTTCCCGCGAATCCCGACGCGCTCAGCCTCATCGGCTTCACGCTGCTCGTTGAAAAGCTCCAGCGTTTCCACGCCCTGACCGCCGGCTTCCGCACCTCCGGCATGGGGCCCGCCGCGCAGGTCCAGGGCGTGATCATGAACGCGATCAAGGCCGGCGCCGACATCGAGGTGCCGAAGATGCGCATGCAACTTCGCCTGAACCAATTCAGGGCCGCCCGCCGCGCCGCGCCCGCCGCGCGCATCTTCGACGCGCAGATTCGCGACGCCATGGTCGTCCGCCGCGCCGTCACGCTCGGCCTGCCCGTCAACCTCCTCGCCGACTCCGCCGCGCCGCCGCGCGACAACGTCGCCGCCGACTACGACGCACTCGCCGACGAATTGTTGCGCCACGACCCCGCCGCTCCCTCGCTCACCTCGTCCGCAAACGCGACCAGCCGAGCCGCCGCCGCCACGCCCGCCTCATCCGCCGGCACCGACGCCCTGCTCTCTCCCTCTCACGCGGACAGGAGAGCCCACGAAACACAGCAACGAAATAAAAGCACTGCCGAAACGAGGGAAGAAGCGCCTCCCGCTCACGCCGGGTCGGGCCGGCCCTTCAACTCTCTCCTTTTCGCGTGATCAATGTGTTTCGTGGGCCGTCCGCCGCGCCCTCGTCCGCTCCCCAGCCATGAACTCCACGCCCGCCACCACTCCTGAAGCCGCCGCCGAATGGGACCGCATCCGCGCCTCCTTCGCCGCCTCGATCATGGTGAACACGCCGCTCGCCAGCCTCGCCCAGGCCCTCGAGGGCGCCGACTGGCCGATCGCGAGCGCCGACGAGACGCCCGCCGTCTACATCGACTTCACCTACGACGAGCTCCTGCACGAATTCGCCGCGCGCCGCCTCCCGAAATTCGCACCGCTGCTCATCCGCATCCTTCGCGAAACCCTCGAGTTCGACCAGCCCTTCGGCGACATGGTCGCGCAAACCGAAGCCGCCGCCACGCGCGACAATCCCATCCTGCGCTCGCTCGCCCGTCTCGACATTCCCGAGGACTATCCGATCGACCTCGTCACGCTCGACGTCCCGTCCCGCGATCTCTGCCAGCTCGAGCAGCTCTCCACCCTCGGCCAGCTCGCCGTGTTCGCCCAGGGCCTCGCGCAAAACGTGATCCTCGGCGGCGCGCTCCGCCGGCTGCTCAACGCCCTCGCCCAGGCCGACGAGCGCCAGATCGCGGTGTTCGTCCCGTTCCGCCCGGGCTCCGCCGGCCTCCACCTCGTCGAGGCGCTCGCCCACGCCGCGCTGTCCACCGAACCCGCCCGCCAGGTCGGTCGCACGCTCGCGTGGTTTTCCACCGACTGCCGGAACTGGCGCGCCGCGGCGGCGACCGATCCCGACTTCATTTCCCACGAGCTCCAGTTGCTCGGCGACCGGGCACTCGAACAGCAGATCAAGCGCCTTCTCGCGCCGCACATCGTCTCCGCCCTGCCGAATCGCTACTCGCAATGGTGGTCCGCCTTCGCTCGCTGGAAAAAAGCCTGAAAACAAAAACGCTTCGGCCCGGCTCGCGATCGTCTGCCCTTCAGGCCCTTCCCTCTCCTCCTTTCCCTCTCACTTTCGCCTTCACTTTCCGGTGCACGGACTCTCCTCCCGCTCGATGCCGCCTTTCCCGGTCCGCCATCCGGCCGGCCCGCCGCTTCTGATTCCGCGCCGTCCGCGCACGCCGCCGCCCGACGGGCACCCGGAGCCGATTTCCCCCGACGCCGAGCGCTTGCTGCGCGAACGCGAACAGGCCCTCGCCAACCGCGAGCGCCTCGTTGCCGACGCCGAGGCGTTGGTCGCCGAGCGCACGCGCGACCTCGACGAAATGGAGGCGTTGCTCCGCGCCCGCGAGGCGTTGATCACGTCCGCCCGGTTGCGCGACGCAAACCGCGGCGGCAACGTCACCCCCCGCGAGGCCGAGGCGCTGCACCGGCTCAAGGCCGAGCTCGATCGCCAGGAGGCCAACCTCCACGCCGCCCGGCAGGCGCTCCACGAGCGCGAGCAATTCATCGAGGAAAGCGAGACCCGGCTTTTTGAAAAAGTGCAGGCCCAGCAGGAAAAGGAAACCGAGCTCGAGCAGCGCGAGGAAGACCTCCATTCGCACGGCGCCGCCCGCCCCGCTTCTCCGCCGGCCTTCGACGAGTTTCGCGAGTAGCGGCTGTTCGTGCGCACCATGTCGCGGCGAGCGCCAGCGAGCCGAATCGCATTGGGAACCTCCGTTCGCCGTGCGCCCGCCGGCAGCAACGAGCAGGCGGACGCCCAATCCGCCCGCGCCTCCTACGCCGTCGCCACGCGGGGAATCGCTCCCGCCTGCGCCGGCGCCGCTTCCGCGGCGATTCGCCCCAGCCGCACCGGCGCGAGCCCGCGGTTGTCGAACGCGTAGCCGAGCACCGCGATGTCCTTTCGGACCAGCCGTTCGACGATCGCCGCCGACTCGTCGTCGTAATGGTCGCGATAGTCCGTGCTCTTCCGATACGCCGTGGTGTTGAACTGGTTCACGTGCGGCAGGCGGGCGTCGATCCCGATTTTTTTCGTCACGGTTTCGAAATCGCCGTCGATCGTCTCGACGCGCCCGACGAAATGCAGCAGCGGCGCGCCGCCTTCGTCGAAAATGTAATCGACCTGGCGCTTGATCCGCTGCTCCTGCCGCCAGTCGAGATAGGCGCGAAACGAGCCCGCCCGATTCGTCGCGATCGCCCGCGGGTCCTCCGGCGACCAGTTCTTCATCGCCCGGTAAAAGAAATACCGCGACAGCTCCAGGTCCCACGGATTGCGCACAAACGTGAACCTGAACAACCGGTCCCACTCCCACGCGGGCAATTCGTGTTTCACGGCCGCCGCACCCAGGTGTTCCGTCCACATTCGCATCTTGTAGTGCGGATAGAGCCCGTGCAGCCCCAGCTTCCGGAACACGCGGTGATGAAACAGCGGACGGTGCGCATAAGGCCCCAGCGCCTTCTTCACGCTCGTGCCCGCGGCTTTTTCAATGTGGATGAACAAAAACCGACGACGGTAGGAGATGATCACGGCGCGAAACGTTTGGATGGAGGCGGGGTGCCCTCACCCCGCTTTCCGAGTTGATGCGGGCGGGATGTCCGCCTCGTCGGCCCGTTGGCATTGACGAAAGCGAAATCCCGCGCCGGCCGCTTCACGACACGCAGCTCGTTGCCCGCGTTCGCCTCCAAACCGTCAGGTCATCTCCGACCGCGCCATCGGTGAAAACCCCACGGCGCGGGGGCCGCCGGTCCCTTCCGCCGCTCGTCACCGCCGTTCACCGGCGCGAATAATACGCGTCAACCTTGGCCGCCACGTCGCGAAACCCGATGTCCTCGCTGTAGATCGCCTTGAATTCCTCGATCGCCTCGTCGTTCCGCTCCATCGCCTCGAGGCACCCGCCGAGCTCGTAGACGACCTCCTTTTTCGTCTCGTCGAGCGCGCCGAGTTCCCCCTTGGCGGTTTTCAGTTGCGCGACCGCCAGATCGAACAGCCGCTTCGCCTTGAACGCCCTGCCCAATCCCAACAGCGCCGCGATCCGCACCTGCGGATGCCGCTGCGCCTGTTGAAACTGCGCAACCGCCGCATCGATCTTCCCCGCTTCCAGCAACAACCCGCCCAGCGCCTGCCGCGCCGGCGGGTCGTTCGGATGGCGCTCCACCCATCGTTGCGCCTCCGCCAGCCGAAATGCCGCCAGGGCCGCCCGTGCGCGTTCCACCCGCGTCGGTTTTTCCCCGTCGTCAGCGGTCGCCTCGGCCTCCGTCACCGCGCGTTCGTGCTGCTCCAGCTGCAGCTCCGATTCCATTTTTTCCCATCCCGCGTCCGCCGCCGCCGCCGGCAGAGCACGGGCTTTTCGCAACCACGCCAGCGCGTCGTCCGGCCGCCCGAGCTGCCGGCAGCCGTGCACAAGGCTGCGGTAATGGTTCAAATTCCCCGGCTCCTGCGCAACCCGCGCCTGCGCCTCGTCGATCAATCGCTGCGTCATCCCGTCCGACGTCACGACTTTTGCCGCCTGTTCGAGCGAGATCGCCTGCGCTTCGTCGCGCAGCTTTTCGCGAAACGACGAGTCCGAATCCCAGCGCGACTTCGTCACCGTCTGCGCGATCGACGCCTGCCGCATCAGATCCTGCGCCGCCGGATCAACCGGCCGCGTCCGCAGGATCGCCTCCGCCATCCGCAGTGCCTCCGCCGGCTTCCCCGCCGCCAGCCATGCCCCGCCCAGCGCGAGCAAGTTGTCGCGGTTTTCCGGTTGCAACTCCCGCGCCGCCTCGAACGCGAACACCGCCGTCTCCGCCCAGCCCAGCGCCAATGCCGCCGCACCCATCTGCTTCAACGCCGCCGCACTCGTTGGATCCGCCGCGAGCAGTTTTTCCGCCGTCGCGAACGCCTGCTCCGGCGCCTGCTTCGCGCCCAACACGAAAGGCGTCGCCGTCAGCCCGCCGATCGCCTTCGCGAGCAGCCGGTTCTTCGCCTTGAACTGGCGCAGTCGCGCCACGCGCTGCAGCCGCCGCATCGCGACGCACTCCGGCGCCGCCTGCAGCACCTGGCCGCACATCTCCAGGACATAGTCGTCGTTCCCGCGCTCGAAGGCCGCCGCCGCATTCCTGACCAGCCTCTGCTGCCTCGCCTCGAGCGCTGAAACCGGAACGTCAGCCATGCCCCGGAGGTTCGCGCCGGCCCGCCCGCGGTCAACGCTAGACTGGCTCCGATCCTATCGCGCGCGCCGCGCCGCCACGCTGCCCACCACTCCGCCAAAAAATCCAAAAATGCATCCGAGCACGACCCCGACCGCGAGGTGGCCGAACGCCGCATCGAGGCCGTTCGTGATCGCGAACGCCCGCGGATCGGCCCATCCGCTTTGTTTGAATTCCTGCCAGGTCGCCACGTAGCCCGCCGAAGGAACGCCCGCTTTGGTCAACGCCAGGCCAAACGTCACCGCAACCACCATGCTCCACATCGCGCTCGCGCACGCCGTCGCGATCCCCGTTGCCACCGCCCCGTCCGTCCGGCTGGCACGATATCCGGCCAGCGCCCAGATCGCAAAAGCCGCCAGCATGAATCCGAGCGTCACGAGCGCGTTCTCACCGACCCTCGAGCCAAAATTCTCCAACGCCATGTGCCCGACCTGCAGCACGCCCGCCAGCATTCCCGCCGCGCCGCCAAGCCGCAGCACGAGGTCGCGGTGAATTCCGAGCCGGCCCGGCAACACCGCGAATGCGACCGCATAGATCGCCAGCATCACCACCGCCTCGACCGCCGTGGTCGTGCCGCCCGGAAATTGCAGCGGCGATTTCGGGCCCTGCAGCAGCCACGCGATCAACGAAAGATCGGCGGCAATCGCGCCGACGCCGACCAACCGGGTGCCGCTCACCCATCGCTCCGTCGCGCCCAGCCGCGTTCTCATTCCCCCAGCTCCCCGCGCGCCGCTGCTTCGATGCGGGCCAGCGCCTCGTTCACCGCCGTCTCCGTCGGTCCTTCCACGAGCAATCTCAGCTTCGGCTCCGTGCCCGAATACCGCACGAGCACGCGCCCGCGTTCGCCAAACGCCGACTCCACCTCGCGAACCGCCGCCCGCAGTCCCGGCAATGTCTCCAGCGGCTTTTTCTCCTTCACTTTCAGGGCCGCCGTGCGCTGCGGAAACTTCCTCAGCACGTCCCGCAAGGTCGACAGCGGCTGGCCGGTCGCACGCATCACCTCGATCACCTTCAAGGCGGCCACCAGCCCGTCGCCCGTGGGCGAAACGTCCGCGCAAACGATGTGCCCGCTCGACTCGCCGCCGAGCTCCGCGCCTTCCGCGCGCATCCGTTCGATCACGTAACGATCGCCGACCGCCGTGCGGCGCACCACGCCACCCGCCCGGGCGATCGCCGCGTCCAGCCCGAGATTGCTCTGGACCGTCACGACCAGCGTTTTCCCCCGCAGCGCGCCACGGCCGAGCGCGTGGCTCGCCAGCACCGCGAGGATTTCGTCGCCATCCAGCAATTCGCCGCGCTCATCGCACAACACACACCGGTCGCCATCGCCGTCGTGCGCGATCCCGATCCGCGCGCCGGTCGCGCACACCCGCTCCCGCAACGGCTCCGGATGCTCGCTGCCGACGCCCGCGTTGATGTTGTTTCCGTCCGGCGCAGCGCCGATTCCGATCACCTCCGCTCCCAGCGCCCGCAACACCGCCGGGCTCGTCGCGCAGGTCGCGCCGTTCGCCGTGTCGAGCACGATCCGCCAGCCCGCGAGCGCGTTCGCCGGCAGCAGCGCCGAACACGCCGTCACATATTCCGCGGCCGCACCTGGCGACGTGCGAAAATTCGCCGCGCCGCCCGCGACCGGCTCCTCGCCGATCAACCGCTCGATCGCCGCCTCCTCCTCGTCCGTCAGCTTCACGCCGCCCGGGCCGAAAAATTTGATGCCGTTGTCCGCGGCCGGATTGTGCGATGCCGTGATCACGACGCCAAGCGCCACCCGCTGATCCCGCACCGCCCGCGCGACTGCAGGCGTCGGCAACACGCCGAGCAGCACCGCGTTCATGCCGCCCGCGCGCAATCCCCGCGCCACCGCGTTCGCCAGCGACTCCCCCGATGCGCGCGTGTCCCAGCCGATCAAGGCGGTCGCGCCCGTCGCGGCCCGCGCTTCGAGGGGCGCGCTCCGTTGCGCCGCGGCGCGTCCCAACCGCGCGGCAAACGCTTCGTTCACGAGCGGTCCGCCGTAGGGGCCGCGCACACCGTCGGTGCCAAAAAATCGGCGCGTCATGAACGGTAAAACTCCCGCGTCGCCGAAATTTTCCTCGCCACCGCGCCGCCGAGCAGCAGCTCCCGCGCGCAGTCGATGCCTGCGCGAACGCCCGGCGTTTGGCCGACGATCCACATCGCCACCGCCGCGTTCCACACGATCGTGTCGACCAGTCCCGCCGGTCCTTTCCCCGCGAGCACCGCGTCGATGATCGCCAGGTTCGCCGCGAGGTCGCCGCCCTGCAGGTCCGAAAACGGCGCCCGGGCGAACGCGTGGTCCGCGCCGTTCCATTCCGCGTCGATGTCGCGCAGCCGCCCGAAACCGCGCACGTGGTTCCGCGTCGCCGTCGTGAGCTCGTCGATCCCGCGCGAGTCGTCGATCACGCCATGAACCGCCAGGCCCGCGCTCGACCCGAGCACATCGAGCGCACCGGCGAGCTTCGGCACCCATCCCCGCGCGAACACGCCCAGCAGCACATGCCCCGGCCGTCCGGGATTGATCAACGGCCCGAGGATGTTGAACACCGACCGCTGTCCCCGCGCCGCCAGCGCTTTCCGCACCGGCGCGATGTGCTTGAACGCGGGATGATATCCCGGCGCAAAGAAGAAAACGAAACCGAGTTCGTCGAGCGCCCGCCGCAGCTTCTCCGGGGGTGCATCCAGCGCCACGCCGAGTCCCGCCAGCAAATCCGCGCTGCCGCACTTCGACGTGATGCCGCGGTTGCCGTGCTTCATCACCGTCACGCCCGCGCTCGCCAGCACAAGCACGACGATGCTCGAGATGTTGAATCCGCCCGCGTGGTCGCCGCCCGTCCCGACGATGTCGATCGCCCGCGCCGCCCACCGCTCGACACCCGGGTCAACCGCCCGCTCGCGAAACACCCGTGCGAACGTCGCCACCTCCTCGACCGTCTCGCCCTTTGCGGCGAGTGCGGCCAGAAACTCCGCCTTCACGTCGTCCGTGTCCTCCGTCTCCGTCAGCGCCGCCGCCGCGGTTTCGACGTCGGTGGCGCCGAGGTTGTGACCGGCGCGAAGTTCGGGAGTGAGTTGAGCGAGCAGGGACATGATGGGCGCGGGCCAGGCACAAGCCCGGACTGCGGGCAGCCAGTTTCAATTCGAAAAACCCTCCGGCCATCCGGCAACTTCATTTCCACGAATAAATTTGCCCCGCCGCCGCAAAATTGAAACCAACGCGCCGTGCGAATCCCGCTTCTTCTCGCCGCCGTCCTCGCCACCACCGCGGCGCGCGGCCAGGCGCCGGCGCCCGTGGCGCCGGCCCAGCCCGCCGCCGAGCTTTCCGTCCCCGATGCGCTCGTGCTCGGCGCGGTCGAGGGTTTCACCGAATTCCTCCCGATCTCCTCCACCGGCCACTTGATCATCGCGGCCCACGCCCTCGGCCTCGAATCCGACACCCCGCTCCACGACCGCGCCGCCCGGCCGCTCTGGTTCATCAAGCCCTCGCCGCGCCACCCCAACGGCGAACCGCTCACCCTCAAGCTCGCCGCCGACACCTACACGGTCGTGATCCAGTTCGGCGCGATCGCCGCCGTCGGCCTCCTCTACTGGCGGCAATTCCTGTCGATGATCCGCGGGCTGCTCGGACGCGACCCCGCCGGATTGAAGCTCGTCGGCAATCTCCTGCTCGCGTTTTTCCCCGCCGCCTTCGTCGGCCTCGCCCTCGACAAGCGGGGCATCGAACTCTTCTCCGTCGGCGCCGTGATCTCCGCCCAGGTCGTCGGCGCGTTGCTGATCCTTTGGGCCGAGCGCTGGCGCCGGAACCGCGTCGCGCGCGGCGGCGGGGCTCACGAGGTCGCCGACATCACCTCCCGCAGTGCGCTCAACATCGGTCTCCTCCAATGTCTCGCCCTCTGGCCCGGCATGAGCCGCTCCATGACCACGATCGTGGGCGGCTATTTCGCCGGCCTCGATCCGCGCCGCTCCGCCGAGTTCAGCTTCCTGCTCGGCTTCGTCACGCTCACCGCCGCCACCGTCTACAAGAGCTACAAGAGCGGCGCCGCCATGATCGCCGTCTTCGGGTGGCCGCACGTCCTGCTCGGCTGTTTCGTCGCCACCGTCACCGCCGCGATCGCCGTCAGGTTTCTTGTCGGCTGGCTCTCGCGCCACGGGATGGCGGCTTTCGCATGGTATCGGATCGCGTTCGCCGTGGCCCTCGCCGCGCTGGTCGCCACCGGTCACCTGCAATAACAGCGCTTGACGCCAAAAAACCCGACCCTTTTATTCTGACCCTTTGCCACGACTGCCGGCGCGAATTTGCCGCCGCCGTGCACTTCCAAATACCACTTCCCATGGCCAATCCGAAACGCAAGCAGTCCAAACGCCGCAGCGCCAACCGCCGCGCCGCCAACGCTTTCATCGCGCCCGAGTTCGCGAAAGACCCGACCGACGGAACCCTGTTCCGCCCGCACCGCGTCAATCCCAAGAACGGCATGTATCGGGGCCGGCAGGTCCTGAACGTCGAGGTCTGAGTCGCCGCCCCGTTCGCTGGCCACCAGCATGGGAACCAATTCCGGCGACAACCGGCGGATCGCAGTCGACGCCATGGGCGGCGACCTCGGCCCCGCCGAGGTGGTCGAGGCCGTCCGGCTCGCTTTCCGCCAGCGACCCGAGCTCAATCCCATCACCATCGTCGGCGACGAGGCGGTATTGCAGCCGCTCCTGCAGCGCTCCGGCCTGCTCCGGCACGCGCCGGTCGACATTTTTCACACCTCGGAAGTCGTGATGATGGACGACAAGCCCCTCGTCGCGCTCAAGCGCAAGAAGGACTCGTCCATGGTCCGCGCCATCGAACTCGTGAAGGAGGGCCAGGCCAAGGTCCTCGTGAGTTGCGGCAACACCGGCGCGCTCATGGCGGGCGGCACGCTCCGGCTCCGCACGATGGAAGGTGTCGCCCGCCCGGCGCTCGCCGCCGTCGTTCCGCGCGAGAACGGCCATTTCATCCTCATCGACGCCGGCGCCAACCCCGACGCCAAGCCCGACCACCTCGTCCACAACGCCATTCTCGGCAGCCATTATTGCCGCGTGATGCTCGGCGTCGCCCGCCCCCGCGTCGGCCTGATGACCATCGGCACCGAGGAGGGCAAAGGCAACCTGCTCTGCGGCGAAACCAACGACCTGCTCCGCCGCACCGGCGACATCATCAACTACGCCGGCCCGATCGAGGGCTTCCATGTGTTCGCCGAGCACGTCGACGTCGTGGTCTGCGACGGCTTCGTCGGCAACATCATGCTCAAGAGCTGGGAGTCCCTCGTGAAATTCTTTTCCGGCATGCTGCGCGAGGAGCTCCGCTCCAATCCGCTGCGCATGGCCGGCGCGTTCCTCAGCCAAGGCGCCTTCTCGGCCCTCAAGGAACGGATCAACCCCGAACGTTATGGCGGAGCCCCGCTCCTCGGCCTCAAGGGCAACATCCTCAAGGCCCACGGCTCCTCCAACCGCCACGCCATCAAGAGCGCCATTCTTGCCGCGAGCCAGATTATCCGCGCCGACATGAATCAACGAATCGAGGCCGATATCGCCCGCGCCAACGATCTGCTCGCCGTGCCCGTCGGCTGACCCGCCGGCCGCGTTTCCGTCCGCTTCCGCGACCATTCACCATGGCCAACGCCTCCACCGTGATTCTGGGGACGGGTGCTTATGCGCCCGCCCGCGTGATGACCAACGACGAGCTCTCCCACACCGTCGACACCTCCGACGAGTGGATCCGCACCCGCACCGGCATCCGTGAACGCCGCATCGCCGGCCCCGACGAGCAAACCTCCGACATGGGCGTCAAAGCCGCCCAGGCCGCCCTCAACGACGCGAAGCTCGCCGCGACCGACATCGACCTGCTCGTCGTCGCCACCCTCACGCCCGACCTGCCGATGCCCGCCGCCGCGTGCATCATCCAGCAAAAGCTCGGCCTCCGCACCAACGTCGCCTGCTTCGATCTCAACGCCGCCTGCTCCGGTTTCCTCTACGCCCTCGACGCCGCGTGCGCCATGCTGGCCTCCGGGCGTTATCGCCACGCGCTTGTGATCGGCGTGGAAAAACTCTCCGCGGTCCTCGACTGGACCGACCGCTCCACCTGTGTCCTCTTCGGCGACGGCGCCGGGGCCGCCGTCCTCGGTGTCAGCGACCGCCCGAACGTCGGCCTCCTCGGCACCAGGCTCGGCGCCTACGGCGACAGCGTCGAACACCTCTGGATCAAGCACGGCGGCACCAGCCATCCCGCCACGCCCGATTCGATCGCCGCGCGCGGCCACACCATTCGGATGAAGGGCCGCGAGGTCTTCAAGCTCGCCGTCCGCGCCATGGACGAAGCTGCGCGGGATATACTGGAACAACACGGAGTTCCAGCGGATCAGATTGCCCTCGTGATCCCGCATCAGGCGAATTTGCGCATCATCGAGGCCATCTCCGAATACCTGGAACTGCCCATGGAGCGGTTCGTCGTGAACGTCGACCGCTACGGCAACACCTCCGCCGCCTCGATTCCGATCGCGCTCGACGAGGCCCGCCGCTCCGGCCGCATCAAGCCCGGCGACCTCACCCTGCTCGTCGCATTTGGGGCGGGCTTGACCTACGCAAGTGCACTGATTCGCTGGTGAGCTTCGGAGTGAAAGTGAGAGTGAAAGTGAAAGGGGACCCAGTCCCACGCCAACCTCACCTCCACTCAGCCCATCTTCGCCTTCACTTTCCATTTTACTCTCACTTTCCCTTCCAGATGCGTCTCCTCTCTGTCCGGGCCGTCGCGCTCCCCTGCCTCCTGTCGGCATTCGCCTGTCTGTTGACGCCGGCCGCCCGCGCCGACTTGGTCTGGAATCCGGACACCGGCTGGCGCATCGAAGGCGGCGTCCTCTCCGGCCTCGCCGGTCCCGCCGGCCGCAACGCCCTCGAGATCATGAACCGCGCGCGCGAAGCCGAGGAGAAGGACCACATCGGCTCGGCCATCCATTCCTACAAGCGCGTCACCAAGAAATACCCCGCGTCCGTCTACGCCGCCGAGGCCTTCTACCGCACCGGCAAGCTCTACCTCGGGCGCCGCCAATACTACAAGGCCTTCGAGAACCTGAACCAGGTCGTCACGCGCTATCCGAACAGCAAGCATTTCAACGACGTCATCGGCGAGGAATACCGCATCGCCAGCGCGCTGCTCGACGGCGCCCGCAACCACATCTGGGGCATCATTCCCAGCTTCCGCAACCGCAGCCGCGCGATCGAGTATTTCGAAGTCGTGCTCCGCAACGCCCCCTACAGCGACTACGCCCCGCTCGCCCTCATGAACGAGGCTCGCGGCTTCCTCCGCGAGCGCGACACCGACGAGGCGATCGACGCGCTCGACCGGATGATCAACAACTACCCGCAAAGCCTCCTCACGCCCGACGCCTACCTCAAGCTCGCCCAGACTCACGAGAAACTCGTCGACGGTCCGGCCTACGACCAGGGTTCCACGAAGGAAGCGATCACCTACTTCGAGGATTTCCTCATCCTCTTCCCCGGCGATCCCAACACGCCTTCCGCCGCGAAGGGACTCGACGAGATGAAGACCGTGCTCGCCGAGAGCAAAATGAAGATCGGCGATTTCTATTTTAAATACCGGAGAAACTACACCGCCGCGAAGGTCTTCTACAACGAGGCGATCACGTCCTACCCCGATTCGCCCATCGCCGCCAAGGCCAAGGAAAAACTCGCCGAGGTCGACGCCCGCTCCTCGGGCAAGCCGCTTCCGCCCGGCGAAAAGCCCAAACGGAAGAAGCACTTTTTCTTCTTCTGATATTCCGTGGGGCGGGTCTTCGACCCGCCCTTCTTTTTTTCCGCCGGGCGGCGGCGCTTCGCCGTGGCGATGCCCGTGACCGCCAGCCGCGCCAACTCAGTCTTGCGCCGCTTCGCGCCGTCCCCTCCACTCCGCACCGGCATGCCGTCACGCCTTCCGTATTTCTCCCACCCTGTGCCCCGCCTCTTCCGTCTCCTGTTTCCCGCCGCCGGTCTCCTGTTCGTCACCGCCTGCTCGCACTACCAGCTCGGCACCGGCGGCAAGCTCGCGTTTTCGACCGTTTACGTCGCCCCGGCGCGCAACACCTCCCGCCTGCCGCAGGCCCAGGCCATCCTCACGACCCAGGTCCGCGAAGCCCTCGCCCAGGACGGCCGGGTCGCGCTCGCCAACTCGCCGCAGGCCGCCGACGCCACCCTCGAAATCGTGATCCGCGACTATCACCGCGACGTCGCCTCCGTTCGCGAAACCGACACCGGTCTCGCCCGCAAATTCACCCTCACCCTCGCCGTCGACTGCACGCTGCGTGACAACCGCAACGGCACCGTCTACTTCGCCAACCGCCCGATCGACACCCAGCGCGACGCGTTCGTGGACGGCGGCCAGCTTCAGGCCGAGTACCAGACCGTCCCGCTCCTCGCCGAATCGATCGCGAAAAAGATCACCCGCGCCGTTCTCGACGTCTGGTGACCGGCTTCGGCATCATCCTTTCAGCGCGTCGCCCGCCCACGCCAGGCACTCGATCGCCGCGAGACCGAACTGCGCCGTCCCGTTGGTCGACACATGCGGCGCCTCGTCGACCGGGTTCAACACCGCCGGACCTTCGATTCGCCGCGTCGCCAGTTCGCCGCCGCGATCGCCCTCGCCGCCGCGCGCGTGAAACTCCTTCCACGCCCGCGCCGCCAGTTCCGGGTCCTTCTCGCGCATCGCGGCGTAGGCCGTGAGTCGCGAGTGCCCCTGGCGCAGCGTGCGGTTCGGAAACGTCCGGCCGAAGCGCCGCTTCTGCTCATCCGGATCGGCGTTGTAAACCTCGCAGTATTGCAGCCACGCCTTTTCGTATTCGGGTGCGTCGAGCAATTGCAGCAGCTCCGCGCTGACCTCGACCGCGCCGAACACCGCGTTCAGATGGGACGCGCTCGCATGGTCGTTGTGCGGGTAGAGCTTCCCGGTCGCCGGATCGTAGCCGCCGCCGCTGTTGAACCACCCGTTCGGCATCTCCCCGATCGATTTCATTCCGGCGAGAATCTTGTCGCGCCACCTCGTGTCGCCCGTGCGCTCCCACTCCGTCAGCCACGCCGCGGCAAACGAACACCAGTCCGTCCCGAAACTCACGTCCGCCGGCCAGCGCTTGTCACCTGCGGCGCGTCCGATCTTTCGTCCGGGCGGGATCTGCGCCACGCGCTCGTCGCAATCGAGCAGCTCGTGCATCAAGTCGCCCACCCGCTCGTCCGCCGTCAGGTAATAATAGAACCGCCGGTACACCGCCGTGCTGATCCGCACCTGCTTCGCGCTGTCGCCCCAGTGCTGCACGTTGTGC
>DASZPP010000122.1:0-2869 GCA_035549975.1 Opitutus sp.
ATGAAGGCCTTCTCCGGCGCCTCCGCCTGGAGCCGGCTCACCAGCCCGCACTCGGTGAGCATGAGGTAATACGGCGCGCCGCTCGTCTTCACGTATTTCATCATCGCACCCGTGCTGCCGATGAAATCCGCCACCGCCGCCACCTCCGGCGTGCACTCGGGGTGCGCCACCACCTTCAAGCCGGGAAACTGCTCCCGCGCCTCCGCGATCTGCGCCGGCGTGAACTCGTCGTGCACCAGGCACGTGCCGTCCGAGGAAATGATTTCCTTGTCGACGCCGCGCCGCTTCAGCTCGCTCCGCAGGTTTTCCGCCATCAGCCGGTCCGGCACGAACAGCACCCGCTGCGCCGGCAAATTCGCCACGATGTCATAGACGTTGCCCGAGGTCACGCACACGTCCGACTCCGCCTTCACCTCCGCCGTGCTGTTGATGTAACACACCACGGTCGCGTCCGGGTAAAGCGCCTTCAGCCGCCGCATGCCCGCGCCATCGATCGAGTCCGCCAGCGAACAGCCCGAGTGCCGGTCGGGCACGACGACCCGCGCGTCCGGCGACAAAATCTTCGCTGTTTCCGCCATGAACACCACGCCCGCGAACACGATCACCTTCGCCCGCGACTTCCGCGCCATCTCGCTCAGGTAATACGAGTCGCCCTTGAAGTCGCCCACGCCATACACGATCTCCGGCTCGACGTAGGAGTGGGTGAGGATCACCGCGTCCTTCTCTTTTTTCAGCCGGTTGATCTCCAGCGTGAGCGGCGCGATCCCGCGGCAGGTCTCGAGATTCCATTTCCGCCCGTGCGGGTCGCAATCGACGTTCATGAGCAGCCGGAACAGCCGCTCGGCCTCGATTTCGATGGGGGATTCGGTCGCAATCATGAATTGAAACGCAATCTACCGGTCCTTCCCGCCCGCCGCAAACGCCCGCAGTCCGTGCAAAACCAAATTCGGCGCGAGCGCGTCGAAAATTTTTTCCCGCCGAAACCGGGCCGCCTGCCCGCCCGTGCCGACGACCATCGCGGGTCCCCGGTCGAACGCCTCCCGCCGCACCCGGCCGACCGTCTCGCGCATCGCGCCGAGATGCCCGAAAAAAACGCCCGCCTCGATTCCTTCCCTCGTCGAGCGGCCGAGCGCTCGCCGCGGTCGCGCCGGCGCCACGCGCGGCAGTTGCGCGGTCCGCCCCGCGAGCATCTCCGTCCACAGCCCGACGCCCGGCAGGATCGCGCCGCCGCAAATCGTGCCGTCGCCTCGCAACGCGGTGACCGTCGTCGCGGTGCCGCAATCGACGACCACGATATCCCTGCCGGGAAACTTTTCCCGCGCCCCGAGCGCCGCCGCCACCCGGTCGGCCCCCAAGTCCCGCGGCCGCCGATAGCCGATCTTCAAGCCGTGTGCCGATGTCGCGGTGAGCAGCATCGCCTCGACCGCCCACGTCCGCCGAACCAGCCGCAAGACATCCTCCGTGAGCGCCGGCACGACGGAACCGACGACCGCGGCCTCGATCGGCCCGCGGACGCGACCCGGCAGCCGCACCAGCTCGCTCGCGTTCAAACGAAACGAGTTCGTCAGCCGCCGCCCGGAAAACACTCCGGCAAACAACGACGTGTTGCCGATCGAGATCGCCAGCCTGCGCATCGGCATCACCGTCTCACCCCCGCGCCCGCCAGCAACGCGGCCAGCGCATCGGCCAGCGCGCCCGCGCCCGCCAGTTTCTCCGGCGCGGCGTGCGCCGCCCGATAGAGGGAAAACGGATGCCGCTCCGCCGGCGTGGCCTGGATTTCCGCGAGGTCGTTGTGCACGACGGCATCCACGCCGCCCGCCGCAAACTGCGACGCCACCGCCTCCCGGCGCGCCGCCTCCGCCGCGTCGACGGTCAGCTTGAACCCGACCACGAACACCGGCCGCGGCGAAACCGACTTCAGTCGCGGCAGAATCTTTTCGTTTCGCACCAATCGGAGCACGAGTTCGTCCGCGTCCGACGAAATTTTTCCCGCCACCGCCGCCGCCGGCCGGTAATCCGCCACCGCCGCGGCCATCACGACCGCGTCGATTTCCCCGCCGCCCAGCCGCCGCCGCAATCGTTCCGCCAGGTCGCCGGCGCTTGAGAAGACTTCCACATCGCACCGGCGCGCCGGCTTCACCGAGCCCTCGCCGCTCAGCAACACGACCTCATGCCCGGCCGCCGTGAACGCATCCGCCAGCGCCGCGCCGGTCGCACCGGTGCTCGCGTTCGACAGAAAACGCACCGCATCGACGGGTTCGCGCGTGGCGCCGGCGGTGACGAGGATTTTCATTTCTTCCCCAGCGCCGCGAGCACCTCGGCCGCGATGGGCCCCGGCTCCGCGAGCCGCCCCGGGCCGATCTCACCGCAGGCCAGCGCGCCCGCGTCGGGCTCGATCACACGCACGCCCCAGCTCCGCAGCTTTGCGAGCGATGCCGCCGTCGCCGGGTGTTCCCACATCTTCACGTTCATCGCGGGCGCGACCCACCATGGCTTGTCCTTCAATTCCCAGGCGAGAAACAGCGCTCCGATCGGATCGTCGGCCAGGCCGGCCGCCAGCCGGTTGATCGTGTTCGCCGTCGCGGGGCAGACGAGCGCGAGGTCCGCCGCGCGCGCGAGCTCGATGTGGTCGAGCGCCCGCCCCTCCGCGAACAGATCCGAAAACACCGGCCGGCCGCTCAGCCCCTCGAGCGTCGCCGCGCCGACGAATCTCAGCGCCGCCGGCGTCGCCACCGTCTGCACGGTCACGCCCGCCTGCGCCAGCCGCGAGATCACCGTGCACGCCTTGTAGCACGCGATCGAGCCGCTGAGGAGAAAGAGCACGTTTCGCTTCATTTCGCGCCGTCCTCATGGACGCGCGGTGCCCTCA
>DASZPP010000123.1:0-14895 GCA_035549975.1 Opitutus sp.
TCTCCAGCGACGCCCCGCCGGCATGCAGCAGCGCGATCTCGCGCACCAGCGCGAGCCCGACCCCCGTGCTCTTGCGGTCCGTTCCCGGCCGCGGCAGCGAGTAAAACCGCTCGAACACCCGGGCGAGCGCGTAGTCCGGCACGCCGGCTCCTTCGTCTTCCACCGCAAATACCACGCGTCCGCCTTCCGTCGCGCTGTGAAGCGTCACGCGCGTGCCCGCCGGCGAAAACTCCAGCGCGTTCTGCAGCAGGTTCACCAGCGCCTCGCGCAACAGCACCCGCTCGCCCCGCAGCCGCAGCCCCCCGGGGCCTTCGACGCTGAGCGTCAGCCGGGCCGCGCTGAACGCGCTTTGCACCACCGCCGCCGCCTCGGCGGCCAGTTCCGCCGCGTCCAGCGGCTCCGCCTGCTGCAACGCCTTCCGCGCCTCGAGCGACGACAACTCCAGCAGCCGCTCGACGAGTTGCTGAATTCGCGCCGTCTCGCCGCGAATGTTCGCGAGAAACTTTTTCCGCTGCTCCTCCGGCATTTCCTCGTCGAGCAACTCCGCCGCCCCGCGGATCGCCGCCAGTGGCGCCTTCACCTCATGCGCCAGCGTCTGCGTGTAGCGCTCCACGCGCTGCCGGCCGTCGAGCGTATCGCGCATTTCCTCGAAGGCGCGCGTCAGTTCCGCGATCTCCTTTGCGCGCGACAACGGCCGCGTCGCGATCCGCCGGTCGCGCAGGTCCTGCACATACACCGTCAGCCGCTCGAGCGAATCGGTGAGCTTTGCCGAAATCCACCAGCCCGCGATCACCATCACCGCCGCGATCGCCAGCGCCACCGTCGCCAGCTTCTCGCGTTCCGCCCAGATGACCGCGTTCACGCTCCGGAATGAGCGTGACAACACCAGCCGTGCGGTCGCGCCGCCGGCGAGGCGCAAAGGTGCCTCCGTCGAAACTTCCAGCTCCCTCGAATCCGTGCCGTTGTCGATGAGATCGGAACCGATCTTCCGCACCAATCCGCGCGCCGACTCGTCGTAGCCACTCGCGGCCGGCGCCGCTGCCTCGTGCGCGTCAAAGAGCACCCGGCGGTCCGCGCCCATCAGCCGCGCACGATAACTCGTCAGCCTCCCGAGCACCGCCGGCGCCTCCGCGGGCGTTCTGCCCTCGAGCGCCCTCGCGACCGCCGTCGTCGTGTCCTGCATGTTTGTCTCCACCGCCCGCACGTAGCGCGGCCGAACCTCCGCCAGCATGAAACGCATCAGCACGGAGAAACCCACCGCCGACGCCGCCACGTAGACCGTGAAGATCGCCGTGCGGATTCTCACGTTTCCTCCCGCAGCGAATAGCCGAGCCCGCGGTGCGTCACGATCGGATCCGTGTCCGGCGACGCCTCGCGGAGTTTCGCGCGCAACGTCTTCACGTGCGCGTCGACCGTCCGATCGAGCGCCGCACCCGGATCGTCCCAGGCCGCCGTCATCAACTGCTCGCGGCTGAACACCCGGCCCGGCTGCGCGAGCAGCGCGCCGAGCAGGCGGTATTCATTGCGCGTCAGCTCGAGCGGTTTGCCGCGATAACTGATCCGGCAGCGTGCCTCGTCGTGCGCCCAGATTCCGGTCGCAGCCGCCGGCGGCAAACTCGCGGCCGCCGCGCCGTCGCTCCGCCGCAGCACCGCGCGCACCCGCGCCGTCAGCTCCCGCGGACTGAAGGGCTTCACCACGTAATCGTCCGCGCCGAGTTCGAGCCCGACGACGCGGTCCACTTCGCCGCTGCGCGCCGTCAGAAAAATCACCGGCACAGCGCGCGTCCGCCGCAGCTCGCGGCAGACATCGAACCCGCTCCCGTCGGGCAGCCCGACATCGAGCACGACCAATGCCACCGGCTCGCGGCCCATCGCCGCCTGCGCTTCGCCGGCCGTCCTGCTCCACCGCACGAGGAACCCCTCCGTCTGCAGGGCGTAGACGATCGTCTCCGCGATCGCCGCCTCGTCTTCCACCACCAGGATCGTCTGGCCCGGGTTCGGCATGCGCCGCAGTGATGGGGCTCCGCCGCGTCGATTTCAAGAATTGTGCGGAGCCCGGCGTAGCGCAGGCGTCCCGCCTGCCCTCAAACGCGTTATCGGCAACGGGCGGGCCGAAGCACGCCCTACTCCACTCTCACGCAATCTGCCCCTGCGCCAGCAGTGCCGGCTGCAGCCCCAGCTTCGGCCGGCGCGACGCGGCGGCCGCGACCACCGGCGTCGCCGGGCGGGCCACCATCGTCACGCTCGCCCGCGCCGACACCGTAACCGGCCGCGGCGGGTACTCCATCAGCAGTGCCAGTGCACCGAGCACGCGCCCGGCAAAAAAACGGCCGGCCAGCCCGAGGTTCAGCCAGCTCATCACGTGCAGCCAAAGTTCGCGGGCGCTCGACCCATCGATGCCGTTGGGCGGACACCAGCCGGGCGCGACCCGCGGCAGCAAACCAAGCAACGCACCCACCATCAAAAATCCGACCGCATGACGAAATTGCATGTGTGCCAAGTTAGCCACCGCCATGCCAATCGCGCCGCCGTCATCACAATTCTGCGCCGGCCAGCATCCTACGCGATCGCCGCGCCGCGCAGCCGGGAAAAACCCACGCATTCCGCACGAAACGCCTTCGCCGCCTCGTGCATTCCGCGGGAAAAGTGCGACGCGGACAATCGCCGCGGCCCGTCAGCGTCGCTCGGGAAACTTGAAGCCGACGTAAGTCCCCGAACTCATTCCCATCAGCCCCAGCATCGTCGCGCTGAACTCCGGCATCGCGAGATTGTTGTAAACGTCCGAAATGAACACGCCGCCCAGCGTGATCGTCCACACGAAGATCTGGAACCGGTGAAAGCTGTAGCCGTTGCCGTCGGCGAGCACATCGCGGAGAAAACCCTGCGACACATTCGCGCCCACCGCCGGGGCGAGCGTCTTGAGCTTGAGCCCGAGCTGGTTCAGGCGGGTGCGCTGGTCGAGGATCTGGCGGTTCAGGTTGTCGCGCACCGCGGCATCATCCGCCGTCGCGGCCGGTTTCGCCGCGAGGAGCACGAGTTGCGCCTGCTCGTCCGCGAGGGTCTGTTCAAGCGCGGCTTTCTCGGCGGCGGCGGCCTGATAACTCGCGACCGCGGCGGAATCCTTGTTCGAATCGATCAGGACCTCGCTGAGCGCCGTGCCCGCGCTGATGCCGATCAAGCCGAGCAGCGACGGCGTGATCGTATCGATCGCGTCGGTCAGCAGCCAGATGGTGACATACGAGGCAAACGTGAGGAAAAACCAGAAGGCCATCTGCACGCGGCCGAGGTTGTAGGGCCGCCGCGGCCCCGCGCCGCCGACCATGGGGCCCGAATCGCGCAGGATGTCGGTGCGCCGCGCCAGCACGACGAGCGCGACGAGCGTCCCAAGCACGAGCACGAGCGAAATCCATCCGTAAGGCTGCTGCACGATCGTCAGGTCGGGGCTGTTCTTGTCCCGGAGCGCCGAGTCGAACGGCACGCCGTTCTCCGGCCCGACGCTGAACTCGACCGGCCGGTGCGTGCTGTCGAGCGGGCCGAGCACGTCGATCCACGCCTCCCGGCTTTTCGGCGTGATGCTGAGCTCGAAGTGCACTTCGTTCGCCGCGGTGTGGACCTCGATCGGATAGTTCCCCTGCAGCCCGCGGCCGTTGATATATGGGACGAGTTTCGTCGCGTCGTGCCCCGCCGCCACCCACGTGGCGAGATTCTCGATATCGACGCGCACGATATAGCCGACGCCGAAGCCGCCCTCCAGCCGCACGACCCGCGGCGCGGGCGCCGCGTCCTGCGCCGGGGAACACGGCACCAGCATCAGGGCGATCAGCGGGCCGATGACCCGAAAAATTGCGGCGAGCGAAGCGCGTGAAGCTTTCATGGGACGAAGGGAATCGGCCGCTCCGGCGACGAGGGGTTTTGAAAACGGACACGGCCGGCGGCCACGCCAATCCTTTTCAAATCCACGCAACGCTTTCGAGGAAAATCCCCTGCGCCCGGGCCGGGCGGGCGCACTCACTTCGCTTGCGCCACGAGGTGCGACGAGAGGCCACCGCTCCGAATTCCCGCGCCGCCGGGATCAGCCCTCACAAATCGCCCGCCGACGGCCGCAGCACGATTTCCTCCACCACCGTCCGCCGCGACATCCGCCAGACTTCGAAAAACGCCCGCGCCACATCGTCCGCCGGCATGATCCGCTCCTCCTGCACGCCGCTCGCCGACCACGAGGGCGACCACGTCGCCCCCGGATAAACGCAGCACACCCGCACGTTTTTCCCTTTCGTCTCCGCGCGCAGCACCTTGGCCAGCCCGCTCACGCCGAACTTCGCCGCGCAATACGCCGCCGAATTCGGATAGGCGGCCAGCCCCGCGATCGAGCTCATGAAAAACACGTCGCCGCTCCGCCGCCGCATCATCGCCGGCACGAACGCCCGCGACACGAGAAACGCGCTCCGCAGATTCGCCGCGATCATCGCATCGAAGTCCGCCACCGTCGTTTCGGGGAACGGCTTCGCCACGAACGCCCCCGCGTTGTTGATCAGCACATCCGCGGCGCCGAACCGTTTCGTGACCGCCTTCGCCATCGCCGCGACCGCCGCCTCGTCGCCCACGTCGCACCCAAAGACCTCCGCCGTCGCCCCACCCTTCGCGCACGCCGCCGCCACGCCGCGCAACTTTTTCTCGTTGCGCGCCACCAGCGCCAGCCGCACCCCGCGCACCTCGCGCGCGAACAGCCGCGCAATCGCCGCCCCGATCCCCTGCGACGCGCCGGTGACGAGGATGATCGGGCCGAATCTCGCCGCGGATTTCGCGGATGGTCGCGGATCACTCATGATGCTCTCGCACAACGCGCTTCCATTCCAGTTTGGCGAATTTGAAATTCAACAGCAGCGCAAGCTGCAGTTTGGTGATCGACAGATAGCCGATCATTTGTCGCATGTGCGTTTCGTTGAACGCTTCGACGACTTTGGGATCCGCGATCACAAGTCCGTCGACGATTGTGTCCGGAATCAAGGTTCCGATCAGTTCATTCGCGTAGCTGACTGGAAACGCCTTCTGCTGGTCGATCGTGTGACCTTGGTTTCGCAGCTCGATGACCAGCGCGCGCTCATAGAGTTTTTCGTCCAAACCCGGCCCAGGCGCATTGAGCACCTTCATCGCCGCTCCAATTATCTCGCCGCTCAACTTCTCGTGGATCACTGGATTTTATCCGCGTTCATCCGCGCCATCCGCGGAAAGTTTGGTTTCAACCGTTCAGCACACCAGCAGCGCGAAATCCATGAAGTCCGCGGAAAACCCGCCCTTCACGCCCTTGCAGATCACGCTCACCGCGTCGTGCGAGTGCAGCGACTCGAGATGCGAGCACGCGATCCGGAAATCCTTGATCCGCTTGTCCCCGTCGAACTCCCGGTAAAGCAGCCGCGCTGCATCCTCGACGAATTTCAGGTGTGCACCGTTCAATTCGGCGAACGCCTGCTCGTCCTCGCGTTTCACCATCACCTGCGTCTCGGTGTGCAGCGCGCGCAGGCAGAGCGCGTGCACGTCCTCGATCCAGATTTTTTTGCCGGGCGCCTCCTCGACGACGATCCGCGCCTTGCTCCGCTGCGAGTGCGGCACGCTGTAAACGCCGCGCGTGTCCCGCGCGTGCTCCGCCAGCTCCGCCGAGCACGGGCACGCCGACGAGTAAACGAAATCGAAATGGATGAACCGCCGATACTCGCCCGCCCGCGTCAGCACGCCCTCGAACGCCACCTCGTAATACTGGTAGCCTTCGAGCCCGCTGCGGAGGCTGCGATGCAGCATCGGATAGGAAAATCCCACCTTCAGCCGCGCGTCCTTGCTCTTCACGTTTTTCAGATACGCGCAGAGAATCTTTCCCATCCACTCGCCGGTGAACACCTCGTCCTTGTGATCGTAGAACGACCGGACGATCCGGCTCATGTTGATCCCCTTCAGGTCCGCCTCGAGCGACACCGTGCCCGTGATGCTCGCCTCCAGCGTCATCGCCCCGCCGTTCTTCGTGCGAAACTTCAGCGGCAGCCGGAAATTATGCACCCCCACCTGCTGGATCGGCACGTGCGCCCCTTGGATCGCGTCATACGCCGCCTCCATCATGTCCGGCAGCGACGCACGATACTTCTGCGTCACCTTGAATTTTTGGTCATAACCCCGCGCAATCCGCGGCGCCGCCCCGCTGGCCGAGCGGTGCAGATACATTGATTTCTTTTTGCTCATCTCGTTTTTGATGCTGGTTGCGGTGCGTGGGTTACGATAACCGCCCAAGCAGGGGGGGCTTCAGTCCGCCCTGCTTCGCCATGCGCATGAAAGCAGTTTCCGCTCGCCGGCGCTCGCAGCTACGAGCGCCGGCGAGCGGAGGAACAGCCCAAACTGCGGAGTTTCGATTCATTCGCGTCCATTCGCGGTTGTTTTCCGGCTTGCGTCCGCCGGCCCGTAATACTCCGCGAAATTCCGCGGCGTTTCGAACAGCCGCACGCGATGCAATTTCCCCGCCGGCAGCCGCGGTTCGATCTGCTCCCAGAACGCGATCGTCAAATTCTCCGTCGACGGAATCACGTCCCGCAAAAATTCCACGTCCGTGTTCAGGTTGCGGTGGTCGCACTGGTCCAAAATCGTCTCCTGCAAGATCCGCTTGAGCTCGCTCAGGTCCATGATGTAACCCGTTTCCGGGTCCGGCTCGCCCCCGACCGTCACCTCCAGCACGTAGTTGTGGCCGTGCCAGTGCGGGTTCGTGCAAAGGCCGTATTGCTGCTCGTTCCACGCCTGGCTCTTCGCCGGGTTGTGCAGCCGGTGCGCCGCGTTGAAATGCACCTGCCGCGTGATGAACACGGTCCCCTTCAACACGCGCGGCCCCCGCGGACTGCTTCGTCGCGCCGGCATCCCGCCTGTCTTGCTGGATTTTTTCCTCACGGCTCTCGCTGGCATGGAGGGTCATTCGTTACCGAAAAACGCCTCGCGGTCAACCGCCTCGCCCGTCCATGCCTCCTGTGACCCGGCCCATGGCCGCCGTTTTCCGTCAATGCAGGCGCGAGCTTGCCCGCGACTCGCGCCGCCTTCTCAGCCAAACCCTCGCGACCCCCTCAGGCGGCCTCTGATCGATCGCCTTTCAGGTTGTCTCGCCGCATCTTCGCGCCTGAACCTTTGTCTTCCCCGCGCCGCCCATGAAAATCCGCAAAGCCCTCGTCACCGCGGCCAATCCCCGCCAGCGCACGCTGCCGCTCCAGACGCTCGTCGACCCCGCCGGCGAAACCAAAACCGCCCTCCAGATCGTCCTCGAGGAAGCCGCCGGCGCCGGGATCGACGAATTCTGCGTCATCGTCTGCCCCGGCGACGAGGCCGCCTACGCCACCGCCTGCGGCCCGCTCGCCCCGCGCGTCCGCTTCATCGCACAACCCGCGCCGCGCGGCTACGGCCATGCCGTCCTCTGCGGACGTGACTTCATCACCGGCGAACCGTTCCTCCACCTCGTCGGCGACCACCTCCACGTCGCGAACGGCAAAACGAGCTGCGCCCGACAGCTCCTCGAAATCGCCGCGGCCGAAAACGCCTCCGTCTCCGCCGTCCAGCCCACGCGCGAGAGCCAGCTCACCTCCTACGGCGCCGTTGGCGGCCGGCTCGTCGGCGGCGAAAAGCCGCTCTACCAGATCGAAGCCGTCCTCGAAAAACCCACGCCGTCCGTCGCCGAGCAGCAGCTCATCGTCCCCGGTCTCCGCGCCGGTTTTTATCTCTGTTTCTTCGGCCTCCACGTCCTCGGTGCCGAGATTTTTTCCCTCCTCGAAGAACAGCAATCCGCCGCGCCCGACCGCGCGCTCGGCCTCTCGCCCGCGCTCCACGCACTCGCCGGCCGGCAGCGCTACCTCGCCTTCACCGTCGCCGGCCGCCGCTACGACATCGGCGCCGCCTACGGCCTGCTCTTCGCCCAACTCGCCCTCTCCCTCTCCGGCGGCGAACGCGACCGCGTCCTCACCTCCCTCGTCGAGCTCCTCGCCAACCGCCCCGAGTAAAATCATACGACCCGATCAGCCACGGATCACACGGATGAACACGGATAAACTCATCCCGGATCGTAACCGCGCCGCATATGGCGCGGCCCGCATCCGTGCCCATCCGTGACATCTGTGGCTAAAAGTCTTCCACCGCCTTCCATGTCTCGCGTCACCGACATCATCGAGGCCGCCGACTCCGCCACCCGCGACCTCGCCATCGACCGCTGGTGCGCCGGCAAATCCGCGGCCGAACTCCTCGCCGCCGCCGCCGAGCTCGAAGCCTATCGTCGCCGCGAAACCAACCTCTACCAGCGCGTCCGCGCGCTGTTCTTCATCACCGCGATTCATCGCTACCACCTGCCCGCCCGCCCCGGGCTTCCGCGCACCGGCCGCGTGCCGTTCGCCGGTTTCCGTCACTTGCTCGAGCGCCGCTTCGAAGAGGCGATCGCGACGTTCTCCCGCGCCCAATCCACCGACGGTCCCAGCGAAACCCTCTCCAGCGCCCTCGCCGCCGCGCACCACGCCCTCGCCTTCCAAACGCTCGCCGATCAGGTCCGCCGCACCGTCCGCTCCACCCGCGGCAACGCCTGGATGTTCCGCCTCGGCCACCCGCTCGACCAGCCGCTCCGCGTCCGGCCCGAACTCCTCGCTCATTCGTCCCATCCATCCTCTTCGTCCGATTCTCCCTACCCGCTTCTCCGCGAACGCACGCCCGTCCGCATGGACCTCACGCACTGCGGCTGGTCCGACATTTTTTTCCTCGGCATGGATTTCCCCGAGGGCGCGCGCGTGCTCAATGTCTCGATCGACCTCGGCCTCCACAACGGGCGGGAGCTTTCGCGCGACAATTCCCCCGATTCCTCCCCACGTCCGCCCGTCGAAGCCTGGTTCCGCGTCATCGACGAACCCGTCATCCGCCTCGCGAGCGTCGACCTCGAAGCCAGCGCCGTCCTGACTTCGCTCGACGACGTCTTCGATTTCGGCCGCGACTACCTCGGGCTCCTCAAGGCCGCCGTCATCGCCGCCGGCCTCGTCCCGCCCGGCATCGAGCGCTCCGGCGCCAGCCTCGCGCAGCTTCTCGCCGCCATCTTCGGCCCCGGCCGCGGCTTCGAGCTCGTCAGCAACGTCAACCGCATCCCGAAGGGGTCCCGCCTCGCCGTCTCCACCAATCTCCTCGGCGCGCTCATCGCCGCCTGCATGCGCGCCACGAGCCAGATCAGGTCGCTCACCGGCCCGCTCGCGGAATCCGAGCGCCGCATCGTCGCCGCCCGCGCGATCCTCGGCGAATGGCTCGGCGGCTCCGGCGGCGGCTGGCAGGATTCCGGCGGACTCTGGCCCGGCATCAAATTGATCGAGGGCGCCCCCGCCCAGCCCGGCGACCCCGAGCACGGCATCAGCCGCGGCCGCCTGTTGCCAACGCACACGCTGCTCGGCCCCGATCGCGTCCCCGCCGCCGCGCGCCAAAAACTCCAGGACTCGCTCGTCCTCGTCCACGGCGGCATGGCCCAGAACGTCGGCCCCATCCTCGAGATGGCCACGGAGAAATATCTCCTCCGCAGCGAATCCGAGTGGACCGCCCGCCGCCGCGCCATCGCCACGCTCGACCAGATTCTGGAAAAACTCGCCGCCGGCGACATCCGCGCCCTCGGCGCCGCGCTCACCGAAAATTTCACCGGCCCGCTCCAGACGATCATCCCGTGGGTCAGCAACCTCTACACCGAGCAGCTCATCGCCCGCACGCGCGCCGCGTTCGGCGACGACTTCTGGGGCTTCTGGATGCTCGGCGGCATGTCCGGCGGCGGCATGGGTTTTATCTTTTCGCCCGAGCGCCGCGTCGAGGGCCAGGAGCGGCTCCGCGACATCATGATCGCGACCAAACGCGAGCTCGAATCCGCGCTCCCATTCGCGATGGATCCGGTCGTCTACGATTTCTCGATCAACGAACACGGCTCCGTCGCCGCGCTCCGCACCGGCGACGACGCGCTCCTGCCCGTCGATTTCTACCGTCATTCCGTGCCGGGGCTCCTCCGCCGCTCCGCCCGCGATCTCACCTCGCGCGAGCGCATCGACCTGCAAGCCTTCACCCGCGCCGCCCGTGAGCTGCCGGATTTCTCCGCCGCGCTGCCGACGCTCCTCGATCAACTCCTTCCCTCCGCCGACGCGAACACCCGCGGTGGCCAGCGTCTCACCGATCTCCTCGCCGCCAACGGTTTCGACCGCGCCCAGCACGAGCAAATCCGCACTGACCTCCGCAGCGGCCGCATCGGCCTCGCGCTGAACCGCCTTCCCGCCAACACGCTCATCGAAGACGTCCCCGCCGCTGCATTGTTCGACTTCAGCGTAGCGGCCGGCGTCCCTGTAGCGGCAGGCGTCCCTGCCTGCCGCTCAGAAAGCGCCCCCGAATCACGGCAGGCAGGGACGCCTGCCGCTACCCAGCTTGCCGCTTTCCGCACCGCCGGTGCCGCCGCCCTCCGCCGCGGCGAGCTCGCCGTCGTCACCTACGCCGCCGGTGTCGGCTCGCGCTGGACGCAGGGCGCCGGCGTCGTCAAAGGCCTGCACCCCTTCGCCAAGCTCGCCGGCCGCCACCGCAGTTTCATCGAAACCCACCTTGCCCGCACCCGCCGCGCCGCCCGCGACTTCGGCGCCGCGATCCCGCACGTTTTCACCACGAGCCATCTCACGCACGCTCCGATCGAACGCTGGCTCCGCGAAAACTTCGCCGACTCCATCGATCGCAACATCTTCCTCTCCTCCGGCCGCTCGATCGGCCTCCGCCTCGTCCCGACCGTCCGCGACCTCCACTTCGCCTGGGACGAAACCGCCCAGCAAAAGCTCGACGAGCAGAAGGAAAAAATGCGCGAGAGCATCCGCACCGCGCTCGTCAACTGGGCCCGCACCACCGGCGAGGGCGCCGACTACACCGATAACCTTCCCGAGCAGTGCCTGCATCCCGTCGGCCATTGGTTCGAAATTCCGAACCTCCTGAAAAACGGCACGCTCGCCCGCCTCCTCGCCGCCCAGCCGCAGCTCCGCACACTCGTCGTCCACAACATCGACACCCTCGGCGCCTCGGCCGACCCCGCACTCCTCGGCTGGTTTCAATCCGCCGGCGCCACCCTCGGCTGGGAAGTCATCCCGAAACGCATCGAAGACCACGGCGGCGGACTCGCCCGGATCGACGGCCGCCTCCGCCTCGTCGAAGGCCTGGCGCTCCCGCGCGAGGAGGACGAGTTCAACCTCACCTACTACAACACCAACACCTGCTGGATCGATATCGACCGCCTCCTCGCCGTCTTCGGCCTCACGCGCGCCGATCTCGCCGACGCCGAACGCACCACCGCCGCCGTCCGTGCCCTCGCCGCCCGCGTGCCGACCTACGTCACGCTGAAAGACGTGAAGAAACGCTGGGGCCACGGCCAGGAGGATGTTTTCCCCGTCGCCCAGTTCGAAAAACTTTGGGGCGACATGACCGCGCTCCCCGAATGCGCGAGTGCCTTCGCCGTCGTCCCCCGCCAGCGCGGCCAGCAGTTGAAAGACCAGGCCCAGCTCGACGCCTGGCAACGCGACGGCTCCGCCGCCCACATCGAGAGCATCTGCGACTGGTAGAAACGCCACCGGTAGGGACGCCTCTCCGAGGCGTCCGCCCCTCGGCTCCACTTGCTATGTCTCTCCCGACTCGCCGCTGGCTCTATCATACGCCGCCAGCTTGGGCCCGCGACGCTACATTTTTCATCACAATCTGTTGTCAACGCCGTGGCCCCAACCAACTCTGCACGCCCACCGTCTCCGAAAAGCTTCTCAGGTCCATTCGACACTACCACGAAACTCAGCGCTGGTATGTGTGCCTTTGGTTGCTCATGCCCGACCATTTACATGCTCTGGTTTCATGTCCGCGCCAAGAGACCCTCGCCAAGGTTATCGGTGCTTGGAAACGCTTTACCGCGCGAGACGCCGGCACCGCTTGGCAGCGCGGCTTTTTCGACCACCGCCTCCGCCACGACGAGAGCTTCGAGGAAAAAGCCCGCTACATTCGCCTGAATCCGGTGCGCAAAGCTCTCGTCGCCCGCCCCGAAGACTGGCCGCACTTCTGGCAGCCGGAGCGGTAGAAACGCCCCGGTCGGCCCGCTCGGTAGGGACGCCTCTCCGAGGCGTCCGCCTTTCGCTCCCTTCGCGTTCGCGGATGGCTCGGAGAGCCATCCCTACCTTTTCTGAACAGCTTGCCCTTTTTTGTTTGGCCTCGCGCCCACGCCGGTCTTCAACACGCGCAACGCGAACCATGGCGATGCGCTTTTCCATTCTCGGCAGCGGCAGCTCCGGCAACGCCGCGCTGCTCGTCACCGAAAATGCGCGCATCCTCGTCGACGCCGGCTTCTCCGCCCGAAAACTGACGTCGCTCCTCGCCGCCGTCGGCGAATCCCTCGAGCGCATCGACGCCGTCTTCCTCACCCATGAGCACGGCGATCACTCCGGCGGCATCGAGAGCCTCAGGAAATTTCCGCACGTCCGGGTCTTCGCCAACGCCGCCACCGCGCGCGCCGTCCAGGCCGGCCTGTCGCACCGGCCCGACTGGCAGCTCTTCGACACCGGCGCGACGTTTCGTTTCCGCGATCTCGAAATCTCCACCTTCGCCGTCCCGCACGACGCGCAGGATCCCGTCGGCTTCCGCTTCGTCACCGGCCACGATGGCGACCTGTTCGCGCCGCGCCGCTCGCTCACCTGGCTCACCGACCTCGGCCACGCGCCGCAAAACGTCCGCGAAGCCATGCGCGACTGCGAGGTCGTCGTCGTCGAGGCCAACCACTGCCCCGAGCTCCTGAAAAACGACGCCCGCCGGCCGTGGTCGCTCAAGCAGCGCATCAGCGGCCGCCACGGCCATCTCTCGAACGAGGCCACCCGCGCCCTGCTCGCCGAGATCGCCTCGCCGCAATGGCGCCGCGTCTACCTCACGCACCTCTCCCGCGAGTGCAACACCCGCGCCGCCGTCGAGTCCGCGTTCGCCGGCCTCCGCACCGCCCTCGCCGCCTGCGAGTTCTCCATCGTCGCCCCCGGCGAATCCACGCCGTTCTACGAGTTCGTCTGACGCGTTCGCAGTGCAGCGTCGCTGCAGCGAGCTCCTCCACGCGTCGGCGCTCCGAAACTCCTGTTGCGCCCCGGCCGTCGCACGACCACAAACCTGCCTCGTGCTGCAGGCGGATGCATTACCGGTTGGGATTTTCGGCTTCCTCGGATCGTCGCTCGTGCCATTGGCGCAAACCGCCGCCGTCGGCCTGTTCGAACTCCTGCTCGTTCTCCTCAGCGTCGTCGCCGCGCTCGTCTTGTTCGCGCGCAAGCTCCAGATTCCCTACCCGATCCTGCTCGTCATCGGCGGACTCGGCCTGAGCCTCGTGCCCGGCCTGCCACGGCTCCGGCTCGATCCCGACCTCGTCTTCGTCCTCTTCCTGCCGCCGCTGCTCTATCCCGCCGCGCTGTTCACGCCGTGGCGCGACTTCCGCGCCAACCTCGGCACGATCCTGCTCCTTGCGATCGGCCTGGTGATCGTCACGATCATCGCGACCGCTTGGTTCGCGCACCGGTTCATCGGCATGGGCTGGGGTTCCGCCTATGTGCTCGGCGCGATCATCGCTCCGTCCGACGCTGTCGCCGCCACCGCGATCGCCCATCGCCTGCGCGTTCCCCGTCAGCTCGTCACGATTCTCGAGGGTGAAAGCCTCGTGAACGACACGACCGCCTTCGTCGCCTATCGGTTCGCCATCACCGCCGTCGCCGTCGGCTCGTTTTCGCTCAGGAGCGCGAGCATGAAATTCGTGACCGTCGGCGTCGGCGGCACGCTCGTCGGTCTCGTCGCCGGCTGGCTCGTGACGGCGATCCAGCGCCGCCTCGACGACCCGCCCGTCCAGATCGTCGTCTCGCTGCTCAGCCCGTTCGCCTGCTACCTCGCCGCCGAGGCGCTCGGCTGCTCCGGTGTGCTCGCCGTTGTCGTGTGCGGCCTCTATTACGGCTGGCGCGCGCCGGAAATCGTCGGCTCGCGCTTCCGCCTGCGCGCACTGCCCGTCTGGGAAATGGTCGGCTTCGTCCTCAACGGCGTCATTTTCATCCTGATCGGCCTGCAACTGCCCGAGGTCCTCGCCGCCCTTTCCGGTCGCGCGCTCGGCGAAATGCTGAGATTCGCCACGATCATCCTCGTCCCCGTCATCGGGCTGCGCCTCGCGTGGCTGTTCGCGATCGCGCTGCTGCCGCGGCTGTTCCCCTCGCGCGCGCTGCGACGTTTCACGCCAACCTCGTGGCGCCACGTCGCGCTCGTCGGCTGGACCGGCATGCGCGGCGTCGATTCGCTCGCCGCCGCGCTCGCGGTGCCGTTCGTCATTCGCTCCGGCGCGCCGTTTCCCGACCGCGACATGATCTTCTTCCTCACGTTCGCGGTCATCTTCGGCACGCTCGTCCTGCAGGGCCTCAGCCTCGCGCCGATCATCCGCTGGCTCGGCGTCGAGGACGACCACGCCTGGGAACGCGAGGAGCGCAACGCCCGCCTGAAAGCCAACCAGGCCGCGCTCGCCCGGCTCGTCGAGATCGGTGCCGCGCGGCCGATGGACAACTCCGCGCTGCATCGTCTCACCGCCGAATACGAGGACCGCATCCAGCAGCTCCAGACCGACCTGACCGAGGCCGGAATTTCCCCCGGCCTGTTTTCGCAGGATTACGAGCATCTTTCCCGCGAAGCGCTCGAAGCCGAGCGCCGCACGATCATCGATCTGCGGAACCGCCGCGTGATCAACGACGACGCCCTCCGCCGCATCCAGCACGACATCGACCTCGCCGAAACCCGCCTCCGCCACGACGAATCCGGCGCCGGCGTCTAGCGGACTTCCCGTAACCACGAGCGCCAGCGAGTGGAGGGTTC
>DASZPP010000124.1:0-4082 GCA_035549975.1 Opitutus sp.
CCTGCGCTACTCTTCGCCTCCGCCGGTAAAAAACTTTTCGCCCTCCGCCCCGACGCGACTATCGCCCACACCTTCGCTTCCGCCGCCAGCACGATCTCCGCACTCGCGTCGCATCCGTCCGGCGGCGCCGTCGCCGCCGCACACTTCGGCGGCGTCGAAATCTGGGACGCCGACGATTTCGTCCTCCAGAAAAAATTTCCCTACGCCAACGGCATCCATGCACTCGTCTGGTCGCCCGACGGCCGATGGCTCGTCTCCGGCAACCAGGATCCGTCCGTCCATCTCTGGATTCCGGAGACCGACACCGAGCTTCACATGAGCGGCTACGAATCGAAGGTGAAACACCTTTCCTTCGACCACACCTCGCGCTGGCTCGCGACAAGCGGCGGGCGCGATGTCTGCGTGTGGGACTGTTCCGGCGCCGGCCCCGAGGGCCGCGAGCCCGCGATGCTCCCGCACGAATCGCCGGTCTGCGCGCTCGCCTTCCAAAACACCCACGGCCTCCTCGCCTCCGCGAGCGACGATGGTGTCGTGCAGCTCTGGAGTCCCGAGCGCCGCTCGCCGCTTCGCGCCACCGTCCGCATGCCGGCCGCCGCGACGAAGCTCGCCTGGTCGCCCGACGATCGTTTCCTCGCCATCGGCACCGACAAGGCCCACGTCTTCGTCCTCGCCTGCGAAACGTAGCGCAGGTGAGACGCCTGCGCTGCCGCCCCATCGGATCCCCAACCGCCCCGCTGGGCCGCCGCTCCCTCGCGCATGCTTGACCCGCTTCCCGCGCCGCCCGACGCTCGCCTGATCCATGCCGGACGGGCCCGCCACCTCTCCGCCGCCTCCGTCGATCTTCCTCAGCTACGCCTCGGAAGATCGCGCTGCCGCCCGTGCGCTCCGCGAGACCCTCGCGCAGGCCGGCCTCGAGGTCTGGCTCGACGAGGAGGAACTCGCGGGCGGCGATGCGTGGGACGCCAAGATCCGCCAGCAGATCCGCACCTGCAATTATTTCATGCCGATCGTCTCCACGACGACCGAGGCGCGGCGCGAGGGCTACTTCCGGCGCGAATGGCGCTTCGCCATCGAACGCACCCTCGATCTCGCGGACGACGTCATGTTTCTCGTGCCCGTCGTCATCGACGACACGATCGAACAGGGCGCGCGCGTTCCCGAAAAATTTCTGACCGTGCAATGGCTCCGCTGTCCCGCCGGCCATGAAACGCCGACGTTGCGCATGCTCGCCGCCCGCCTCGTGGCGGAGCACCACGCTGCGCACGCTCCCGCGCCGCCGCGCGCCTTTCCCCCGACCGGCGCCACCCGCCCGCCCATCAACCCGCCAACCCCGCCGGCGCCGCCGCCGCTGACCCGCGCGGAAAGGCGCGCCGAGCGTCGCGAACGGCAACCGCCGCCGTGTCCGGCCTTCCCGGCATTCCCCGCGCGGCACGAGCGCGCGCGTTTTGTCTACGACATCGTCGTCTGGGCCGGCCACCTGATCGTCGCGTTCTGGTGGCGCCTGCCCGGCTGGCTCCGTCTGGTCGCCACGGTTTTCATCGTGTTTAAAGTGGTCGGTTTCGCCATCAACTTCGGCTCCGGTTCCCACAACAACGACGAGGACCGCAAGCCGCACAACCTTCCGACGGCGGCGCAGGTCGATGCCGCGTTGAAGCAATCCGGCGACGCCGGCCGCGACAGCTCCGACGCGGCCAACAAGATTCTTCATGCCACCGCCGCCGCCCTCGACGCCTTCCAGAGCGGCCGTCCGCTTGCCGTCGTCGTCTTCTCCGCCACGGATTCCAGCGTCAAGGGCGCCGCGCTGAAATCCTTCAGCGGCGTGCGCGACGCGTTGCGCAATGCCGGCCACGAAAAGGACGTCGCGATCGGCGTGATCCCGTTTAACTCCGGCACCACCGAGCCCGACATCCTCGCCCGCGCCGCCGCGTTGCGCTGCCGCTGGCTCCTCGTGGGCGAGGCGCGGCCGGAGCCGGCGGACGAGTTCACCCTCGCCGTGAAGCTCTACGAGACCGCCACCCGCAAGATCGTCTGGCAGGCCGAACGCCGCGGCGATCGCGACGCCGCCGACCAGGTCGGCGGCGGCCTCGCGCACGACCTGCTGCAACAGATTTCCTTCGAATCTTCGGCCTCGCCCCCCGCGCCGCCGCCGGCGCCCAAGCCTTAGGGCAATTCCAGAAAGCCGTCGCCGCCTGCCAGTGGTAGCAGCCGTCGTCCCGACGGCCACTTTATGCTCGTGGCGGTCGGGGCGACCGCCGCTACCTTCGGCCAAACTTTCGGCTACAGCATTTGGGGAAACCCCGAGCCGGACCGGCGCGTCAGAAATCGAACCCGAACAAAAACTTCAGCCGGCGGTAGTCGGAGACATTGATGCCCGGGTTGTTCGTGCGCACCTCGTGCTGCACGCCCATCGTCAGCGTCTCGGTCAGCTTCTTGTCGATCTGGAAATGATTTTCCCAGCCTTCCGTGTCGTGCACGATCGAATAGTAGAAAGTGCCGCGATCGGAAACGGAAATGCGCCACGGCAGCTTCAGCTCGGCCTCGACGAAGGCGGATTCGACCGTGCGCGTCTCCTGCGACCGCACTGGCTCGGGCGTCACCCAGACGCTGAAGATGTTTTCCGAGAGGCCGGTGCGCAGCTTCGCCTGATCCTTCTTGATCACGTTCACGCCCGCGCCGACTTCCTGCTGCAACAGGAGGTAATCCGCCGGGATCGTGTGCGCGTCGTCGCGGTAGTAATTGCGGTTCCACTCCAGCGTCGGCCGGTAGGTGCCGAAGAAGTCGCAGGGGAGATCGTGCCGCCACGAGCCGTTGGCCCGCATCATGTCGGTCGAGGTCACGTTGTTCGCCGTCGCGAAATCGTAGCTTCCGTTCAGCTCCACCTCGTCGCTCTTCCACTTGCGCTGCAGGTGCGCCTGCGCCGACACGCTGTCGTGCTCCGCGGTGTCGTGCATCACGCCGGTCGAAACCGCGAACTTGCCGTGCCACGATCCGAAAAATTCCCCAAGCGCCTTGGCCATCGCGATCGGCGAGAACGGCCACTGCCAGATTTCCGTCTTCTCGCCCTCCGGCTTCGCCGCCGCCACCGCCGCCTTCGCCGCCGGCGTCGGCTTGGCGAGCGTCAACTGCGCATCCTTCGCCGGCACGTGCAACAACCCGAACCGCTCCGACTTGAAAATGATCGTGTCGCCGTCCTGCCGGACGAAATGCCCGCCCACGCGGTCGCCGTCCGAATAAACCAGCTCGTCCAGATCCTTCTTGTCCGCCGCCGGCGACTTGGCGGCCCGGCCGCCTTTCCCCGCGGTCGCCGCCGGTTTCGCCGGCGCCAGCACCGCCTCCGGCGCCGCCGCACACGGGCGCGCCGCCAGGCTCAGGCCCAGGAGGGCCAGCACCGCGATGCGTTGAAGCTCACCGCGCCGCGCGCGGAAAATACCGGACGTCACGCCGCATTCGACGCCGGGCGCTGAAAACAGTTTCACGAAAATTCTGGGCATGATGAATCGAGTCCTGACTCGCATCGCGCTGCTGGATCGGGGCGCTTCCGGCAGCCGCCAGCCGCCCCTCCGGACGGCTGAAATGCGCGCGATGCGGCCGTCACCTTGCAGGAATTTTTCGCCCGTGAGAAGCCCCGCTTTTCGCCGCCGGCAACTTTTCGCCGCCCTGCTGGGGCCCATGAGTTTGTTTTTCGACTGACTGTTACCGCCGGCCGGCCCAGTTGTTAGCCCATGCCGCCCGCCCCGCCCGAGCTCGAGCCCCGCCTCCGCTTTCCGCACGGCGGCCCCCGCGCCTTCGGGCCGGGCAAGGCGCAATTGCTCCGCCACATCGCCGCCACCGGCTCGATCCTCACCGCCGCCCGGGAACTCGGCATGTCCTACAACCGCGCCTGGCTGCTCGTGCGGGCCACGAATGCGCTTTTCCGCGCACCGCTCGTCGAGGTCGCGCGCGGCGGCGGCACCCGCGGCGGCGCCCTCCTCTCCCCGCTCGGCGAGGAAGTCCTCGCCCGCTACACCCGCATGGAGGAGGCCTGCCGCGCCGCCACCCGCGACGAATGGGCGGCGCTCCACGCGCTGCTGAAGTGAGCCGGG
>DASZPP010000125.1:0-6235 GCA_035549975.1 Opitutus sp.
CCAAATCCGCTTCGCTCATTTCACCCCTATGAAACTCAAGCTTCTCTCCGCCTGCCTCTTGTCGGCCGGCGTTTTTGCCGCAGCGCGTGCGCAGGATGATCAACCGGCTGCATCCGCGCCGGCCCCGGCCGCGGCCGACCAAGCAGCTCCCGGCGCAACTGCCGCCACGCCGCCGGCGCCGGCGGCCGCGGCGCCGAAATTCAGCGAACAGCAACTGGTCGAGGAATTCGGCTGGTTCATGGCGAAACGGGTCGGCCTGCCGGAGCTGGACTTCAACCCGGAGGAAGTGGCGGCGCTGATCAAGGGCGTCGAGGCGGCGGCGAGCGGGAAGGATTCGCCCTACGAGTTGAACCAGATCGGCCCGGAGATGGACGGATTCATCCAGCGCAAGCAGAGCGTCTATCTCGGCAAGCTGAAGCAAAAGGGCCTGGCGGAATCCGCGAATTTCCTGACCGAGATCAAGAAGAAGCCGGGCGTCGTGGTGCTGCCCGACGGGCTGTGCTACGAGGTCATTGCGCCGGGCGAAGGCGCGCCGCCGAAGCCGCAGGACACCGTGAAAGTCAACTACACCGGCACGCTCGTGAACGGCACGGTGTTCGACAGCAGCAGCCAGCACGGCGGACAGCCGGCGGAATTCCAGCTCGACCAGGTGATCGGCGGCTGGACGGAGGGCCTGCAGAAGATTTCGAAGGGCGGGCACATCAAACTCTATGTTCCGCCGGACCTCGCCTACGGCGACGATGGCCGGCCGGGCATCCCGCCGGCTTCGACGCTGATTTTCGACGTCGAGCTGCTCGACATCAAATCCGCGGGCAGTGCGGCGGCGAAGCCGGAACCGGCGCCGGCGCCCGCGCCGGAAAAGTGAGCGCGGCATCGATCGCGCTGTGACGGACGGAGGGGCGACCACGGTCGCCCCTTTTTTATTTGAGGACCACGGGCCGGACGGAGCCGGCCCACAAGTTGTTGCCGGCCGGGCGGCGCGTTGGGGACAACGCGCCCTACCTGGCGACGGCGCGGGCGTCGGCGATGAAGGCGTCGACATCGGCATCGGTCGTGGCCCACGACGTCATGAGCCGATAGCCGTGGTCGCCGATGAATTTGTAGAAATGCCAGCCGCGCGCGGTGAGCGCGCCGTAAACGGCGGGCGGCATTTCGACGAACACGCCGTTGACCTCGGGCTCGAAGAGCAGACGGAGACCGGGCAGCGAGCGGAGCCCGTCGGCGAGCCGGCGGGCACAGGCATTGGCATGGGCGGCGTGGCGGAGCCAGGCGCCCTCGCGGAGCGCGCCGGTCCATTGCGCGGCGGCGAAGCGCGTCTTCGAGGCGAGCTGGCCGGACTGCTTCACGCGGTAATCGAATTCGCGGGCGAGCTCGCGGTGGAAAAAGACGACGGCTTCGGTGGTGTTCAGGCCGTTCTTGGTGCCGCCGAGACAAAGGACGTCGATGCCGGCGCGCCAGGTGAGATCGGCGGCGGAGCATTTGAGCGACGCAAGGGCGTTGGCGAAGCGGGCGCCATCGACGTGCACGGACCAGCCGCGGGCGTGGGCGAAACCGGCGAGCGCGCGCAGTTCGTCGATCGCGTAGACGGTGCCGAGCTCGGTCGACTGGGTGAGGGAGAGCGCGCGGAGTTTCGGATAATGCACGCCGTGGCCGCGGTGCAGGACGGGTTCAAGGTCGGAGACGCGGAGCTTGGCGGCGGGCGCGTCGAGCGGGATGACCTTGGCGCCGCCGGTGAAGAATTCGGGCGCGCCACACTCGTCGGTGTCGACGTGCGACATTGCGTGGCAGAGAATGCCGTGGTGCCGCTGGCAGATCGCGGCGAGCGCGAGGGCGTTGGCGGCGGTGCCGTTGAAGACGAAGAAGACGTCGCACTGGGTTTCGAAGATTTCGCGGAGGAGCGCGGTGGCGCGCGCGGTCCACGGGTCGTCGCCGTAGCTCGGCGCGCAGCCGGCGTTGGCCTCGGCGAGGGCGGCAAACGCTTCGGGGCAGATGCCGGCGGTGTTGTCGCTGGCGAAGGTGTAGTTCACGATGAGGGAAAGGGAATAGGGGATTGAGGGAACGAGGAAAGCCGCAATCGCAGCGGACGAGCCTTGCCCCGCGCTCGTTCAGCCCCTTATTCCCTCGCTTCCTTTTGAATGCAGCAGACGTGAATCTTTACCTCGTCGGTTTCATGGGCACCGGCAAGACGACGGTGGGTCGTGCGGTGGCGCAGCGGCTCGGGTTCGCGTTGCTGGACAGCGATCACGAGATCGAGCGGCAGCAGCGGCGGACGGTGGCGGAGATTTTTGCGAGCGACGGCGAGGCGGCGTTCCGGGTGATGGAGCGGCAGTTCATCGAGAGCGGGCATCCGGCGACGCAAACGGTGGTGTCGTGCGGCGGCGGCTTGATCGTGCAGCCGGGCATGCTGGAGCTGGTGCGGACGCGCGGCGTGCTGATTTGCCTGCATGCCTCGATCGAGACGATCCTGGCGCGGACCGCGCGGCACCGGCACCGGCCGCTGTTGAACGTGGCCGACCAGGAGGCGCGCGTGCGGACGCTGTATGCCGAGCGCGAGCCGATCTACAAGCAGGCGGGCACGGTGCTGCTGACGGATGCGCGGCCGCTCAACGACGTCGTGGCGCACGTGCTGCGGGCCTGGCGGCGGGAATCGGCGGACTTTGCGCGAACGGCGAAAATGTAGGGAGCGCGTCTTGCGCGCGGCGCGGGGTCCGCAAGACTGACGCCCGGCGCCGTGGATTCACGCCAACAACAACTCAGGGAACGGTTGCTCGCGCTTGGTTTCGACCAGGTGCGGTTTGCGTCGACGGCGGAGGCGATCGATGCGGCGGCGTTTCGCGCCTGGCTGGGCGCGGGCATGCACGCCGACATGGCGTGGATGGAGCGCACCGCGGACAAGCGGATGGAGCCCGACCGGGTGCTCGCGGAAGTGAAGTCGGTGGTTCTGCTGGGCGTGAATTATGCGGGAAGGCGAGAAGCGAGAGGCCAGAGGCAAGAGACGGGCGGCGAGGGAAGGCCGACCTGGGCGCGATATGCGCTGCACGAGGATTATCACGACACGATCAAGCCGGCGCTCGCGGCGGCGGGACGGGCGATCGAGGAGCTGTGCGGAGCGACCGGGAAGGATTATCGCTACTATGTCGACACCGGGCCGGTGCTGGAGCGGAGCTGGGCGGCGCGGGCGGGAATCGGATTTGTCGGAAAGAACGCGATGCTGATTTCGCGCGAGCACGGGAACTGGCTGCTGCTCGCGGCGATCTTCACGCGGATCGAGTTCGCGCCGGACGAACCGCTGACGCGGAAAACCAAAGGTCCCAGCACCCAGCTCCAAGACGGAATCGGACGGTTGTGCGGGAAATGCACGCGGTGCCTCGATGCCTGCCCGACGGACGCGTTCGCGGGGCCGGGCGTGCTCGATGCGCGCCGGTGCATTTCCTACCAGACCATCGAGAACAAGGGAGCGATTCCGCGCGAGCTGCGGACGGGGATCGGCAACCGGATCTACGGCTGCGACGTCTGCCTGGAGGTCTGCCCGTGGAACCGGTTCGCGCGTGAAGGGCGAAAAATGCTGCTGGTCGCGCGGGGAGATTTGGCGGAGCTGACGCTGCAGGAAATTCTCGCGCTCACGCCGGAGCGGTTTGCGGCGGTGTTCCGGCGGACGGCGATCAAGCGGCTGAAACTGGGCGGGCTGTTGCGGAATGCGTGCGTGGTCGCGGGAAATTCAGGCGATCCGAGTTTGCTGCCGTTGCTCGTGAAGCTCGCGGTGCATCCGAACGCGCTGGTGCGGGCGCATGCGGTTTGGGCGGTGTTCCGGCTGGCGGACGCGCGGGCGGGCGGGCTTCTGCGTGACGCGCGCGAGGCGGAGCGCGATCCGGCGGTGCTGGCGGAGTACGCGGTGGAGGAGTTGCCGGCCGGAAGCCGGCGCTACTGAAAGAGTTCGTTCATCCGCTCGGCGAAGGCGGGCGGCGGACGGGTGGGGCGGCCCTGAAGGTCGCAGAACGCGTGGGCGCTTTGGCCGGTGGCAAGGAGTTCCTCGCCGCGGCGCACCTCATATTCGATGCGGATGCGCAGGAGCGGTTTTTCGCGGATCGTCGCGAGGATGGTCAGCGTGTCGTCGTAGACGGCGGGGCGGAGGTACTTCGCGGCGACTTCGAGGACGGGAATGCGATAGCCGTCGAGCTCGAGCTGTTTGTAGGGAAAACCGTTTTCGCGGAGAAGCTGGGTGCGGGCGACTTCGAACCACGGAAGATAATTGGCGTGGTAGACGATGCCCATCATGTCGGTCTCGGCATAGCGGACCGTGACGGTGGCGCGGGTCTGGATCATGACCGGCTGGGGGTGCGGGGCGAAGGCGCCCCGCCTCCATTCGTCGCCTCGTCGGCGAGCGGTTGAAAAAGCGCCTCGGCCGACTTCGTCCAGCAATTGCGAGTCGCCCATTCACGGCCGGCATCGCCGAGCCGCCGGCGGAGGCCGGCGTCGAAAACCAGTCGCTCGAACGCTGCCGCGAGTTGCGCGGGGCGATCCGGGGGGACGAGCAGGCCGGTGACGGTGTCGAGGACCGCTTCGGAAACTCCGCCGACATCGTGCGCCACGATCGGCAGGCCGTGCGCGGAGGCTTCGAGATAGACGAGGCCGAAACCCTCGATGCTGTGACCATGGTTCACGCTGGTCATCGCGAAGATGTCGGCGCGCTCGTAGAGCTGCGAGAGCTCGTCGTCGGGGACGTTGCCGAGGAAGCGCACGACGAGGTCGGGCTTGGCGGCGGCGGCGGCGCGCAGGCGGGATTCGTAGCCGTCCTTGCTCTGGCCGCCGACGATCCAGTATTCGATCCGCGCGCGGACCTCGGGGGCGAGGGTTTGCAGCGCCTCGAGCGTGGGCAACTGGCCCTTGCGCGGATGAAGGCGGCCGACCGTGAGGACCACCAGCTTGTCGCGCGGGGAAACGCGCGTGGCCGGGACGACGGCGAAATCGCTGCGCACCGCGCCGGGCGTGAGAAAAATCTTGTCGGCGGCTTCCGGGAAATGGGTGAGCAGCAGTTCCTGCGTGTAGTTGGTCAGCGTGCTGACGCGGGCGGCGCGACGGATGAGGCGCCGGGCGAGTGCGCGGCGCCAGGGGTGTCGGGCGAATTTCAGGATTTCGGAACCGTGAAATGTCAGGACGAGCCGGCCGGGCTGGAAGGCGCGGAAAAACTGCAGCAGCATCATCGTGAGCATCGGGCCCGGTTCCGGCAGGTAGACCACGGCGCGGCGGAGCCGGCGGCGGGCGCGCACGAGCTGCCAGCCGAGCAGGCATTGACAGGCGAAATCGTGCGTGCCCTTCAACGGCAGGCGGCGGAGGCGGAAGGGCCAGGATTTCTCGATCGCCTCGGGCGGGGCGGATTGCGCCCAGACTTCGATGTCATAGCCGAGGCCGGCGCCCGCGCGCGCGATTTCCTCGGCAAACGTGGCGATGCCGCCGCGACGCGGATAAAATTCGTGCGTGATCAGAAAAACCGGCGGCAGCGCCGCAGCGGCAGTCGGGACGCTCATGTTGTCTGGACGGCCGGACCAGCCGGCGGGTTCCCGCAATGGAACGGTCCAACCAAACGCCGGTCAACAGGCAATCCGCCCGTCGGCGGCAGGTGGCTCAAGGCATGCTTATCCAAAAGATTATGGTCCGATTGTTTCTATCTTGTTACAGCCGCAAAACAAATAGGGGTTTACAACCCCACTCCCCGGATCAAACCTAACTTCCTTATCCGATGTCTGAAGCACTTTCCCCGAGCCCGCGTCCGGCGAAGCCGAGTCCAGTATTGGCCAAGACCTTCACGCCCGAGGACGAAGCCGCGTTGCGCGAGAGCTTGAAGCGCTGTTCGCCGTCCACCTTCGAGGCGGCGGTCCAGTATCGCAAGACGGGCAATCCCGAGCACATCCCGGCCGTCGTGATCGGCGTGATCGAGCGGTTCGTGGAGCCGGATTTGCGGACCAAGCTCAAGGATGCGGACGACGACCTGCGGCTGATCGAGGATCTGGGGATCGATTCCCTCACGATGATGGAAATCGTGATCCTGGTCGAAGACGTGCTGCAGCTTTCGATCAACAACGACGAGTTGCGCAATCTCCGCACGGTCGGCGACGTGAAGACTTTCATCGATTGCAAGATCCGCGACCTGCCGCTGCCGAAGCCGACGAAGTTCCTGCCGATCGAGCACATCGGTGCGGTGATGCCGATCCAGCCGCCCTTCCTTTTCCTCAACGAG
>DASZPP010000126.1:0-3437 GCA_035549975.1 Opitutus sp.
GCCGCCATCGTGTTTTCGATACCGCCCGCGCAAACCGCCGCCTCGAGGAAAAAAATGTCCGTCCTCCCGAGCAGGCTCGCCGCCCCCGCCAGCGCCTTCAGGTCGAAGCCTTCTGCATCGATCTTCACCATCCCGGGCACCGGCACGCCGGTGCTCCCGACGATTTCATCGATCGTCCGCACCTCGACCATCATCTGGCGGTAGCCGTGCGCCGCGGCCGCCGCCGGCGTCATCCCGAAATTGCTGCTCACGTCATCCGGCGCGATCGTCAGCGGCAGCCGTCCCGGCCGGTCGCTCGCGCCGGCTGTGACCCAGCGCACGTCGGCCCCGCCGTCGATCAGGTCCTGCACGTGCGCCCGCAACTGGCCCTGCGGCTCCACCAGCACGAACGTCGCCGTTGGAAAAAACGCCAGCGCCTCGCGCGTCCAGTTTCCATGATTCGCACCGACGTCGAGCACGCACCGCGGCGCGAAGCCCAAGCGCTTCGCCAGCGCGAAAAATTTTCTCCAGCCATAGTCTCCGCCCGGCGGCGCTGCGATTTCGGAAACGCTCACACCGCGATCCTCGGCGTGCGCTCCCTCGCGGTCACGTCAAAACCCCGCAGGTAGGCTGGGCTTCAGTCCGCCCTCTCGACTCTCAGCGCTCGACCGGCTCGGTCCCTGGTCCCTCAGCACTCCACCGCACCACCCGGCGGCCGGCTCGCCGGCATCGCCATCGCACAGCCCTCGTCAAATTGCCCGGCGCCGCCGGCACGTGATTTTTCGCCCGCGCGATGCGGCGCAGAATTCACGTTGCCCGCTCCGTCGGTCCGCCTACCCTCGACCGCGCGTGACGCGTTTCCCGCCGAATCTCCGCCCGTTCCCTGTCCTGCCGTCCCCCGGCGGCGCAGCTCCCGATGAGCGCCTCGATTGAGCTGAGCCCGGGCAAGTCCGAACTGCGCCGCACTTTCTCCGCACTCCCCGGGCTGGTGAAAGTGAACGCCGCGCTGCTCGCCGTTTTCCTCGGCGTCCTGGTGGCGCTGCTGTGGCCGCACTGGCGCAGCGATCCGGATTTGTCCCACGGCTTCCTCGCGCTGCCGCTTTTCCTGGTGCTGTTATACGACAGTCGCTCCGGCACCCAGCGCTTCCTGCCGCCGGGCCGCGCGCGCACGACCCTGCTGGGCTGCCTGCTCGCCTTCGGCCTGCTCGCGGTCTGCGCGTCCGGCCTCTACGCCGCCGCGCTGGATTGGTCGCACGCGCTCGTGGCGTTCGTGCTGTCGGTCGCGTTTGCCCTGCTGCTCGCCGCCGGCGTCGCCGGTTTTGCCGCCGAGGGCGTTCGGCTGCTGCCGCTCAACTGGACGAGCCTCGTCGCGATCGCCCTCTGGCCGCTCAGCGCGCCGATCCCGCCCGGCAGCTACACCCGGCTCACGATCGCGCTCCAGCTGTCGCTCCCGGAAGCCGTGATCCAAACGCTCCACCTGCTCGGCATCGCAGCCGTCCGGCACGGCAACATCATCGAGCTCGGCTCCGCCACGATCGGCGTGGAGGACGCGTGCAGCGGCATCCGCAGCCTCGTCTCCTGTTTTTTTGCCGGCCTGTTCTTTTCGGCCACGCTGGTCCGCCGGCCGCGTCACCGCGCGGCCATCGTCGTGCTCTCCGTCGTGCTGGCGATCGTGATGAACTTTCTCCGGTCGCTGACGCTCACGCTGCTGGCCAACTCCGGCGTGTCGATCACCACCCGGCTCCACGATGCCACGGGCTTCGCCGTCCTCGGTTTGACCGCGGCCATTCTCGGCGGGCTCGCGCTCTGGCTCGAACATCGCGAGCCGCCGCGTTCCCGCGCGGTCGCGCCGCCCGAAAAATTCCGGGCCGCGACCGCCAGGCCAGCCCAGCGGCTGCTCGCCGCCGGGCTCGCGTGCGTGGCGGGCCTCGCCGCCTTTTTCTTTTTCAACACGCGTCCTTCCGTCCGCAGCACGCTGCCCGTGCCGGACCTTGCGGCGATGCTGCCCGAAACCGTCGGGGGCTGGGAGGTCGACACCGCCCGCGATCTCTACCAGTTCAGCGACACGTTGCGGACGCGGTTTCTCGCGCAGCGGACTTACCGGCGCGAGCGTCACGGCGGCCTCGAACAGATCACGATCTACCTCGCCTACTGGCGCGCCGGCCAGGCGCCCGTGAGCCTCGTGGCGATGCACACGCCCGACGCCTGCTGGCCCGGCACCGGCTGGACGGCGATCAAGCGGACTCCGGCACAGGAGGCGCTCGAGCTGCCGGGCCGCACGCTTCCTGCGGCCGAATCCCGCCTGTTCTCCAACAGCGGCTACCCGCAGTACGTCTGGTTCTGGCATCTCTACAACGGCCGGCCGATCACCTACCAGGATCCCTACTCCACCCTCGCGCTCCTCCGGATCGCCTGGCGCTACGGTTTCATCCACGACGGCGACCAGGTTTTCGTGCGCGTTTCCAGCAACCTTCCGTGGAAAGAAATCTCCCGCGAGCCGCCGGTCACCGGTTTTTTCACCCGCGTTCGCTCGCTCGGCCTCTGACGATCTCAACCCGTCTCTGACATCCGACTTCCGGCTTCCACCCCATGCCGTTTCCACTCACCACCCTCGAAAAAAGAATCCTCGCCGTGCTCGCTTTCATCATCGTGCTCGGCCTCGTCGGCATGGCCGTGCTCTAGCTGCTCTTTCCGTCCATGACATCCGCGCCTCGTGCTCCCCGCGATCTCCTCCTCTGGCTGCTCGGCGCGCTCGTCGCCACGCTCGTGTTCCTCTGCGCGTGGCTGACCCAGCTCTGCTTCCAGCTTCGCGCCGAAAACATCCGCGTCCGCAACGAACAGGCCCTCGCCGAGCTCGAGCTTCGCGCCGTTCGCAACCAGCTCGAAGCCGAGCGCATCCTCGTCGCGCACGAACACCGCGCTCTCCGCGAAAAAACCCCGCCCGCCGCGCCCCCGCCCGCGCCATGAAAACATTCTCGACGCCCCGTCGCCCCCCGGCAACTTTTCCCCGTTTATGATTATCAGACCCCGGGTCCGCGGTTTCGTCTGCGTCACGTCCCATCCTGTCGGCTGCGCCGCGCACGTGCAGGAATGGATCGACCGCGTGAAGTCCAAGGGCGCGATCAAGGGAGGCCCGAAGAAGGTCCTCGTGATCGGCGCCTCCACCGGCTACGGCCTCGCCTCGCGCGTCACCGCGGCGTTCGGCTCCGGCGCCGGCACCCTCGGCATTTTCTACGAACGCCCGTCCGAGGAGGGCCGGCCCGCCACGCCCGGCTGGTATAACACCATCGGTTTCACCCGCGCCGCCCGCGCCGCCGGCCTCTACGCGAGGAATCTCAACGGCGACGCGTTTTCCGACGACATCAAGCGCCAGGCCCTCGATCTCATCCGCGCCGATCTCGGCCCGGTCGATCTCGTCGTCTATTCGCTCGCTTCGCCCCGCCGCACGCACCCGCGCA
>DASZPP010000127.1:0-10695 GCA_035549975.1 Opitutus sp.
CACCTCTCAAAGCAGAGGTGCCTGCCCCCTTCCTCCACACCTCCATCCCCGAGGCGCCGCGTTGCGGCGACCTCACTTCGATGGGGCATTATAGTTGGCAACGCAGAGGAGTTCTAATCGGCATTGACCACTGATTGCCCAAAAACGGGAGCTTTGCCTGCTCCAATCGCCTCCTGGCGTTCATTTTGAAAGTCCGAGCGGCACTCATTGCGAAGGATTCGTCCGCGTGGCGAACGCAATCGATGACATGACGGCCCTTCGCCGAGCAGCATTCTGGCTGCAAGAGGAGCTGGCTCGTTGCGGCGCCGTCCTGGTCGATACCTGGGGCATGGTGCCGGTGGTGATGGAGGTCATGCGTCTCATTGGTCGGTTTGTGCCCTACGATGCGCTGCGCGCCCATTCGCTTGCGGCTCAGCAAGAGTCCATCAAACAGGTGACGAAGTTGTTTCAACTCTGCCCCGCAGACCAGAGCGTGCTGTTCCTGCAGAGTATCCGGGGTGCGGGCCACCTGGTCGCCGAAATCAAGCGCGAAGTTTCGGCGGCGGACCTTCCGCCTGAACGTCTCCGCTGCGTGAATCTTTACGGCTTTGCTCCGGAACCCGGCGACACGACGCCGACATTCTCGGTCCTGCCCTCGGTCGGTCAATACTACCGGAGCGAACAGCAGTGCAAGATGTGCCAGGAAGGACAGGAGTTCATCCGAATCGACCCCAAGCTCTACTACATCGTTTCTGCTACCGAGAAGCCGGTCACATTGACGCCGGGTTTCTGGTCACCCGCGCGCGCTTTTTTTGATCGATATCACGCGGTCGAGGGAGTTTTCCGGCTGCATGCAGACCATCCCTACGACGCCCGGCACCACGCTTTCTACATCGACGCGGGAGTGCTGAGCACCTCACCACTGTTTCGAGAGCGGCTGATGGAAAAGGCCTCTCAACCCAAGCCAGACCTCGTGGTTTCCCCGGGGCACGAAGCAGGACTGAAACTGGCGGGATGCGTCGGCCGGGAAACCGGCGTGCCGATTATCACCAGTGAGGGGCTGCGCCGAAATACGTTATCGGCTGACGACCTGGATCGCTTTCTGCGCGCAAAGAACATTCTGATCCTCGATGATGTGACGATCACGGGAACTCGGATCACCGATTATCTCTGCGCAATCCGTGAAGACTATGCTCCGGCGGAGATTGCCGGCAAAAACGTCGCCTTCCTGCTGGCCGTGGCACGCCCTCCGTCGCAGGAACAATGGGTTGCCATCCAAAGATCGTGTTCCAACCACGATTCCTTCTCGATTACCTGCGACTGTGTCGAATTCTTGGCTCTGCCGAACTGGCCCCAAGCGCATTGCCCGTGGTGCCATGAATTCGACCTACTGCAGAACATCTCTGCCCGGTTTGCCCGGCCGCCCTCGTGGTTGCTGGCGCGCATTGGCGCCCTGGCCAACAAGCGTCAGGGTCTCCAAAGCAGTCCCTTCTGGCTGACGGCTGGCACAACCGAGCCGGTTCTCGGTTTTGCGGCGAAGGCTGGTCCTGCGAGGATGCAGGCGATCCCCACGCTCTTTGCCACGGCCTCCGCGTTGCAGAGATTCCGCCACGCCACTGATCCCACCAAGGCGCTCGCCCCTGGATTTCCAATTTCCCGCGTGCTGGATTTTCCGCGATGCTTCAAAAACTACAGCGAAGGGCTCATACGAGCCGCCTTGCTGCGCGCGTTACGGCCCGACGAGTTTCCGGCATCGAACCGCAAGCAGATCCGTGATCACGCGCTCGGGCTAATCGGCAAACACCCGCCGGGATTGCTACTCGGCGAGGTGATTCTGACGACCGCACGAGGCGGATTGTCTCTGCCCACTCGAACTAATTGGGATCAACTTCTCGCCGTGCATGGCACGGATTTCACACAGCATTTTGCCGCCGTGGTCGGTGTGCGAGACTAACCAGTTCTAGGGTGCAACCATATCGATCCGAGGCGCGATAGCCCTTGTCCCACGCCGAGCGCAACGAGGCGATGGGATCTCCGAGAGCGAGCGCGTAGCGCGAACGATCCGGCAAAAATCCATTGTCGTCAGATTTGCGCCCGGAATGTCCTCACATTTACGCCGCCGCGCGACTGTTTTCGTCCCATGTCCTACAAATCAGGCCGACGCATGTCAGGAACGCGTTAAATCCTGCGATGTGAATAACAAATCGCGTTTTTCCGGGGGTCTTTGCTTGACCTTTGTGGGAGAAAATGGGTTGAAATGGGGCACATTGGGGCAGATGGCGGTCCCTATCCCATGGCGCAGTCTGGCAAAGCTTTCTACACGGGCCTGTTTCGGCACACCCTCGACGACAAATCGCGTCTCACGATTCCGTCGGCGTGGCGCTACGCCCACGAGGAGAGCGACACGTTTCTCGCGACGCCGCATCCCGACGGTTACGTCGCGGTCCTCCCGCCCGCGGAGGTAGAAAAGCTGCACGCCAAGATCGCCGAGGTCGCGCTGAGCGACGGGTCGGGCCAGGACTTCGCGGCGCGGTTTTTTGCGCAAACGCAGTCATTCTCGTTCGACAAGGCGGGCCGGATCGGGCTCGACGACACGCTGCTCGAGCACGCCGGCATCAAGAAGGACGCGGTGCTCGTCGGCTCGTTGACCAAGTTCAACATCTACGCCCCGGCGCGTTGGGAAAAGGTCGAGGCGCGCACCGCGGGGGAAAACTTTGGCGACCTCATGCGCCGGCTGGGGATCTGACATGTCGTCTTTCCTGCCCACGCTCGCCGCTTCGCCGGTCGTTGAAATCGTGTCGCTCCGCGACGCTGACTCAGGCGCCGGGCTTTTCCTGGGCGATCTCGCGTCGTGGCCGGCGCTCGAGGTCGCGGCCCGGCCGGCGGGCGACGCCGGCGGCGGGGCCGGAAAAAAATTCTCGCGACGGGCCTCGTCCCATGAGCGCTGCGATTCTTGAGCGGCTGCATCCGGCCATGACGCCCGGTCACCAACCCGTCCTGCTGCGCGAGACGATGGAATTTCTCGTTCCCCGCGCGGGCGGCCGATATCTCGATGCGACGTTTGGCGGCGGCGGTCACACGCGGGCGATGCTCGCGGCGGCCGACGCGGTGACGGTGATTGCCTTCGATCGCGATCCGGGCGCGGCGAACCGGGCGGAGGCCCTGCGCGCGGAATTCGGCGAACGTTTTAGTTTCGTCGATCGTAATTTCGACCGTCTCGCGGAGTTGCCGGAAGCCGACTTCGACGGCGTCCTCTTCGACCTCGGCGTTTCGTCGTTTCAACTCGACGAGGCGGAGCGCGGATTCGCCTTCCGGCACGACGCGCCGGCCGACATGCGCATGGATCCGCGAACCGGCGTGCCCGCGAGCCGCTGGCTCGAGACCGCGACCGAGGAAATGCTCGTGCGGGCGGTGCGCGATTTCGGCGAGGAGCCGCACTGGCGCCGCGTGGTGCGGGCGATCCTCGGCGCGCGCGGCACCGGCGCGCTGGCGCGGACGACGACCCTGGCCGACGTGATCGCGGGTGCGATCCCGGCCCGCGACCGGCACGCTTCGAAAATCCACCCGGCGACGCGCGCCTTCCAGGGCATCCGCATCGCCGTGAACGACGAGATCGGCGCGATCGAGCGCGCGCTGCCGGCCGCATTCGCGAAGCTGGCGGCGGGCGGCGTGCTTTGCGTGATCAGCTTCCATTCCCTCGAGGACCGGCCGGTGAAGCAGTTTTTTCGCCGGATGTGCGGCCAGCCGGAGAGCGCGGCCGACGCCACGCCGCAGGATTTGCGCGTGAAACTCGCCGAGCCGCTGACCCGCCGGCCGCTCACGCCCGGCGACGCCGAACTCGCCGCCAATCCCCGGAGCCGCTCCGCGAAGCTGCGCGCGCTCCGCAAACTCTGAATTTTCCGACCTCCCGCGATGAATGCTTCCCCGACGCACGGTTTCATCAACCACCTCGTCGTCTACACCCTCGTCCTGATCGGCCTCAGCGGCTCGGTCGGGCTCGGCGCAGTCTGGCTGCGTCACCAGATCTCGCTCGCGGCGAATGCCTCCCGGGTGCTCGACGCGCGGATCGCCGACGTGGAGCGGAACCTCGCGGAAACGACCACGGCGGTCGAGACGGAGCGGGACCCGAACATCTTGTTGCGCCGCGATACGGAGTGGCACCTCGGCCTCGTGCCGCCGAACGAGGCGCAGATCGTCCACGTCAATGAGGACCCGGTGATGCGCCTCGCGGCGAAGCGCAACCGCGCCGTTTTCGGTGAGGGCCCGGGACAGGTGGCCGTGGCGTTTCCGCTCGCCGCGCAACGCTGACGGCCATGTCGAAGGGGTTTGCCTCCAACTACCGCGTCGTTCTCCTGGCGGTGGCGATCTGCCTCTGCTTCGGCGGCCTCGGCGCGCGGCTGGTCGAGCTGCACGTGTTCGATCGCGACGAATATCTGCCGGTGATCGACCGGGCGCGCCGCCAGATCATCGTCGAAAGCGCGCGGCGCGGCGACATCCTCGACGACCGGGGCAACATCCTCGCGACCAGCCAGTCGATGATCGTGCTCGGCGTCGATCCGCAGGCGGTGCGCCCGGGCGACGAGAAGAAGTGGCCGGAGCTCGCGGAACTGACCGGGCTTTCCCTGGCCGAGATCACGAAAAAATTTCTGACGAAGACGCGCGGCGGACCGGCCGAGCCGTTCGCGATCCAGGTGACGAAGCCCACCGGGCCGGCGCCCGCGGCCGCCGCCGGCGATGATGACGACGCGGAGGTGGACGACCCCGCCGATGCGAACGGCGAACGCCCGATTCGCTGGGAAAAACTTTGCGACGACGTCGCCGAGTCGACCTACGCGAAAATCCGCGGGCTCGACATCCAGGGCGTCTACGGCAACCGCGTTTACCGCCGCGTCTACCCGCACAACTCGCTCGCCGCGCACGTCATCGGCTACGTGAACAAATCCGGCGCGGCGGTCGACGGCATCGAGCGCTACGCCGACTTCTACCTGCACGGCCGCGACGGCTGGCGCGAGGGCGAGCGCGACGGGCGCGGGCACGAGATCGCGCAGTTCCGCACGCGCGACGTGCCGGCGGCCGACGGCTATTCGGTGACGCTTTCCCTCGACCTCGGCGTCCAGCACATCGTCGAGCAGGAACTCGACCTGATCGCGCAGAAATTCCAGCCGCAGAAGGCGACGATCATCGTCAGCGACCCGCGCACCGGCTTCATCCTCGCCCTCGCGAACTATCCGACCTTCGACCTGAACGAATACAACAAGGTCCCGCGCGACGACATGCGCGCGATGCGGGACGTCGCGATCACCGACCAGTACGAGCCCGGCTCGTGCTTCAAGATCGTCGCGATCGCCGGCGCGCTGAACGAGAATCTGGTGACGCCGCAGACCTCCTTCGACTGCTCGATCAACCAGATCGAATACGAGGGGCGCGTCCGCGGGCTCCCGCGCGAGGACCAGAGCGATCATTTCAAGATGCTCACGGTCGCCCAGATCACGGCGCGCTCGAGCAACCGCGGCGCGGCGCAGCTCGCGATGCTGATGGGCGACCAGCGTTTTTATGATTATGCGCGCGCCTTCGGCTTCGGCCAGCTCACCGGGTTTCCACTTCCGGGTGAGATCGATGGAACGCTGCTGCCGCCGAACAAGTGGGACGCGCTGACCATCACCCGCATGCCGATGGGCCATTCGGTCGATGCGACCGCGCTGCAGATGCAGATGGCCATGGGCGTGATCGCCAGCGGCGGATATTTGCTGCGCCCGCAGGTCATCCGGGAAATCCGCGATACCAACGGCCGCCTCGTGTACAGCTACGACACGGTGGTGAAGCGCCGGGTCATCAGCGAGCAGACGGCCCGCACGATGGCGCGCCTGCTGATGGGCGTCGCGTCGACGCAGGGCACCGCGCCGACGGCGGCGATCCCGAATTACGAGGTCGCGGGCAAGACGGGCACGGCCCAAAAGATCATCGACGGCCATTATTCGGAACATCATCACGTGGCCTCGTTCATCGGGTTTTTCCCGGCCAGCCGGCCGCAGGTTGCGATCTCCGTCATCGTGGACGATGCTGACGCGCACGCGCTGAACGGCGTCGCCTACGGCACGAGCGTCGCCGCGCCGTCGTTCAAACACATCGGTGAACAGCTTATCCAATATCTCGGCATCAATCCGGTCTACGCCCCGGCGGGGCCGAGCCTGGTCATGGGAGGAAACCGCCCGTGATCGGATATCTCACGCAGAATTATTCCCTGATTCACGCCTTCGCGCCGCGCTCCGGAGCGCGCCGCACGCGCCAGGAAACCCTTGTTCGCAATCGCGTTTTCAAAATGGCCCCGAAACTTTCCGACTACTTTGGCGAAGGTGAAATCGTCGCCGCGAAAGGCAGTCTCGACCGCCCGATTTCCGGGCTCGTGCTCGACAGCCGCCGTGTCGTGCCGGGCAACCTGTTCTTCGCACTGCCGGGGCTGCGGGCGGACGGCATGTCGTTCATCGACGAGGCGGTCAACCGCGGCGCCGTCGCGGTCATCACGCAGAAGATGCCCGTGCTGCCGCCGGCAAAGGTGACGTTCATCCAGGTCGCGGATGCGCGGGCGACGCTCGCGCGTGTGGCCCAGCGGTATTACCGGTTTCCCGACCGCGACATGACGGTCGTCGGCGTGACCGGCACGAATGGAAAGACGACCGTCACCCACCTCCTGAAGCACTTCCTCAACGGCGACCAGCGCGTCGGCCTCATCGGCACGATCAACTACGACCTCGGCGTGCGCACGGTGCCGGCGTATCGCACCACGCCCGAATCGCTCGATATTTTCGGGATGATGGCGCAGATGCGCGATGCCGGCTGCCGTCATGCGGTGATGGAGGTCAGTTCGCACGGCATCGACCAGCAGCGCGTGCTCGGGCTGCAGTTCGGCGCGGCGGTGTTCACGAACCTCACCCGGGACCACCTCGATTATCACAAGACGCTCGACGCCTATTTCGCCGTGAAGACCCGGCTCTTCACCGGCGCGACCGGTGCGGCGCCGAAGCTGGCGGTCGTCAATCTCGACGATTCCTACGGCGAAAAACTCGCCGCGCAGCTCGCGGCCGATGCCTCGGCGCCGCGGCTGGTGACCTTTGGCGAGAATCCGCGCGCCGACGTGCGCGCGGAGCAGGTCGTGCTCGATTTCACGCACAGCACCTTCCGGCTCGTCTGGCCGGGCGGCACGATGGAAATCGATTCGCCGCTCGTCGGCCGTTACAACGTGAGCAACCTGCTCGCCGCGGTGGCGACCGCGTGGGGCCTCGGGCGCGACCCGGTCGTCTTCCTCGCGCGCCTGCGGGCGTTCAAGGGCGTGCCCGGCCGCCTCGAGCGGATCGACGAAGGGCAGCCGTTCAACGTGATCGTCGACTACGCGCACACGGACGACGCGTTGCACAACGCCCTCGGCACCTTGCGCGCAATCACCCCGGGCCGGTTGCTGGTCGTGTTCGGCTGCGGCGGCAACCGCGATCGCACGAAGCGTCCGCTGATGGTGAAGGCTGTGCAGGAGTTCGCCGATTTCGCCTTTGCCACCGCTGACAATCCGCGCGCGGAAAAGCTCACGCAGATCTTCGACGACATGCGCGGGGGCGTGACGACACCCGAGAAGATCGCATGGATCGAGGACCGGCGCCGCGCGATCAGCCTCGCGCTCGATGCCGCGAAGCCGGGCGATTCGCTGCTCATCGCCGGCAAGGGCCACGAGAGCTACCAGGAATTCGCCGACACGGTGATTCCATTCGACGACCGCCAGGTCGTCCGCGAGCTGATCGGCATCAAGACCCTGAAACTTCAACCCTGAGTTTCGCGTGCCTGTCTTTTCTCCAGAACTTCTTGCGCAGTGGACCGGCGGCCGTTGGACGGCGCAGCCGGTCTCGCCGCTTACGGGGTTCTCGATCGACACGCGGCAGATCCGCGTCGGTGAAGTTTTCGTGGCGATCAAGACGGACGCGCGCGACGGCCACGACTTCCTGGCGGCGGCGCAAGCGGCCGGCGCGGGCGCGGCCCTCGTGGCGAAAGCGAACGCGGCGCTCGCGTTGCCGCAGCTCGTCGTGGCGGATCCGCTCAGCGCCTTCCAGGCGATCGCGCGCGAACACCGGCGCGGATTCCCCGGGCGCGTCATCGGCATCTCGGGCAGCGCGGGGAAGACGTCGACGAAAAACCTGCTCGCCCTCCTGCTCGGCGGCGCGGCAAACGATGGAGAGCGGGTGCCCTCACCCGCCTCAAGCGCCATGCGCGGTGAGGGCACCGCGCCCCCAAAAGGAGAGCCTGCCGGCGTGCTGGCGACGGAGGGGAATCTGAACAATCACCTGGGCGTGCCGCTCACGCTGACGCGGCTCGATCCGGCCCGGCACAAGTTCGCCGTCGTCGAGGCGGGGATCAGCGCGCTGGGCGAGATGGCGCTGCTGGCGCGGATGATCGAGCCCGATGTGGCGTTGATCACGCTCGTCGCCGCGGCGCACACGGCGGCCTTGGGCGGGCTCGACGGGGTCGCGGCGGAAAAGGCGGTGCTGCCGGCGGCGGTGCGGCCGGCCGGCGTGGCGATTTTTCCGCGGCAGTGCGGGGAGTTCGCGGCGTTTCGCGAGCTGGACGTCCGCCAGCTCGTCATCGAGCGGGCCGACGTGATCCGGCCGGCGGAACCGCCGAAGGACAAGGTCTTCTTCACGATCACGCATCGCGACGACACGACAGCGATCGCGCTCGCCTACGGGCCGCCGCCGCCGCTCGGCTTCACGATGCGGCGCGTGTCCGACGGCATGGCGCAGAATGCGGTGCTCGCGATCGTCGCGGCGCTGTGGCTCGGCGTCGCGCCGGAGGCGATCCAGTCGCGGCTCGGCGGCTGGCGGCCGGCGAAATTGCGCGGGGAATTGCGACGCGAGGGCGGAAGGCTGCTTTACCTGGACTGCTACAACGCGAACCCGGCCTCGATGGCGGACGCGCTCGACGCGTTCGCCGCGGTGACGCCGGCGGACGCGCCGCGGCTGTATGTGCTGGGCGGAATGGAAGAGCTCGGGGCCGGCGCGGAGATGTTTCATCGCGCGCTCGGACGTTCGCTGCGGTTGCGGCCGGCGGATTATCTTTTCGTCATCGGCGACCGGGCCGAGGCGGTGCGCACCGGCGCGATCGAAAATGGCAGCCGTCCCGACCAGATCGCGGTCGTCGACGCGCTGGAGCCGATCGCGGCGCGCGCGGCGGAATGGAAAGGCGCGGTCTTCGTGAAGGGCAGCCGGCGGTATCGGCTGGAGAAGATTTTTGACGCGGCGAACGAATGCGAACGATCGGGACCTCAAACCGCCCGCCCAGCCCAGGCAGTGTCCACCCATGCTTAGCCATCTCGCCGATTTCGACAATTTCTTCGGGCCGCTGCGGCTGCTGCGCTACATCACCGTGCGCACGATGTTCGCGGCGGCGACGTCGCTGCTGATCGGGTTCATCATCGGCCCGCAACTGATCCGGAAATTCCGCGAGCTGAAATTCGGGCACGGCTACATCGACGACCGGACCGGCGCGCTCGGCGCGACCTATTTCGACAAGCAGCATACGCCGACGATGGGCGGGCTGATCATTTTCATCTCGGTGTTCGTCAGCGCGGCGCTCTGGGCGGCGCCGAACATCTGGGTGATCGTGAGCCTGTTCGTCTATGCCGCGCTCACGGTGCCGGGCTGGCGCGACGATTACCTGAAAGTCGTGCACAAGAACCGCGTCGGCATCTCGTCGTGGGAGAAGCTGGCCTGGCAGTCGGCGGCGACGCTGATCGCGCTCGCGCTGCTGCTGTGGCACCCGGCGAGCGCGGAAAAGATCCGGGAGCTGTGGGTGCCGTTCGTGAAATTCCCGCTCCTCGCGGCGATGCCGATCGGGCTGCTGCTGGTGCTGATCTACCTGTGGATCGTCGGCTTCAGCAATGCGATCAACCTCACCGACGGCCTCGACGGCCTCGCGGTCGGCTGCACGATCACGGTGGCGCTCGTGTTCGGCATCATGGCCTATGTGGCGGGAAACACGAAACTGGCCGACTACCTGTTCATCAGCTACGTGCCCGGCGTGGGCGAGCTGACCGTGATCTGCGGCGCGCTGATCGGCGGCTGCATGGCGTTCCTCTGGTATAACTCGCATCCGGCCGAGGTCTTCATGGGCGACACGGGGTCGCTGGCGCTCGGCGGACTGATCGGCGTGATGGCCTTCATGATCCACCAGCCGTTCACGCTCGTGATCGTGGGCGGCGTGTTCGTGGCCGAGCTCGCATCGGTCGTGATCCAGGTGGGCTGGTTCAAATACACGAAAAGCCGCAGCGGCGTCGGGCGGCGATTTTTCCTGATGGCGCCGATTCATCATCATTTTCAGAAAAAGGGCTGGCCGGAGACGAAGGTCGTGCTCCGGTTCTGGGTGCTGTCGCTCGGCTGCGCGCTCGCCGGGCTGGCGACGCTGAAACTGCGCTGACGAAGATGCCGCTCACCGTTCCAGATTCCATCCGGCCGCTGCTCGGGCAGCCCGTCGCCATCTTCGGCGCGGGGGTGAGCGGCGTGGGGACTTGCTCGCTGCTGGCGCGGCTCGGGGCGGAGGGTGTGATTTACGACGACAAGGCCACGGGATTTTCAGCGCGGGCGGCGAAACTGCACCGGCTCGCCGTGTTCTCGCCGGGCTTTCCGCCGGAGCATCCGTGGCTGCAACTGGCGCGCGCGGCCGGTTGCGAGTGTCTCGGGG
>DASZPP010000128.1:0-12481 GCA_035549975.1 Opitutus sp.
CGCCAGCCCTCTGGCGCTTTGGATCGAAAGCGGCAGAGGACTGGCGCACTCCAAAACAGCCCGCTCGCGGCGGGGTTCGGGCTCGCTGGCCTACTCGATCAATTCCTCCACCAGCCGCGGCGGCGCCACCGGCGTGTCGCCCAATGCGATCGCTCCCTCCACGATCGACCGCGCCTCGGCCAGCGACTTCCCGCTGTTGGCGTGAATCACCGCGAGCACGTCGCCTGCGTTCACCCGCTCCCCCACCTTGACGAGCCGGCTGATTCCGACCGCATGATCGACGCCGTCCTCCGCCCTCATCCGGCCCGCGCCGAGCCGCAACGCCGCAATCGCGACGTCGAGCGCATTCACCTCTTCCACGTGGCCGCTTCGCGTGCTCCTCACCTCCGCCTGCAATTTCGCCTGCGGCAGCCGCCGTGGCTCGTCGATCACCCGCGGATCGCCACCCTGCGTCGCGACCATCTCGCGAAATTTCTCCAGCGCCGCTCCGCTCGCCACGCTGCGCTCCAGTTTTTCCCGCGCGTCCTCCCTCGTCGCCGCCGCCTTCGCGAGCAGCAGCATCTGCTCGCCGAGCGCGTAGGTCACTTCCATCGTGTCCGCCGGGCCGCGCCCTTTCAGGCAATCGATCGACTCGATCACCTCGAGCCCATTCCCCACCGCCCGGCCGAGCGGCTGATCCATCGCCGTGAGCAGGGCGCGCACCGGCTTGCCCATCGCCTTCGCCACCGCGACCATCGTCTCCGCCAGTTCGCGCGCCCGGTCCTTCTCCCGCATGAACGCGCCCCAGCCGAACTTCACGTCGAGCACCAGCGCGTCGATCCCCTCGGCCAGTTTCTTGCTCAGGATGCTCGCGCAAATCAGCGGAACGCTCTCGACCGTCCCCGTCACGTCGCGCAACGCGTACAGTTTCTTGTCCGCCGGCGCCAGCTCGGCCGTCTGCCCGATCAGGCACAACCCGGTGCGCTCCACCACCGCGCGATATTCCGCCAGCGACAGCCCGACCCGAAACCCCGGGATCGACTCCAGCTTGTCGAGCGTGCCGCCGGTGTGCCCGAGCCCGCGCCCCGAAATCATCGGCACCGCCACGCCGCACGCCGCCACCATCGGCGCGAGATGGAGCGAGACCTTGTCGCCCACGCCGCCGGTCGAGTGCTTGTCCGCCTTCGGCCGCCGCACGCTCGACAAATCCGCCACCGTGCCCGAGCGCATCATCGCCTCCGTGTACGCCGCCGTTTCCGCCGCCGTCATCCCGCGCACGCAGACCGCCATCAGCATCGCCGCGAGCTGGTAATCCGCCCACGAGCCGTCGGTCGCGCCGCGCACGAACGCCGCGATCTCCTCGCGCGACAATTCATGCCCGTCGCGTTTCCGCGCGATCAGGTGCTGGGGAAAATATGCCGACGCCATGACGCAAGCCAACCGCCCGCCGCCCCCGGAGGCAACGCGCCTTTCGCCCCGCGATCCGCGCCGCTACTTCAAAAATCCGCTCACATCCGGAATCTGTTTCACCCGCCGCCCGCCCGCGCGCCGCTCGAGGTAGGGATCCTCCTTTGCCACCAGCTCGACTTCCTCCTCGTCGCCGTCGCCGGCTTCTTCGTCGAGCTCGTCGCCATCGGACCCGCCCACCGTCCAATCCGGTTCCGCCTCGAAAAAGTGCGACATCCGCCGCGCCTCCGGCTCGAGCACGAGGCGCGGATTCTTCACGCGTCCGCCCTTCACGAGCTCGAACAGCGCCGGCAGGAACTGCTTCTTGAAATGCCCCTGGAAGTCGGAAATCCATTTGTTCTCCACGCCTTCACGCCGGTTGAGCAGCACGACATCGGAGAAATGCACGCAGGCGTCATACCACGCGAGCAGCTCCGGATGCTGCCCGGCGAGCTGGCAGTCGACCACGCACAACACCCGCGCGAGTTCGCCGCCCTGCGCCTCGAGCCACGGCTTGAACGCCTCGACCTGATCGACCGGATTCGACCGCCCGTCCGCCACGAAAAACACCTGCGTCGCGTCCGCCGGCAGCGTGCCCGCGATCGCCTCGCCCGTCCACTTCCAGGTGCGCGTCCCTGGCAGCTCCGTCGCGTCCGCCCCCTCCGCGTCCGACACGAGCACCGCCGGCCGGTCCGTTTCGTCGAGCCCGCCCTCGATCAAATCCGCCACGACCGCGCGCCGGCCCGAGCCCGCCGCCCCGAGAATCAAATAAACGAACGGTTTCACTGGTTGCTTCGACGACATGCAGGAAAGCTAGCGGCCCTCGTCCCCGATCGCGAATCGCAACGGCGCCGGGAACACGCGCCGCGACCTAGAATTTGAACACGCCGCACTGCGCCGCGTTCCGCATCCAGTGGTCGACCAGCACCAGCGCCGTCATCGCCTCGACGATCGGCACCGCCCGCGGGACGACACAGGGATCGTGGCGGCCCCGCGCCGCCAGCTCCGTTTCGCCACCGTGGACATCGACCGTTTTCTGCGGACGCAGGATCGTGGCCGTCGGCTTGAACGCCACGCGAAAGTAAATCTCCTCGCCGTCGCTGATCCCGCCCTGCACCCCGCCCGAGCGGTTGGTCACGGTGCGGACCCGGCCCTCGCGCATCGCGAAAGCGTCGTTGTGCTCGGACCCCCTCAATCGCGTCCCCGCGAAGCCGCTGCCGATCTCGAACCCCTTCGTCGCCGGCAGCGACAGCATCGCCTTCGCCAGATCCGCCTCGAGCCGGTCGAACACCGGCTCGCCCAATCCCGGCGGCATGCCGCGCACGCGGCACTCGATCACGCCGCCCACCGAATCACCCTCGCTCCGCACCGCCTTGATCCGCTCGATCATCCGCTCCGCCGTCGGCGCATGCGGGCAGCGCACCGCATTGGCCTCGACCGCCGCCAGCGTCGGAAATTCCTGCAACGCCTCCGCCGGCGCCACGATGTCGTGAATCTGCGTCACGAACGCCCGAATCTCGACGCCACCCCGCGGTTGTAGGGCGGGGTCTCCCGACCCCGCCGTCCCCCGCGCCCCCGCCGCCAGAATTTTCTTCGCCACCGCGCCGGCGGCCACGCGACCGATGGTCTCGCGCGCCGAGCTGCGTCCGCCGCCGCGATGGTCGCGCACGCCGTATTTCGCCGCATACGTGTAGTCCGCATGCGACGGCCGGAACTTTTCCTTCATCTCGTCATACGCGCCCGGCCGCGCATCGGCGTTGCGCACGAGCAGCGAAATCGGCACGCCCGTCGTCCGCCCTTCAAAAACCCCGGACAGCACCTCGACGCGATCCTCCTCCTTGCGCGGCGTGACGATGTCGCTCTGCCCCGGGCGCCGCCGGTCCAGCTCCTGCTGGATCTTCTCCGCCGTGATCGCCAGGCCCGGCGGGCAACCGTCGATCACGACGCCGACCGCCGCCCCGTGGCTCTCGCCCCAAGTCGTAATCGTGAAAAGCTTTCCGAACGTGTTCGCCATCGCGACGGCCAAGCGTTGGTCCCGCCCCTGCGCCTCGCAAGCGACAAATCCCGCACTTCCCGGCAACCTTCACCGGAAAACGCCGTCAGAACATCGCCGTTTACAAGCCCGCCGCGTTCGGCTTTCCTGACCGTCCTCACTTTCCCGGCCCTGAATTTTCCCGTGCCCGCATGATCCTGCGCCTCTTTCGTCTCGGACTCGTCGCCTGCCTCGCCGTCGCCGCCCTCGCCGCCCAGTCCCCCGCCCCCGTGCCGGTGACCCCGACGCCGGTTCCGACCGCCAATGGCGACGAGCTCGTCGGGCCGATCAAGCTCCCGGACGCGGACATCGACACCATCCTCGGCCTGCTCGAGATCTACACCGGCCGCAGCGTCCTCCGCCCGCAGCAACTTCCAACCGCGACCTACCATCTCGTCGTCGACCGTAAAATGCCGAAGTCCGACGCGATCCTCGCGATCGAGACCATCCTCGCGCTCAACCAGGTCGGCGTCGCTCCCCTCGGCGACAAATTCCTCAAGGTCGTCGCCCTCGCCCAGGTCAAGACCGAGGCGCCCGAGATGATCTCCGGCTCCACGCTCGACCTTCCGCCCAGCGGCCGGGTCGCGACGAAGCTCTTCGACCTGGAATTCCTGCGAACCAACGAGGTCTTTCAACAGATCCAGTCGATCATGACCCCCGGCATCGCGAACGGCATCGTCCAATTGGAAAAATCCAATGCCCTGCTGATCACCGACACGATCAGCAATCTCCAGCGCGTCGAGACGCTCCTCGCCAAGATCGACAAGCCCACGATGACCGGCCTCGAGCCGAAATTCTACACCCTCCGCAACGGCGCCAAGGCCAGCGACGTCGTGAGCAAACTGCGCGCGATGTTTCAGGGCCCGCTCCAGACTCAGCTCGGCAGCGCCGTCTCCTACAGCGCCGACGACCGCAGCAACCAGATCATCCTCCTCGCCGACCCGCGGCAGATTCCGCTCTTCGATTCGCTGATCGAAAAGCTCGACGTCAAGGCCGATCCAAACACGAGCAACGTGGTCATCTACCTCAAGCACGCTTCCGCCAAGGATCTCCAGCCGATCCTCAGCCAGCTCGTCTCCGGCCAGACCAGCGCCGCCCAGAAGGCCGGCGGCGCCAGCACGACCCAGGTCGTGCCCATCAACCAGCCGCCGGCGCCCAACACGCCCAACACGCCCAACACGCTTGCCGAAAGTTCGACCAACGAATTCAGCAACCTCGTCACCATCCTGGCCGACGACCGCAGCAACTCCCTCGTCGTCTCGGGCACGATCGACGACATCCGCCTCATCCACGAGCTCGTGGAGAAGCTCGACGTCCTCCTCGCCCAGGTGAGCATCCAGGTCGTCATCGCCGAGGTCACGCTCACCGACAAGGACACGAGCGGGATCAACTCGCTGAACCTGACCGTCGGAGAGAATAACGGAAAAACCCAGATCACGAATTTCACGGGCGGCATTGCTGGTTGGAATGTGACCAACGGCATCGTCAACCCCCTCTCCTTCGCCGCCGCGCTCGACAACACCGGCCAGAAAAACAAGGTCCACATCCTGCTGGCCGACACGATCGTCACCACCCACAACAAGGAAGCCGAATTTATTTCCAGCCAGCAGCAGCCGATCCTGACCGGCCAGCAGTCGACGCCGATCGGGACCGTGGCAACCACCCCCGAGATCACGCCGAGCTCTTTCGCCACCAACTCGACCGTCACCTACAAGGACATCGGCATCGATGTGAAAGTCACGCCGCTGATCGGCGACGACGGGAGCATCCAGCTCAAGATCGATCAGAAGGTGGACGACGTCGTCGATCACACCCAGGTCAACGGGATCGACCAGCCGATCATCGGCCATCGCGAAGCCACCTCCTTCATCAATGTCCTCGACGGCCAGATGGTCGTGCTCGGCGGGCTCCAGCAGTCGAAGCACACCCTGGGTCGCACCAAGGTCGGATTCTTCGCCGAGATCCCGATCCTCAGCCATCTTTTCGGCGCCCACAACCAGGAGGTCGATCGCAGCGAGCTGCTGCTCTTCGTTCGTCCGCACGTCATCGACTTGAATCAGGGCTCCGCCGACACCGTCAAGAGCATCAACGCCATGTCGAACAAGGACCAGGTGAACCAGTTCCTCTCCAACCCCGGCAAGGACAAGAAAGACACGCTGATGGACAAGATCATCGTCAAGTAGTCCGCCGCGTCCCCGTTGCGTTTCATGGCCGTCGTCATCACGGATTCCCTGCCCGCCTCCCTCGCCTCCCGCCTCGACGAAACCCGGCTTCAGGCGCTCGCGGAAGCATCGCGGGACAAGAAACTGACCGTCCTCGCCGCCGCGCTCGGCCTCGCCGAGGCCGCCGCGATCGAGGTCCTCGCCGCCGCCGCCGGTCTCGACATCGCCTCCAATCTGGAAGCCGACACCGCGGCCCGCGGCCTCCTGCCCGCGCGGCTCGTCCACGATTTCCAGATCATCCCGATCAAATTTGTCGCCGCCACGGCGGGAGAGGCGAGCAACGAGCCGGGAGAAGAATCAGCCCCCGCCGACCCCTCCTCCCCGCTCCATCTGGCAACCTCCTGGTCGCCGAACGATGTGATGGCCGACTGGGTCCGCACGTTCACCCCGCGGCCGCCCGTCTGGCACCTCGCCGTCCCCGAGCGCGTCCGCCAGCTCATCATCGAAAACTACGGCGTCGGCTCCGGCTCGCTCGAAGACAGCGACGACGCCTACGTTGCGCCCGAGGTCCAGCAGCAGACCGAGGAAACCGTCGACGAGGAGGCCGCCGTCGTCCGCTTCGTCAGCGACGTGATTTCCCAGGCCGTCGAGGATCAGGCGACCGACATCCATTTCGAGCCGCAGGAGGGCGAGCTGCGCATCCGCTACCGCGTCGACGGCCTGCTCGTGCCCGTGCCCGTGCCGGAAAACCTCCTGCGCTTCCAGGACGCGATCATCTCGCGCCTGAAGATCATGGCGCGGCTCAACATCTCCGAGCGCCGCCTGCCACAGGACGGCCGCATCAACTTCCGCGCCGAGGGCACCGTTCTCGACATCCGCGTCTCCACGATCCCCACGATCTACGCCGAATCCATCTCGCTCCGCCTCCTCAACCAGAAAAAGGAAGCCTACTCGATGGACCGCCTCGGCATGAGCGCCGACGAGCAGGGCCAGATCACGCAGATTCTCGACTACCCGCACGGCATCATCCTCGTCACCGGCCCGACCGGCTCGGGAAAATCCACCTCGCTCAACGCCTTTCTCCGCAAGATCAACTCCACCGATCTCCGCATCATCACCATCGAGGACCCGATCGAATACGAGGTCCCCGGCGTCAACCAGATGCAGGTCCGCCCCGAGATCGGCCTCACGTTCGCCGACGCGCTCCGCCACGTCCTCCGCCAGGATCCCGACGTGATCATGGTCGGCGAAATCCGCGACAAGGACACCGCCGAAATCGCGATCCGCGCCTCGCTCACCGGCCATCTCGTTTTCTCCACTCTCCACACGAACGACGCCCCCGGCGCGATCACGCGCCTGATCGACATGGGCATCGAGCCGTTCCTCGTCGCCTCCGCCATCGAGCTCGTCATCGCCCAGCGCCTCGTCCGCCGGCTTTGCACCGAATGCGCGCGCCCCGCGCCGGTCAACAGGATCAAGCTGCGCGAAAACCTTTCCATCCTCGGCTGCGATCCGAACGAGGCCGATCTCATCGAATCGCTGAAGGCGCCCGTCGGCTGCGACCGCTGTCGCGGCACCGGCTACCGCGGCCGCATCGGGCTCTTCGAAATCTTCCGGCTCGACGACGAGATGCACGAGCTCGTGCTCAAGCGCGAGAGCACCCGCACCCTCGACGAATGCGCCCGCCGCCACGGCATGCGCACCCTCGGCCAGAGCGGCTGGGAAAAGGTCAAGGCCGGCCATACCACCCTCGACGAAGTCCTCCGCGTCATCACCGTCGCCGAGAAGTGACCAGGACCGAAGACCAGGGACTAAGGACCTCCAACTCGTCAGATGAGAGATTTTCGGAAGATCGAAGCTTGGCGACTGGCCGACGATCTGACCGTTGCTGTTTATCGCGAGAGCCAGAAGTTCCCGAAGGAAGAAATCTACGGTCTCACTTCTCAACTGCGGCGCGCGTCTTACTCCGTGCCGGCGAATGTCGCTGAAGGCGCATCGCGTGACACCAAACGCGACTACCTGCATTTCCTCTACATCGCCCGCGGCTCCCTCGCCGAAACGCGCTACTTCCCGCATCTCGCCAGCCGTCTCGGCTATCTTTCCGCAGCGGCGGAAGCGACCTTGGACGAACAAGCCGGCCATGTTTTTGGCTGTCTCCACGGACTCATCCGCTCAGTCGAAAAAGAAAGCGGCAAACTCGCCACGTTCGCCGCATCGATCACCAGTTTCGTCGCGCTTACCCTTGCGGGCTTTGGCGCGAAGGTCTTCGGTCCTTAGTCTTTAGTCCTCAGTCCCTGGTCCCCAGTCCTTCGATGCCCCGCTTTTCTTACACCGCACGCGACGCCTCCGGGAAAAATCTCTCCGACATCCTCGAGGCACCGACCCGGCGCGACGCGCTCCGGCTCCTCGCCGCGCGCGGGCTGCAGGTCGTCTCCGCCACCGAGGCGGCCGCGCCGGCCGGCAGCAGGAAACCCGCGAAAGCCGCCGCCGCCAGATCCCCTGCGGGCAAGGTCCTCGCCTCCGGCCAGCCGCTCACGCGGAAACAGCGCCTGCCGTTTCTCGAAGCATTGCACGACCTCACCACCAGCGGCATGTCCGCGGGCGAAGCCGTGCGCCTGCTCTCGCTTCGCATCAAGGAGCCCACGCTTCGCGCGCTGTGCGTCGGGCTGTGGGAACGCCTGAGCGAAGGCGCGCCACTCTCGCGCGCGATGGCGGATTTCCCCGCGGTCTTCGACCCGGCGACGATCAACCTCATCCAGGCCGGCGAGGCCACCGGCTCGCTCAACGACACCCTCGTCCGCCTGATCGCGCACCTGAACGAGCAGCGCGAGCTGCGGGGCCAGCTCGTCAGCGCCCTCGCCTATCCGGTGTTCATGATCTTCGTCGCCGGCTGCGTCGCCCTCTTCTTTTTGTTCTTCCTGCTGCCGCGCATGCAGACGCTGCTCGATTCCCTCGGCGGCAAGCTGCCGGTCTCGACGCAGCTCCTCGTCGATCTCGCCAACTTCGCGATCCACTACGGCGTGTTCGTCGTGGGCGGCGTGATTTTCGGCACCGTCGCCTTCTGGCGCTGGCGGAAAACCGACCTCGGCGGGGAAGCCAGCGATGCCTGGCTGCTGAAGCTGCCGCTCCTCGGCGACTTCATCGTCGCGCAGACCGTGCTCGCGTTCAGCCAGACGCTCGCCGTGCTGCTGGCCAACGGCATCACCGCCGCCGAGGCGCTGCGCATGACCGGCCGCCAGATCGTGAACCGCGTCCACCGCCGCGCGTTCGACGACGCCACCGCGCGCGTGCTCGAGGGCGAGGCGCTCTCCCTCGCGCTCACGCGCACCAACTGCTTTCCCGACCTCGTGCTCGACCGCCTCTCCGTCGGCGAGAACACCGGCAACGTCGTGCCCAGCCTCCGCGACATCGCGCGCAGCTACCAGAAAATCGTCTCGGGCAAGCTGAACCTCTTCACCAAGGTGATCGCGAGCGCCGTGCTGCTCTTCGTGTTCGTGCTCGTCGGCTTCATCGCCTTCGCGATGGTCAGCGCCATCTTCAAGGTCAGCGCCAGTTTCAATCACTGAGCCGGCCGCCGCGTCCGGGGCGTGAGCCGCGGGACCATTTGCCGCCCGTCCCTGCCCTGGCGCGCATGGCGGCCCCGGCGAATCGTGCGATTACGGATTCACCACGATCTGCGACGTCACGTCCGCGCCGTCCTCCTCGAGCACGGCCTGGTTCATTTGCGCGGGCATGACATTTCCGCCCGAATCGCCGCCGCCGGTGAATTTCAATTGCTTCAATCCGTGCACCAGCACGTGGGCGCCGTTGGTCTGCTGGAGGTCCCCGCCAGTGATCCGCGCGTCATCCGTCGATCCCACCACGATCACCGGAGTCGCGTTGTCGCGCGCGTCGATGTCACCGAGATATACCGGCCCGACGAACGCCACGCCCGGCGCATAGACGCCGGTATAGCCGGCCGTCGCCCAGCATCGGGCATCCGACGCGCGCAGGCCGCCGAATTTTCCATCCGTGCTCGCGATCGCGATGAACGCGACGTCCGCCACGCCGTCGTAGGCCGTCGTCTCGTGACCCGTGAACAGCGAGCTGCCGTTCTTTGCCGGATCATTCGTGGCACTGGGCGCCAGCAGGATGTTGTAATGTCCCGTCGGGTCGAACGCCGTCGCCCGCCCAACCGTGAACACGAGCACGTTCGTCGTCTCGTCCGCGCCGGCGATCACAAGGCCGACGTGACCTTTCACGTAACTGACGCTCGGCTGGTTGTAGTTCTCCGGCGGCGCCGGGCTCTCCGCCCCGTCGAGCACGAGCGACAGGGATCCCGCGCCGCTGAATTCCACCTGCACGATGTCGCCGTTCATGTCGATGAACGAGGTGCGGGTCACCCGGCTGGAGTAGGCATTGACCGTCGCCGCGGGTCCGGTCAGCAGCACCTGATCGTAGCCGTTGCCGTTCGGATGTCTGATGCCGACGCCAACCACGGTGCCGTCGCCCACCACCGAAGCCATGCCGTCAGTCGGCCGCGGTGGCGGCAGATCGAGTCCAACAATCACCGGAACGCTCGTCGCCGTCGTGGTGCCATTCGTCACTTCCGCTTCATAGAGCCCGGTGTCGGCCGGCCGCAGGTTCGCGAGCGCGAGGGTGGCGCTCGTCGCGCCGGCCAGCGCTCCGCCGTTGTCCGCCCATTGCAGGGTCGGCGCCGGATCGCCCGAGACCGCTGCCGTCAGGGTCACGCTGCCGCCCCAGCCCGCCGATTGCGTTCGCGGCAGCACCGCCGCCGCGGCGCGATCGCCGAGCACGTAGGACCGCAGCCAAGTCAGCGCCGGGCGCTCGGTGCCGTCGTCGCGCACGAGGTAGGCGCCTTCGGCGTCGCGCCACAATCCGCGGCGGTAACCCCACAGCGTCACCCCGCGCACCGCGGCATTGTCCCAGAAAATCGGGAACACCCGCTGGTATTCCGCGAGCTGCTTCGCGTCGTCGACCGTGCCGTCGGCATCCGCGCCGTCGATGTCGAACTCCGAGATGAAGATCGGCAGCCCCGTCGCGGCGACGGTGTTCAGGTTCGCCGAAATCGACGAGGCCGGATAATACACCGTCTCGAACGCGTGCTCCTGGATGCCGATGCCGTCGATCAGCTTGTCCGCCTGCAGGAGCTGGATCAGGCCGACGTAACGCTGCGCCGCATTCGCCGAGCTCGTCACATTGTACTCGTTCACGAGCAGCTTCGAATGTGGAAAATACGTGCGCGCCAGCCGGAATGCCTCGAGCACCCAGTCCCAGCCGCTCGCACCCGTGCCGCCCAGCGCGTTCAGGTAGTTCGCGTGCCCGTTGATGCCGTCCGGCGGCGTGTTGATCGGCTCATTCACCACGTCGATCATGTCGATGTCCGGGTAACGCGCGGCGACCGCCGCGAACCATTCCTTGATCTGCGCGAGCTGGTCGGCCGCCGGCAACGAGCTGATCCACGCCGGCTGCTGCGCCCCCCAGATCAGGTTGTGCATCTTGAACGGAAATCCGTTCGTCTTCGCGAGCGCGTAGGCCGTGTCGAGCTCGGTCCAGTTCATGACGTCGCGCGTCCCCTCCACGCTGCCCCATTTGCCCGCATTCTCGGGCGTGACCTGGTCGAAGTAGCTCGTGAAATTCACCCGCTGCAACGAGCTGTCGATGCCGCCGAGATATTTGTGCAGCCCCGTCGCGAGCGGCGGACCCGAGGGCGCCGCCGCCAGCTCCGGCCGCACGAGCGCACACCAACCCGACAGGACCGCGACGAAAAACGACTTCGATGATTTCATGGCAACGTGCTCCCGGACGATCGCGCGCGGTTCCGCGCGCGAATCCGGGGAGAAAACACGCCCAGGAAAACCCCGTCGGGTGGCGCAGCAACCCGGCGCCGCGCTCTAACCTTAGACATGCGCCGCGACCGCGTCTTGCGGGAGGGCGCCGGCTCGCCGCCGCTCTTAGCCGGAAAAATTCAGTAGAAAACCACGGATAGACACGGATGAACACCGATCAGAATGGATTGCGGGGCGATGGCCTCGCGGTCGGCTTCACCATTCAGTGAAGGAATTCTCGGACTTCGTCCCGACACCGGCCTTTTCTTTCCATCCGTGTTTATCGGTGTTCATCCGTGGTTCAACTGCATGAGTCCGGCTTGGAGAGCCCGGCCGGCTTGCGCATGTCATGCGCTCTTCCCCCGCGAAAGATCGTGTGCTTCGAGCAGCGGCAGGCATCCCTGCCCGCCGCTACACCAGAAAGCACCTGGCACCCTCTACGGATTCATCACGACCTGCGAGGTCACGTTCACGCCGTTGTCCTCGAGCACGCCCTGATTGTTTCGAGCGGGAAACAGCGCGCCCGCCGCGTCGCTGCCCGCCGTGAATTTCAACTGCGTGAGCCCGTGCACCTGCACCGCCTTGCCGTTCGTCTGCCGCAAATCGCCACCCGTGATCCGCGCGTCGGCGGTCGAGCCGATGATGATCACCGGCGTCGCCGACACCGCCGCGCTCGTGCTGCCGGCATCGATGTCGCCGATGTAGACCGGGCCGGCAAACGCCACGCCCGGCGCATACACGCCCGTGAACCCGTTCACCGCGCTGAAGTGCGCGTTCGAGGCCCGCAGGCCGCCGAATTTTCCGTTCGTGGAGGTGATCGCGACAAAGGCGAGATCGGCAAACCCGTCGTAATGGGTGGCGTCGTGGCCGGCGAAGAGCGGGCTGCCGTTCGTCGCCGGGTCGTTGGCCGCACCACTGCCGGGCGTCGCCGGCGCCTTGAGGATGTCGTAATGCCCGGTCGGATCAAAGGCCGTCGCGCGGCCCACCGTGAAGATCAGCACATTCGAGGTTTCGTCCGCGCCGGCGATGACGAG
>DASZPP010000129.1:0-6663 GCA_035549975.1 Opitutus sp.
GTGGACTGGCGGTGGGCGTTGAACGGCGGACGGACGCTCACGCATGGCTGGCGGCCGGAAACGGGGTTCATTCATTCGCGCTGGGACAGCTACGCGGAGCTGATGGGATTGTATCTGCTCGGGATCGGCGCGCCGGCGAACGAGCTGCCGCCGGAGTCGTGGGAGGCGTGGCGGCGTGAGCCGGTCGTGAGTTTCGAGGGGCGGAAGTTCATCGATTCGGGTCCGCTGTTCACGCACCAGTATGCGCATGCGTGGTTCGATTTTCGCGGGCAGCGCGACGAGTATGCGGATTACTGGGTGAACTCGGTGGAGGCGACGCTGGCGCAGCGCGACTGGTTTGCGCAGCTTTCGAACAAGTTCCACGGCTGGTCGCGCGACCTCTGGGGCCTCACCGCATCGGACAGCGCGCGCGGCTACATCGCGTGGGGCGGACCGGGCGGGTTCGGCTCGGACGCGGCGGATGGAACCGTGGTGCCGTGCGCGCCGGGCGGATCGCTGCCGTTTGCACCGGCGGAATGCATCGAGGCGCTGCGGCGGATGAAGGAAGTCGGCGGCGCCAGGGTCTGGAAGCGCTACGGCTTCGTGGACGCGTTCAACCCGCAAACCGGCTGGGCTTCGCACGACGTGATCGGGATCGATCTCGGGATCATGCTCCTGATGACGGAAAATTATCGGACGGGCCTCGTGTGGAAGGCGTTCATGAGTGCGTCGGAGGTGCGGCTCGGGATGTGGCTCGCGGGATTTCGCAGCGAGGCGCCGGATGTGCCGGAATCGAACGTGAAGCTGGCGGCGCGGTGACGACGGGGGATTGGCGGGGGAGAGCAGGCACGGACGCCTGCGCTACTTCAGGCGGTCGCGTTCGGCGAGGAGTTGGGCGGCGATGCTGAGGGCGATTTCGTGCGGGTGGTTCGTGCCGAAATCGAGGCCGACCGGGCAGTGAAATTCCGCGGCGCGTTCGGCGGGCAGGCCGTCGGCGACGAGTTCCTTGCGAAGGATGGCGGCCTTGGCGTCGCTGCCGATGCAGCCGAGATAGGGAAACTTTCGCGTGGCGAGGGCGCGATGGAGGATGGGCCGGTCGGTCTTGTGCCCCTGCGTCATCGACAGCACGAAGGCGTCGTCGGGCAGCGTGTCGATCACGGCGGGAAGATCGGCGACGGTTTCGGCGCGAAGATTCCCGGCGTGCGGGAGTTTGCCGATCCAGTCGGGGCGCGAGTCGTAGAGTTGGATGGTGCAGGGCAGGGGGAGCAGGACGGGCAGGAGCGCCTGCGCGACATGGCCGGCGCCGAAGATCGCGATGGTCCAGGCGGAGCCGCCGGCGGGATGCGGCTCGAAATAGAGTTTCACCGCTCCGCCGCAGGTCATGCCGACGTCGCCCTTGAGCGTCCACGAAACGAAGCGGGGCCGGTCGCGCGAGGCGTCGGTCGCCGCCAGAATTTCCTGTGCGAGCGTGATGGCGCGCGCTTCGAGCCGGCCGCCGCCGACGGTGCCGGCGTGCAGGCCGGCGGGCGTGACGAGCATCTTGGCGCCGGTGTCCTGCGGCGTGCTGCCGAGCGCCTCGATGAGGACGACCAGCACGAAGGGCGCACCGGCGCGCTCAAGCGTGGCGAGCTGCTCGTAAATGGAGCCGGGGTCGGGCATGCGGGGGAGAATATCGCTGGTTAGGGCGGATCGCGCAATCGGTTGCGGCCGGGGAGAACGGCCGGGCTACAGACCGGCTCGCGTGTGACGATTTACTCTCATGCTGCCAACCCTGCCGTTCTTCAAGCCTACGCCCGAATCCCTCGTGCGCCGGCTGAATGATTTGCCGCCGGCGCCGAAGGTGTTGCAGCGCCTGCAGCGGCTGCTGGTCGCGCCGAACACGGTGATCGACCAACTGGCGGAACTGGTCGCGCTCGAGCCGGGACTGTCGGCGCGCGTCGTGAAGATGGCCAACAGCGTTCACTTCGGCCGCGGCGAACCGGTGAACACGATTTTCGAAGCGATCCAGCGCGTCGGGTTGGACGGGGTTTACGAGCTGGTGACTTATGCGGTGGCCTCGCAACTGGTCGGTCGGCCGCTGGTGTCGTATGGTCTCGATGCGCAGACGCTGTGGGAGCGGGCGGTGGCGTGCGGAATCGCCGCGGGGAGCCTGGCGGAGCATTGCGATGCGGACTGCAGTGAAGCTTACACGGCCGGGCTGATGCACGGGATCGGGCTCGTGGTGCTCGACCGGCATGCATCGCGCGAGCGGAAACAACAGGTGTTCGCCTCGTCCGGTTACCCGCAGGATTTCGCGCCGGCGGAGCGCGCGTGGATTGGATTTTCGCACGCGGAAGCGGGCGCGGCACTGCTGGAGCTGTGGGGATTTTCGTCGACCGTGGCGGCGGCGGTGCGTTTTCAAATCGACCCCGAACAATCGCCGCCCGAGCACCGGCAGATGAGCATGATCCTCGCGACGGCGCGCTGGGCGCGCTCGCTGTTTTGCGTGCCGGAGGAAAAGCTGCCGGCGCTGCCGTCGGAGCAGTGGCTGAAGGAGGCCGGGGTCGAGATCAATGATTTCGGCTGGTGGCTGTCACGCGTGCGGATCCGGTTCCAGATCGCGTGCGACGAGCTGCGGCTGGATTGACCCCTGGATTCGGCCGCGCGGCTGACAGGTCGGGCGCGAGATCGCGGCGCGCACCACCGGTCAATGCTTGGCCGGCAACTCGGTCGCGACGACATCGATCGCTTCGTCCTCCGCGACGGCCGGAATCGCGTGGCGGCCGGCCGGCCGCGGCGACACCACGCTCGCCGGCGACGTGAGACGGCGGTAGAACGCGACGGTGAGAATCACGAGGGCCAATGTGGCGACGACGAACAATCCGCCGATCAACGCCGTGGCGACGAGCGCGGCCGTGAGAAGGGTCTTCAAGATGCGCACACTGAAAAGACCCCGCGGCGGAAGAAAAGTTACGCCCGGCGCGGGGGCCGCCGGCACGCGCGAGGCGCGAACCGGCAGGACTACAGCGTGTTCAGGAACGCAAGAAGCTGCTGCTGTCCGGCGCTCATGAGTTGCGTGTAGGCCTCCCGCGGGCCGGCGGCCTCGCCGTCGTGTGCACGGATGGCAGCGTCGATCGTGCGGGCACGGCCGTCGTGAAGATACGCTGAGCACGCGTGGAGGCCCAGAGCGGCGCGGTGCGCAATCCGCGCGGGCTGGCCCGGCCTGCGCGATGCCGTCGCCCAGCGTGCCCATGTCGTGCAACAGCAAAGTCCGAATAAAGCGGGACATTCGGCGCGGGCGCGACGTTCACGGTGCGACTGCCGGCACGATTGAGCGGCGACGGCGCGAAAGAATTCTGGCGCGACGGCGAGCGGGAACGTTAGCCTGCGCGGCGCATGACGATCTCGGAAACGCGCCGGACGACGAACGACTTGAAGCTCACGCTCGCCGGCCGGCTCGACTCGGCCGGCGCGGAAGCGTTGCGGTCGGCGCTGGCGCCGGAGCGGCTCGCCGGCGTGAGGGTCGTCGAGCTGGAGCTGGGCGGCGTGAATTATTTGAGTTCGTCGGCGCTGCGCGTGTTGCTCGCGACGCACAAGCTGCTGGGCGAGCGCGGCGGCGGGCTGCGGCTCGTGGCGGTGTCGGAGTATTGCCGGAGCGTGCTGGAGATCGCGGGGTTCGGCGGGATGTTCGGGGCGGGCGGCGGCGCGGCGGGCGAAGGCGAATCGAGCGGGGGCGAGGCGGCGAGGCAGGCGGACTGGTCGCGGGCGGAAACGGTGCGCGGCGAGTGGGGGACGCTGCGATTCCTGCCGGGCGCGAACGAGCCGGGATTTGTCGAGATCGCCGGCGACATCATGGACGTGCTCGCGGCGCGGGTGACGCCGGGGCATTTGTTTTCAAAGCGATTTTCGGAAAAGGCGTATTCGATCGGGCTCGGCGGGCTCGGCGACCGGCTCGACGAATATTTTACGCTGATGGGCGAGATGATCACGATCGGCGGGACGATGGTGTGGCTGCCGTGCGACGGGAACGACCGGCCGGATTTCCTGATTCCGCAGCGCGACCGCGGGCAGGTGTTGCTGCGGACCGGCTTCAACGCGTCGCTCGCCGGCGCGTTCAACGAACAGGCGGAGTTCACGAGTGCGCACCCGGAAGGGATCACGATGAGCGAACTCTACCGGTTGCTTTTCGACCAGGCGAAGGCGCGCCGGCGTGATTACCGCGGCGTGATCGGGCTGGCGATGCGGGCGGAGATGCCGGCGGTGTTCGGCGCGGGCGTGGTGCGCGCGCCGGTGGCGCCGAATGCGCCGGCGAACGGGAAGCTGATCACGGATCCGAGCAATTTTCCGACGTGGTTCGAGTTCGACCGGGAGCCGCGGCATCGCGGCGTGACGGGATTGATCGCGGGCTGCGGGATCGACCTGACGACGGACATCGGCGGACTGAATCGCGAGTGCCTCGAGCGGACGTTCTACGTGAACCCGGCGAACCGGCCGGCGGGCGGACTCACGCTGCACAACCATGTCGTGATGTTCGATCCGCTGCCGATGCCGGCGGACGGCTTCACCCTCGAGAGCGAGATCGCGTCGGTGGTGGCGCGCGGCGAGTTTCGCGACATGCGGCACATGCTCGATGCGAGCACGGTGGCGCGCGCCGTGATCGGGTTGATTTACGCGCAGGACTTCCGGGCGGACGCGGACTGCATACGGGGATAGTCGGTGGGCATCAAAGATGAGCGACGGAGGTTTTTTGGACTGCGCCAGTCCTCCGACACTTTGGATCGAAAAGCGCCCGGGGACTGCCGCACTCCAAAATGATCAGCGTGCGGCGCGACGTTTCCGCGCGGCGGCGAAAGCGAGGGCGCCGAGGCCGAGGAGCGCGGCATAGGTCGCGGGCTCGGGCACGGCGGTGAGGCCGTAGTTGAGCGTGAGGTTGGAGCCGTCGCTCGCGATGGACCAGGTGCCGCTGAACGGATTCGCGAAGTTCGCCGTGTCGATGAGGAACTTGTCCGCGGAAAAACCGGTGATGCCGCCCGAGGTCGTGACGAACATGAACGAATAGGCGCCGGCGGAATCGAAATGATCGGCGAGGCCGGAGGCGTTTTCAGAAGTGAGCGAGGTGAGATCGATGACGAAGGGATTCCCGGCGGTGGCGGTGAGCGTGAGCGTGCCGGAGATGTCGAGCAGGTCGTAGTTCGTGCCGGCCGCGCCCGTGGCGTCGTTGACCTGAAGCTGAAACGTGCCGCCGGACCCGAACGTCGTGTCGCCGGCGCTGAGCGTGCCGGGCGAGTTGCCGGGCGCGAGCGTGCCGCCGCTCGCGATCGTGAGCGGGCCGACGGTGCCGCTGCCGCCGAGCGTGCCGCCGGCGTTGACCGTGAATGTGCTGGCCGCCGCCGAGCCGTTGACGACGAGCATGCCGGCGTTGACCGTGGTCGCGCCGGTGTAGGTGTTGACGCCGGTGAGCTCGAGGGTGCCGCCGCCATTTTTCACCAGCGCGCCGCCGGTGCCGTGGATCACGCCGCCGAAGGTACCGTCGGCGGACTGGTTGACGGTGAGGCTGTGGCCGGCGCCATTGAACAGCTCGATCGTGCCGCCGGTGCCGGCGAGCGAACCGATGGTTTCGTCCGCCGCACCGAGCGCAAGGGTGCCGCCATTCACCGTGACGGCGCCGGTGTCGGCGAGGATGGTGCCGGTGTTGCCGAGCAGCAGTGTGCCGGCGCTGACGGTCGTGCCACCGTCGTAGGTGCTGGTGCCGCCAAGGGTCAGCGTGCCGGCGCCGGCCTTGACGATGGCGCCGCCGCTGCCCGCGATAACGCCGCTGAAAGTGGTGTCGCTGGTTTCGTTGATCGTCAGCGCGTGGCCGGACGTGAGGGTCACGTGCGTGCCGCCGTAGCCGACGAGCGAGCCGATGGTTTCGTCCGCCGCACCGAGCGCGAATGTGCCGGCATTGATCACGACGGCGGTGGCGTCGGGGAGGACGTGGCCGGAGTCGCCAAGCTGAAGCGTGCCCTCGTTGATGCTTGTGAAACCGCCGGTGAAATCGTGCGTGCCGGTGAGCGTGAGCGTGCCGGCGCCCTGCTTCGTGAAATACGTGTTTCCCGTGATGCCGTCGCCGGCGTAGGTCACGTCGAAGCCGTTCGTGTCGATCACGGCGCCGGAGCCGCCGGGGCTCCAGGCGCGCAGGTTGTCGAATGCCGCGCCGTATTTGATGCCGCCGCCGGCGAGGAGCAGTGCCCCCGTGCCCAGCGCCGCGTCGGAACTGATCTCGAGCAACCCGCCCGTGACGGCGGTGCCGCCGCTGTAGCTGTTGACGCCGGTGAGCACCACTGTGCCGCTGCCGGACTTCGTCAACGCGCCGGAGCCGCCGAGATTCGCCGAGATCCCGCCCGCCTGCACCGCATAGGAGGAGCCAGTGAGCGTGCCGCCGCTGCCGGTGATGCTGCCGGACGAAAGCGCGACGGCGCCGACGGTTTCATTGAACGCACCGAGGTCGAACGTCCCGCCGCTCACCGTCAGCGCACCCGCGTCGGCCAGCCGCTCGCTGCCGCCGAGCGCGAGCGTGCCGGCGGAGACCGTCGTGCCGCCGGTGTAGGTGTTGGCGCCGGAGAGCGTGAGCGTGCCGCTGCCATTCTTCATCAGCCCGCCGCCGCTGCCCTGGATCACGCCGGCGAAGGTGCCGTCGGCGGACTGGTTCACGGTGAGGGTGCG